>JAQBPE010000497.1 GCA_028287685.1 Cyanobacteria bacterium RYN_339 | reverse complement strand
CAAGACCGAACTCAAGACCAGGGCGCTTACGATCCTTCGCATGACGGCCTCCTTCCATGGTCTTACCCACGGTTGGAGGCCTCAAACGACGTTATGACCTAGTTCGGAGCGTGCTTACTTGCTGCCGGTCAGCGTGCCCTTTTGCCTCATGAGGTTCAGGGCACCGCCCGCGTAGAACCAGCCGATCTGCTCGAGGTTCAGCGTGTGCGTCAGCGGGACGATGTCCTGGCTGCCGTCGGTGTGCGACACCAGGGCGTTGACCGAGCGGACCGGGTCCAGCTCCGCCAGGTACTCGAGCGAGATGTTGTCGCCCTCGCGGATCTTCTCGTAATCCGCGGGATCCGCGAAGGTCAGCGGCAAGACGCCCTGCTTCTTCAAGTTGGTCTCGTGGATGCGGGCGAAGGACCGCACGATCACCGCGGCGCAGCCGAGGTAGCGGGGGCTCATGGCGGCGTGCTCGCGGCTCGAGCCTTCGCCGTAGTTCTCGTCGCCCACGATCACCCACTTGGTCTTGCGGCCCTTGTATTCCCGCGCGACGGTCGGGATGTCGACGTTCTTCTCCTGGGTGTAGACGTTGGTGGTGGTGCCGCGCTCGCCGGTCCAGGCGTTGATCGCGCCCGTCAGCATGTTGTCCGAGATGAGGTCCAGGTGGCCCCGGAAGCGCAGACACGGGCCGGCCGGCGAGATGTGGTCGGTGGTCGTCTTGCCCTTGGTCTTGACCAGCACGGGCATGTTCGTGAACTGCGAGTGCACCATGGCGCTGAAGGGCTCCAGGATCTGGAGGCGCTCCGAGCCATCGGGCACCTTGACCTCGATGGCGCTGGGATCCGCGGCCGGGGCCACGTAGCCGTACATACGACCCACGAAGCCGTTGGCGGGGACCTCGGGCGCCTTGGCCGGCGCCCGCAGCTTGTACTCGCTGCCGTCGGCGCCCTTGAGGCTATCCGTGAGCGGGTTGAACAGCAGGCTGCCGCCCAGGCCCAGCGCGATCGTGATCTCGGGGCTCGCGATGAAGGAGAAGGTGTCCGGGTTGGCGTCGTTGCGGCCGGGGAAGTTGCGGTTGAACGAGCTCACGATGGAGTTCTTCTCGCCCTTCTTGAAGTCGTCGCGCTTCCACTGGCCGATGCAGGGGCCGCAGGCGTTCGCCATCACGGTCGCGCCGATGGCTTCCAGCGGCTCCAGCAGCCCGTCACGGCGCGAGGTCTCGTAAACGGCCTCGGAGCCGGGGGAGATGGAGAGCGGCGCGGGGGCCTTGGTGCCGTGGGCCTGCGCCTGCTTCGCCACGTCCCAGGCACGCGTCATGTCTTCGTAGCTGGAGTTGGTGCAAGAGCCAATCAAGGCCGCCGTCACGCGCTCGGGGTAGCTGTTGGCCTTCACGTCCGCCGCCAGCTGGCTGATGGGGCGCGCGAGGTCGGGCGAGTGGGGGCCGACGATGTGGGGCTCCAAGGAGCTGAGGTCGAGGTGCAGGACCTGGTGGTAGTAAGGCTCCGGGTTGGACTCCACCTCCGCGTCGGGCTGGAACAGCTCGCGGTGGGCCTCGATCACGGAGATCAGGTCGCCGCGCTCCGTGGCCTTGAGGTAGACGCCCATGCGGTCGTCATACGGGAAGACGGAGCTGGTGGCGCCGATTTCCGCGCCCATGTTGCAGATGGTGGCCTTGCCGGTGCAGCTCAGCGTGCGGGCGCCGGGGCCGATGTACTCGACGATGGCGTTGGTGCCGCCCTTGACGGTCAGCTGGCCTGCCACCCACAGGATGATGTCCTTGGGCGCGGTCCAGCCGCTCAGCTCGCCCGTGAGGACCACGGCGATGCGCTTCGGGTGCAGCAGCTCCCAGGGGAAGCCGGCCATCACGTCGACCGTGTCCGCGCCGCCGACGCCGATGGCGATCATGCCCAGGCCGCCTGCGTTGGGGGTGTGCGAATCCGACCCGATCATCAGGCCGCCGGGCACCGCGTAGTTCTCCAACGCGACCTGGTGGATGATGCCCGAACCGGGGCCCCAGAAGCCCAGGCCGTACTTGGCGCAGGCGCTGCTCAGGAAGTCGTAGACCTCGCGGTTGGTGACGGTGGCGACTTCCGTGTCCTTGTTGGCGCCTTGGTACGCCTGGATCAGGTGGTCGCAGTGGACGGTCGACGGCACCGCGGTCTGGAACACGTTGGCCTGCATGAACTGGAGGATGGCCATCTGGGCGGTGGCGTCCTGCATGATCACGCGGTCGGGCCGCAGCATCAAATATGCCTTGCCCGGCTCGAGCAGCTGGTCTTCCGGCTTGTCCAGGTGCCCGTAAATGATCTTCTCCGACAACGTCAGGGGCCGGTTGAGGCGCTTGCGCACCGCGGCGACGTTGGTGGCCATGCGTTCGTAGATGGTTTTGAGCGATTCGGGCGTGGTTTCAATCTGGGGCATCTGGCTCTCCTTGCGGGTTTTCGGTTTCGAGAGCATCTTACCAGAAGCAAGCCTAAACAGGGCATAAGCCTTCGTGATGTGGCTTATAGCTGGCCTGCAGCCAGCCGCTTCACCTGTTTGTTGCCCCGGTCGACCACGTAGAGGTCGCCCCCGGGCCCGAAGGCCGGGCTCAGCGGCTGTTGGAGGCTGTCATCCGCCGTTGTGCCGTTCAGAAGCTTGCCACCCGGCCCGGCAAGCACCTCCAGCGGGCTGCCGCCCGGCGCCCAGCGAAGCAACATGTCGTCGATCGTCGCATAGAGCCGGCCGGTGGCGTCCACGGCCAGCCGCGCCACCGTGCCCATGCCGGAGTCGGGGGTGGACAGCAGGCGGTCGTCCTTGTGCAGCGGGGCCAGGGCGCCTGCCGTGACCTGATACAGCGTGTCGCTCGCCAAGACGTAAACGCGCCCATCGGCGCCGCTGGCCAGGTTCAAGGGGATGCCGCTGTAGTTATACTTCAGGCCGGGCACCGTGACGACGACGGTCTGCTGGCCATCGGCCGCCAACCGGACCACGCGCGCGCCCGCCGCGTCCGCCAAGGCCACCAGCGTGGTGCCGTCGGGCTGGGGCAAGTAGTCTGCCACCGCGGCTCCGCTGCCCGTATCCAGAACAGATTTCAGGTCGCCGTTGGGCTCAAGGCGGCGCAAGAAGCTGGACATGTCCAACACCATCACCTGGCCCTTGGCGTCCTGGCGGATCAGCGACGGGAAGCTGTAACGCGCCAGGGCCGCGGGCGCCGCGTAGGTCACGCCGAACTCGATCGGCGGGCTGCTGCCGTAGGTCAGGGTGGCCTTGTTGGCCGACGGCCGCGAGAGCCGCGAGATCTCCCAGCCGCCGATGCCGGAGAAGCGCGTGATCTTGCCCGCGAGGTCGCGCTTCAGCACCTGCTTGAGCGCGTCGTCCGTGAGGTACAGCGTGCCGTCCGTCCCCGGCGCCAGGCCCGTGGGCGTGTCCAGGCTGACGGCGTTGGCGTCGCCGTCGGCCACGCGCGCCGGGTCCAGGCCGGCGACATGGCGGACGGTGCCGTCCGCGCTCAGCTCGTGCACCTCGTACATGCTGAAGACGTAGGCCTTGCCGTTGCCGAAGGCGAAGTTGACGTTCCAGAAGCCGTTCGCGTCCACGTGGTTGGCCTTGATCTGCGCGAAGGGCCCGAACGCCGGCAGCTTGGCGACCTGGGCGGCGGGGCAGCGCAAGACCTTGCCGTCGGGCGAGGTGAAGACCAGCGAACCGTCCAGGTCCAGGCTGGCCCACGTGCCGTCCTGGGCCACGCCCAACAGGTGGCCGGGCAAGGCCGGCGGCGCGGCGGCGTGGCCGGCGGCGTCGAGGATGCAGCCGGCGCCTTCCACCGCGTAGCCGTCCGTCGCGGAGAGGCTGTACCCCGTGACCAGGCAAACGCCGCCGTCGGCCCGGCTGCCGGCCGACTGTAGCCGGCCCGGGCTGGCCCCCACGGGCAGCGAGGCGCTGAAGTCGGGCGGGAAGGCGGTGCCGGCGCGCGGGCCGACCACCCGGTAGGCGCTGCCGTTGAAGTCGGGCACCCACAACGTGTCGGCGCCGCCCGGCAGGACGGCCTCCGCGCGCGCGACCCGGTCGCAGACCACGGCCAGCTTGCCGTCGTCGCCCACGCGGAACAGCTTCTCGCCGTCGATGAAGACCAGCTTGCCGGCCGCGTCGCGCGTGAGGCCGAGCGGGCGGGCCAGCGCGGCAGCGGTGGCCGCCTGGCCGGCGGCCGGGGCCGCGCCCTTCACGCCGGTGCCCGCCAACGCATGCAGCGTGCCCGCGGGGTCCACGCTCCAGATGCGGCCATCGTCCTCGGAACACAGCCAGAAGCTGCCATCGGGGAGCGGGAGCACCGTCTTGAGCCGTCCAAAGCGCGTCTTGGTCGCGGCCTGGCCATTGCCGAAGTCCGACTGGCCGGCGGCGATCAGGAGCGACTTGACCACCTCCATCTGGGCGTCGAAGGCGGGATCGCGCTTGCGAAGGCCCTCGACCACGGGCAAGGTCACGTCCGCGCTGAAGCGGTCGGGCACCTGGTCGCCGGCCAGGTCGAACGCCGCGCCGGCCTTGGCGCGCGTGTCCGCCTCCGCCGCGGCCGGCAGCTTGTCCAGGGTGGCCTGCTGGTCGGCCTGGCCGGCGACGTACTGGCCCAGGATGTAGCCGGTCGTCAGCGTGCTGATCACGTCCAGGTCGACCTTGCGGGGGCTGGGCGCGTCCTTCGGCAGGATCGCTTGCCAGAGCCCCTTGCCGTCGGCAAGCTCCACGGCCAGCAGGAAGTTGTGGGTGGGCAGGTCGCCCGTGAAGGCGTAGCGTCCTTGGGCGTCGGTGGTGGCCATCAGGGCCTTGCCGTCGCCCCCGCGGATCGTGCGGCCCTGCGCGTCTAGCACGTAGACCTTGGCGCCGGCCAAAGCGGTCTGCGTGACGGACAGCGCGTGGTATCCGCTGCCATTGTTCGCGATGACGCCGGCGCCGTTGTCGGAGATCACGCCGCTGCCGTTGTTCGACAGGATGCCGCTGCCGTTGTTGGAGAGAATCCCCGGCGGTGCCAGGACGGTGCCGGAGAGCGAGGCCGCGAGCGGGACCGCAGGTGCGTTGGTAGCCACGGGGCGCGGCGTGGCCGACGTGGGGGGGGCCGGGTCGACGGGCGACAGACTGCCTCCGCCCGTGACGGTGACCGGCGGCCGGTCCTCGAGCCTGGGGGAAGGGGCGGCGGACGGCTGCACGGCAACCGTCGACCGCTTCGCCGTCGGCGTGGCGGACGGGGCGTGGCAACCAGCCAACGCGATGGCCAGTCCGAGCAGGACGCGTCGTGACGACATCCGGATCCTCCAGACGTTACATACCCTGGCGAGCGAGGGTTCGCTGGGTAGGATGCTCCCAGGAGGGGGCCCGATGAACCGCTATAACCTGGCCGTGCTGGCGCTGATCGTCGTCTCTGGCTGTCAGGCCCCTACGCCCGCCGCGGGTGGTGGCTCCTTGGCCTACAGCTCCGTGCTGAAGATGCGCGCCGCCGACTTCCAGAAGATCGACACCAACCACGACTGCGCCCTCACCAAGGCGGAATTCCAGGCCTGGGAAACCGGCGCGAACCCGACCGCCAGCCCCTGGGAAGGTGCCTGGCAGAACGCCGACCGGGACGGCGACGGCCTGCAGACGGCGGCCGAGTGGCTGGGCAAGGATGCGCTCGCGGTCTCGTCGTGCAAGGACGTCTCGCCGCCTCCAGGGAAGCCGCCGGCGGCTTCCCCGTCTCCCTTGCCGCCGGCCGGGCCTTAGCGCTCCTGCGCCAGGCGGCGCATCGCCTGCTTGATTTCCTCCGGCTGGGGCACGCTGGCGTCCTCCAGCAGCGGCGAGATGCCGATGCCGGGCACGTCCGCGCCGGCCAGGAGGGTGGGCGGCGCTTCCAGGTGGTAGAAGCATTTGTCGATCAGCTTGCGCATCACGTGCTCGCCGTAGTTCGTGACCTCCGTGTCCTCGTTCACGATCAAGACGCGGCCGGTCTTCTCGACGGACGCGGTGATGGTGTCCAGGTCCAGCGGGTAGAGCGTGCGCAGGTCGATCACGTCGAACGCCAGGCCGTTGCCTTCAGCGCGCAGCTCGTCCGCGGCTTTCACGCAGATGGGCAGCATGCGGCCATAGGAGATCACCGTGCCGGCAGTGCCTTCGCGCATGACCTTGGCCTTGCCGAGCTCGACCGTGTAGTCCGTCAGGCCTTCGGGCCAGCGCGGCTTCCAGGCGGCGCGATCGCCCTTCACGGGGGCGTTGATCATGGCGTTCAGCTCGTTGAAGTCGGTGGGCTCGCCGGGGATCAGCTCCTCCGACGGGGCGCGCATCAGGGCCTTGGGCTTGAGGTACATCACCGGGTTGGGGTCCTTGATGGCCGCGATCATCAGGCCGTAGGCGTCCACCGCGTTCGAGGGGCAGACGATCTTCCAGCCGGGGATGTGGGTGGCCATGCTCTCGAAGGAGTGCGAGTGGTAAATAGAGCCGTGGATGCCGCTGCCCACGGGCGTCATGACCACCATGGGCATGTTGTAGGTGCCGTAGCTGGACCAGTAGGTGTTGCCGGCCAGCTTCAAGAGATCGATCGTGTTGAAGATGTAGTCGCAGAACTGGATCTCCGCGACCGGCTTGCCGCCGGCCATGGCGATGCCCATGGCATACCCGATGATGCCGCGCTCGTCGAGCGGCGAGTTCCAGGTCGTCTCGAGGCCCTGGGTGGCGGTGAAGACGCCGCCCAAGGGGGCGCCGACGTCCTCGCCGAAGATGTCCGTCACGCCGAGGTTCGTCTCGCCGTAGTGGAGGGCCATGCGGATGGCTTGTGCGATGGTGGCCATGGGCTAGGTCTCCTTGAAGATAAAGGCATCACGGTCGCTGGCGAGCGGCTCGGTGAGCACGCCCTTCAACGCCTCGTTCAGCTCCGTGCGCCAGCGGTCCCAAACCTGGTCGCACGCCGCGCGGGTCATCAGGCCTTGCTCGATCAGGTGCGCCTCGAAGCGCGAGATGGGGTCGTCTTCGTTGTCCACGCGGTTCGCGCCGGAGGCGGAGGAGTGGCCGTGCAGGCGGCTGACGTTGGCCTGCAGGCAGAAGGGCTTCCGCTCCGTGCGGCAGTAGTGCATCGCCTCCGCGATCGCGTCCCAGGCGGCCTGCACGTCGAGGCCGTCCACCACGGCCCAGCGGATGCCGTAGGCCTCCGCGCGCTGGGCGAGGTTGGGGCTGGACTGGATCGTGTCCGAGGCGGTCGAGATGCCGAACTTGTTGTGGTTGACGATGATCAGCAGGGGCAATTCCTTGCCCGGGATCGTGGCCCAGTTCAGGCAGCTGGCGAAGTCGCCCTCGGCCGTGCCGGCGTCGCCGCCGTTGACGATCGAGATGCCGTCGCCGCCGTGGCGCTTCTGCACCCAGGCGGTGCCCGGGGCCATCACGTACTGCGTCTCGATGGTCGGCGTGACCGGGCAGACGTTCCAGGCGGGGATGCTGTAGTGGTTCACGAAGTTGCGGCCGCCGGAGTACGGGTCGGACTGCGTGCCGCGCATCTGGCGCAGCGTATCGACCGGGTTCGCACCCATGGCCATCAAGATGGGGTTGCTGCGGTAATGCAGGTGCAGGTAGTCGTAATCAGGGCCCTGGCCCTTCTTGACCTGCAGGCCGAGGCTGGCGCCGAAGGCTTCCTCGCCGGGGCCGCCGATCCAGAAGAAGCCCTGGCCGGCCCGGTTCATCTTGATCGTGACCTCGTCGACGACGCGGCTGCAGACCATGCGGTCATGCATGTGGATTTTGAGATCGGGGGTCAAGGTCGGGGCCTGGAACTTACCCTGTTGGTGCGCGGCGGTGGTCAAGGGGTCGATCCTTTCTTCATCGTGCAGCCGCGGGCGCCGCGGCGTTGCGATCGATCCATGTATAGCATAAGCGCGCGTTTCCCGGTAAAATCGGCTCATGAACAGCCAAATCCGCTCCCGCCTCGCCCTGGTTGCCATGGCGCTCGCCGTGGCCGGGGGCGGCTACTACTTCGCCAACTTCTCGCGCAACACCATCACGGACATGGAGACGCGCGCCGTGGCCGGCGACTTCCCCGCCATGCACATCGAAGAGGGGGAAGCGGAAGTAGACGACAACGGCCGCATGGAGAACCACCAGGCGCAGCAGGGTATTTTACGTTATGTCGCGACCCTGCGGCTGGTGCCACCAGGCAAGTACCGCGCCGTGATCGTGGCAACGGACGGCAACGAGGCCCACCGCCAGAAGTCCGAGCTGGTGATCGGGGCCCGGGACGCATCCGGGACCTGGCACCCCGCCAGCGCCTCCCACCTCGTCGAGCGCCTCACCACCACCAAGTAGGAGACCTATGCTGACCGACATCCGCCGCCGCGCCGAAGACCGCCTGAGCGAGCTCTCCCGCGAGTACTTCCAGCACCACGCCGGCTACAAGCCGGACCTGGCCATGGCCGGCATCATGGGCCGCTACGAGGACCTGCAGGCGCCGGAAGTGCGCACCAGCATCCGCGAGGCCTGGGAGGCCGCGGCGGATCCGGAGCTGAAGCTCCAGCTGGGCTACCTCTACGGCGATTGCCTCCGCAACGTGCTGCGCCGCGAGCTGGCCGCCATGGGCGACGCCCTGGGCCAGGCGGAGGCCAAGGCGATCGTGAAGGTGGCGGACGGCAACATCAGCTACCCGCAAGCCTCGATCGCCGTCGGCCAGGCCGCGGACCGCGCCAAGCGCAAGGCGATTTCCTACGCCACCCGCCAGGTCACGCACGAGCTGAACGCCCAGCGCATGGCCCTTCTAAAACTGGAGCACAAGCTGGTGCAGTCGGAGCTGGGCTTCAAGGACTACCGCGCCTTCTACGAGATGGTGCGCGGCATCGACTTCGCCGCCATGGGCCCGCTGGCCGAGACCTTCCTGGCCGACACCCAGGCGCTGTACCAGCCGCTGATGGCGGCCTGGGCCCAGGACGCGCTGGGGCTGCCGCTCGCGGAGCTGGAAAGCCACGATGTGATGTTCCTGCGCCGCGCGGCGAACTTCGACGCGCACTTCCCGCAAGACAAGCTGGTGCCCGCGCTGCACGCCACGCTGGCCGGCCTGGGCTTGCCGGCGGACACGCTGTCGAACATCACCATGGATCTCGACAACCGCCCGGGCAAGAGCTCGCGCGCGTTCTGCATGGGCGTGCGCATCCCGGAGGAGATCTACCTTTGCATCACGCCGCACGGCGGCGCCGACGACTACCAGGCGCTGATGCACGAGATGGGCCACGCGCTGCACTTCAGCCATGCGCGCGCGGACATGCCGTTCGAGTTCCGCTTCATGGGCGACAACTCCGTGTGCGAGGCGTTTGCCTTCAACTTCGAGCACCTGACGCTGGAGCAGGCGTGGCTGACGGACGTGGGCGGGCTTTCCGCCGGGGATGCGGAGGAGTTCCGCCGCTACCAGTACCGCATGTTGCTGTTCGACCTGCGCCGCTTCGCCGCCCGCCACTTGTTCGAGCTGCAGTTGCATGGCGAGGGGGCGATGGCGCGCAAGGGCGAGATTTACGCGGAGTTGCTGACGAAGCACCTGGGCGTGCGCTACTTCGAAGAGGACTTCCTGGCGGCCACCGATGGGGGCTTCTACACCGCGCAGTACTTCCGGGCCTGGTGCCTGGAGGCGCAGCTGAAGCAGGTCTTGAAGAGCCGGTTCGGCGAGGCCTGGTTCAAGAACCCGGAGGCCGGGGCGTTCATGCAGGGGCTGTGGGCGAATGGCCAGCGGTTGCCGGGCGACGCGTTGGCAAAGCATTTGGGCTTCGAGAAAATCACGCCGGATGCCCTGTTGGCGGAGGTTCGCGGGGTTTTGGCCCCCTAGCCCGGCGGCACAAATTCTCGAACTCGTGATCGGCGCCCCTGAAACTGGGGCGCTCTTCGCTTATGCTGGCCCTGTAAAGCGCCACTATGACGCGAAGGAACCCCACATGGACTTCGAGAAAATCGCCGAAGCCTCGCACCAGGCCTGGTTCGTGGCGATGGCCAAGCAAGGCTGGATCTTCGGACCTCGCCTCAACCCCGACTTCAAGACCCACCCGTGGCTCAAGCCCTACGGTGGCTTGAGCGACACGACCAAGGAAATCGTGCGCGCCCAGTTGCGTGGGACGCTGGCTGCGTTGGAAGGCCAGGGCTACGTGCCCGGCTCCGGCGCCGTCGTGCCTCCGCCCAAGGCTCCGCCCGCTCCCACGCCTCGTCCGGCCGAGACCAGCGCCCCGTCGGCTCCCCCGGCCCGGCCGTCGGCTCCTCCGCCCCCACCCCCGGCGCCGATGGCCGCCCCCGCGCAGCAAGCGGCCTCGGCTGCCCGCTCCTCGGTGGTGGAAGAGGTGCTCGAGCGGAAGATCGACACCTCGGGCCGCATGCGCATCGGCTCCGGCCTGGTCAAGAAGGCCGAGCTCTTGCCCGGCAACGCGACCCAGGTGGCCATCGTCCAGCGCGGCGACGCCATCGAGGTGCTGCCGTACGACGCGACGATGCCCGACGCCTTCTTCGCTTCGGTGAACCCCGACGGGTTCATGCTGCCGAAGGCGATGCTGTCCGGCACCGGCGCCTCGGACTTCACCCTGACGATTTCCCCGGGTCGGTTGGTGGTCCGACCCAAGTAGCCGCTTCGATTCCGTCTACAACACCAGGCCAGGACCGCGCAAGCGGCCCTGGCTTGGTGTATTTACAGGCGCTCGTAGCGCCAGCTAACGGGCTTCCCGCCTTTGTACGGCATGATGCCATCGAACGCGCGCGCGTCTTGATCGAAGACCAGCGGCAGGAAGTACTTGTCGCCCTCCCACAGAGGCAATTCGTTGTTCAACAGGCGCGCGACGGGCTGCCAGGAGAGCGCCCCTTCCGGGTTGGCCGCGGGCGGCGTCCCGGCCCATTCCGGGATCAGGTAGATGAAGCCGAACCAGTCCTCGCCCTGCTTGCCGAAGCCCGGCCAGCTGACCGTCCCGCGCAAGATCAGGCGCGTCGGCTGGATCTCGGCTTCTTCGGCCAGCTCCCGGCGCATGCACTCGACGGGGCTTTCCAGCGCGTCCAGCTTGCCGCCCAGGCCGTTGTACTTGCCGAGGTGGGTGTCTTCGGGCCGGGCGTTGCGGTGGATCAGCAGCACCTCGTCGCCGCGCGTGACGTAGCCGAGGGTGGCGAGGATCGGGGTGTAAGGCATTATTCGGCGTCCGGGATGGCGCCCATGCGCCGCAACGAGGGGTACTTCCAGGCCGTCAGGCCCACCGTCACGAGCGTGCCGACGCCGCCGAAGACCACGGACCGCAGCGGCCCCCAGAACTTGGCCGTGAGGCCGCTCTCGAAGCCGCCCAGCTCGTTGGAGGTACCGATGAAGACGCTGTGGACCGCATTGACCCGGCCGCGCATGGCGTCCGGCGTGAGCTTCTGGAGCATGTTCAACCGGATGACCATGCTGACCATGTCGAAGCCGCCGGCCAGGCAGAGCATCGCCCACGACAACCAGATGTTGGTGGAGAGCCCGAAGCCGATGGTGGCGAACCCGAAGCCCACGACGACCCAAAGCAGCACGGGCCCGTTGCGACGGATCGGCGCGCGGCGCGACATCCAGACGCCCGTGATGAACGCGCCCAGCGGCGAGGCCATCAGCAGCCAGCCCAGGCCTTCGGGGCCGGCGTGCAGCACGTCCTTGGCGAAGATGGGCAAGAGCGTGACGGCGCCGCCCAGCAGCACCGCGAACATGTCCATCGTGATCGAGGCCAACATCAGCTCGCTGTTCCAGACGAAGCGCGCCCCGGCGAAGACCTCGCCCCAGCCCGCCGCCTTGCCGCTCGGCGCGACCGGCATGGGCTGCATGCCGGCCAGCAGCACCAGGAAGATGCCCGCCGCGACGGCTTCCACGAAGTAGATCGGCCCGGCCAGGTGCAGGCGGCCGATCACGAGGCCGGCGATCGCCGGCCCAATCAGGTACGCGCCCTGCGAGACGCTGGAGCTGATCGTGACGGCCCGCTCCAACAGCTCCCCCGGCACCGTGCGCGGCAGCATGGCGGAGCGCGCGGTGCCGTAGAAGGCTTGCGACGTGCCGGTCACGAAGATGCAGGCGTAGAACGCCCAGATGGGTCCGCCCGTGAGCGAGAGCCAGGCCAGGGTCAGGACCGCGGCGATCATGCCGGCCAGCGCCAGCATCACGACGTGGCGGCGCTCGTACTTATCCGCCACCTGGCCCGCCGCCAGCGCGAACAGCACCACCGGGATGATCTCCGTCAGCCCGACGTAGCCCAGCGCCAGGGCATCGTGCGTGCGCTCGTAAATCTCCCAGCCGAGGGCGGCGCCCAGCATCGTCTGGCCAAGGTTCAGGCAGGTGCTGCCGACCAGGTACCGGACGTAGTCCGGTGAAGCGAACGGAGAAGAAAGTGGTTGCATCAGGGCTGCTTGCTTTGTTAGACTGATCTTAGCCCACATTTGCGCAATGCAGAAAGGAGAGGGCCATGAAATCCGCTAATTTCCTGATGAACCGGGACGCCGATACCGTGGCCCCCGTCCAGACGCCTTAATCCGGCGCCGGGACGGCGGGCCTCGTACGGCCATGCCCGGTCCCGGAGCGACTTCTGCTTCCGACGTCACGGTGCTCAGGCCCGTGGCGTCGCTGCTTTTTGTCGCTTTAGGAGGGCATCATGTCCAGAACGTTGGTAAGCGCCATCCCCGGTCGGGTTGGCGAGCAAGTCCGGATCGAGGGTTGGGTGGCGCGGGTGCGCGCATTGGGTGGGTTGACGTTCGTCATCCTGCGCGAGCGCACGGGGTCGATCCAGGCCATCTTGGAACGCGGGGAATGGCCGAACCTGACCTCGGAGGCCGTGGTCGCCATCGAGGGGAAGGTCGTCGAGAACCCCCGGGCGCCTGGTGGCTACGAGATCCTGGCCACCCAGGTCGAAGTGCTGAACCAGACCCATGGGCAACTGCCCGTGGAGGTGTCCGGGACAGAGCTCGGCTGCGGGCCGGAGGTGTTGGTGGAGCAGCGCGTGCTGACCATGCGGCACCCGAAGCAGGCGGCCATCTTCAAGGTGCAGGCGGCGATCGTCGAAGGCTTTACGGCCTATTTGCGGTCCGAAGGCTTCCTGGAGATCTTCACGCCCAAGCTGATCGCCACCGGCACGGAGGGGGGCAGCGAGCTGTTCTCCGTGCCGTACTTCGGCCGCCAAGCCTTCCTGGCCCAGAGCCCGCAGCTCTACAAGGAGATGCTGGTGGCGTCCGGCGCGGAGCGCGTCTTCGAGGTGGGGCACGTCTACCGGGCGGAGCCGCACGAGACGAGCCGGCACCTGAGCGAGTACGTGAGCCTGGACGTCGAGGTCGGCTTCATCCAGGGCGAAGAGGAGCTGATGGCGCTGGAGACGGCGCTGTTGCGGCACATCTTCGCGCACCTGGCGGCCACCTGCGAGGCGGAGCTGATGCTGTGGGGCGGCGTCCCCACGGTGCCGGCCGAGATCCCGCGCGTGACCTACGCGGAGGCCTGCGAGCGGGTGGGCGAGCTGTCGGCGCAGGGCGAAAAGTCGCTCTGCCAGGCGCTCGGCAGCGAGCTGGTGTTCGTTACCGCGTTCCCGGCCACGGAGCGGCCGTTCTATGCCATGCCCGTGCCCGGGGCGCCGCACCTGACCAAGACCTTCGACTTGGTTTACCGTGGCCTCGAGATCACCTCTGGCGGCCAACGCTTGCATGCCTTGCCGGCGTTGGAGGCGAGCATGGTCGCGCATGGGATGTCGCCCGAGGCCTTCGGGGCTTACCGGGAGGCGTTCAAGCACGGGATGCCGCCGCATGGGGGCTTCGCGATTGGCCTCGAGAGGCTGACCGCGAGGGTGCTGGGGCTGGGGAGCGTGCGCGAGGCGAGCTTGTTCCCGCGGACGCGGAACCGGCTGGCGCCTTAGCTACGGCGTGGGCGCGTAGATCAACAAGGCGTTGTTGACCGCGCGCTCCACCCCATCGGACGGGTGGTTGACCAACTGCCCGCCGATGGCCATCGCCGTCGAGCCGCCGCCGTCCAGGTTCACGGCATCCACCGCCCCCAGATCGCGCATGTACTTCGCCAAGACCGGCAACGACATCCCGCGGCTGATGTTCGCAATCCGACCATCCACCGTCATGATCAGCACCTCGCCCTCGGCCGTGATCCCCACGGCCGTGCGCGGCGCGATGCCCTGGGCGATGTCGGCCTGGAAGTGCTCGCGGGCCGCGTCCACCACCACCTCGCCGCCCAGCAGCAAGGTCGGGCCGCCGCCCAGGATGTGGCGGGCGCCCGGCCAGAAGTCGGCCAGCGGGTTGCCGATCTTGACCTTGTCGCCCAGCGCCACGCGCTTGGCGAGCCATTCCGCGGCCTGGCCGTGCGCCGCAAGCACCATGCCTTTGGGCGGGATCGTGGTGTCGCCCTTGCCGACCGCCGTCACCACGCCGCGCTCGTCCACCACCATCTCCGTGCCGCCGGGCTGGGTCAGCGTGCTGATGCCGAAAGAGCGGGTGTAGAGCACCATGCGGTTGAGGCCGCGCGGTTGGTTCACGCCGTCGAAGTCGTAGCTCTCGCCGGACCGCACCTGCAAGCGTGCCGTCAGCTGGGTGTTGCCCACGTAGCTCTGGCGATCGCCCAGCGCCAGCGCGCCCCGGTTGAACAACGGCCCGGAGATCTGCTTGCCGTCGATCACCAGCAGCCCCAGCGGCTCGCCGGTCTTGGGCGAGAAGAAGGCGCCGTTCACGCCGGCGATCGCCCCGTTCCGCCGCGCGATCCAGCTCACGGTGTTGCGCGCGAACATCGCCTCGCCGCCCGCCATGGCAGGCGCCACGCGCACGCCCGGCACGCGCGGATCGGCGCGCAAGACGTGCACGTCCAGCGGGCCGTTCTGGTCCGCCTGCCGCACATGCAGGTGGCGGACGCCGGGAGCCAGCTGCTCGGTCTGCGTCTCCTTGTAGTACTTGCGGAAGGTGACGGTGATGCGGGTGGGGCCCTCGCGCCAGACCACGTCCGTGGGGCACCAGTACTTCCAGTCCAGCATCAGCACCGTGTCGTTGCCCTCGGCCTTGGCCTTGAGACCGCCCAACACGGGGTCGATCTGGTCGGGCAGGCCGGCGGGCGGGCGCTGGCCGGGCAGCACCAGGCGCCACTGCTTGGCGTCCGCGCGCTCCTGGAACGGCGCGTCGGGCGGCAGGGCCACCTCCAGGCGCACGGTGTCGCCTTGTAAGACGAACATCGGCGGCGGCAACATGGGCGCCTGGGTCGGCTCCACGCTGGGCACGGGCAGCTGCACCGGCAGCGAGCGCCCGCCCGGGCCTTCCAACGGACCGCTCATGGCAGGCGCGCCGGCCCCCAAGAGGGCCAGCGCGACGGCGACGGGTGTAATAAAGAGTTTCAAGACGGCGAAGGCGGCGGGTTGGGTCCGCCTAGACCGGCAAAGGGTCGGCCACCTGCGAGCGGCGCAAGCCCGCACCCGCACCGGCGAACTTCGCCACGATGCCTTCGTAGCCGCGGTCGATGTGGTGCAGACCGGAGATGGCGCTCTCGCCCTCGGCGGCCAGGCCGGCGATGATCAGGGCGGCGCCGGCGCGCAGGTCGGTCGCCTTGACCGGGGCGCCGGTCAGACGGCGGGTGCCCAGGATGACCGCGGCGTTGCCCTCGGTCTTGATGTTGGCGCCCATCCGCAGCAGCTCGTCCACGTGCAGGAAGCGGTTCTCGAAGACCGTCTCCGTGATCATGCTGGTGCCGGGGATCGTGGCGAGCAACGCCATGATCGGGGCCTGCAGGTCGGTGGGGAAGCCGGGGTACGGCATCGTGCGGATGTCGATCGGCTTGAGGTCTTCGTGGCCCTTCACGATCACGCTGTCGGGGCCATCCGGCTGGATCAGCACGCCGGCTTCGGCCAGCTTGCTGACGACGGCCTGCATGTGGTCGAGGCGGACGCCTTCGATGCGCAGCTCGCCGCGGGTGATGGCGGCGGCCATCATGTAGGTGCCGGCCTCGATGCGGTCCGGGATCACGCGGTGGTTGCAGCCATGCAGCTTCTCCACGCCGTGGATGGTGATGGTCTCGGTGCCCGCGCCACGCACGTCAGCGCCCATGGCGTTGAGCATGTCGGCCAGGTCCATGATTTCGGGCTCTTGCGCGCAGTTCTCCATCACCGTGATGCCGTCGGCCAGCGACGCGGCCATCATGATGTTCTCCGTGGCGCCCACGCTGGGGTAGTCCAGGTAGATGTTGGCGCCGTAGAGCCGCTCGGCGTAGGCCTCGACGAAGCCATGCTCGATCTGGACGGTCGCGCCCAGGGCGCGCAGCCCCTTCAGGTGAAGGTCGACCGGACGGGAGCCGATGGCGCAGCCGCCGGGCAGGGGGATCTTCGCCTTGCCCAAGCGCGCCAGGACCGGGCCCAGCAC
>JAQBPE010000477.1 GCA_028287685.1 Cyanobacteria bacterium RYN_339 | reverse complement strand
AAAGCACCTTGATGCGCTGCCTCGTCGCGCTGGACCGGCCCTTCTCCGGCAGCATCGAGGTGGAGGGCATCAACGCGCTGCTGCAGCCGCGCGAGGTCCACAAGCGCGTCGGCTTCCTGTCCGACACCACGGGCCTCTACGACGACCTCTCCGTGCGCCGCTGCCTGAAGTACGCCGCCGCCTCCCATGGCCTGCGCGGCGCCGACCTCGAAGGCCGCGTGGCCTGGGTGGCCTCGGAGGTGGGGTTGCTGCACCTGATGGAGCGCCGCGCCGGCACGCTCTCCCGCGGCGAGCGCCAACGCGTGGGGCTGGCCCAGGCCCTGGTGCACGAGCCACAGCTGTTGGTGCTGGACGAGCCCGCTTCCGGCCTGGACCCGGCGGCCCGCCACGACCTCTCGGAGCTGCTCAAGCGGCTGCGCAACATGGGCAAGACGATCGTGGTGTCGTCGCACATCCTCTCGGAGCTGGAAGACTACTCCAACTGGATGCTCACGCTCGAAGGCGGCCGCGTGCGCGGGATGGTGCCCGTGAACCAGGCCTTCGCGCCCGGCACCCGCTGGCTGCGGGTGCGGGTGGGCAACGACGTCGCCGCCGCCGCCGAGGCTGCCCGGGCGGTGGAGGGCGTGCGCAGCGCGAACGTCGAAGGCCAGGTGCTGGTGTTGGATTGGACGCGGGACGAGCGCGCGCAAGCCCAGCTCGTCGCGCACCTGGTGGGCCAGGGCGTGGAGGTGATGGCGCTGGAGGCCGCCGTCTCCCGCATGCAGGACGTCTACCTGGCCCAGGTGGGACCGCACTTCGAAGGAGGTGGCCGTGAATCCGGAGCTTTTGCGTAACCTCTGGCTCGAGCTCACGCCGATGCGCCGCTGGGGCGTGCCGTTCACCGTGGCCATGGTCATGGTGCTGACCTTCCTGGTGCAGCCGCTGGCCCCGCCGTTGATGTTGGCGAAGGGCTTCGCCATGTCCGGCTTGGGCCTGTTCGCCCTGTTCTCCATCTGGGGCGCTACCAAGGCGATGAACAGCGTCACGGGCGAGATCACCTCGAACACCTGGGACATGCAGCGCCTGGCCGGCCACCGCCCCTGGGACCTGCTGGTGGGCAAGGTGCTGGGCAGCACCAGCGCGGAGTGGTACGGCGCCGGCATGGCGCTGGGCATCTACCTGCTGGCCCGCGCGGCTTCCGCGCCGCTCTGGATGCTGCCGCTGGACCTGATCACGCTGGTATCCGCGGCCTTGCTCGCGCAGGCCTTCGGCGTCTTCGCCAGCCTGGCCGGGGCCAACACCGTGCGCTCGATGCGCCGCCCGCCCCGCGGCATGGGCAACCAGGGCGCCGGGCTGATCCTGGCGCTGGTGATCGGCTCGTCGCTCACGCCCTTCGCGGCCCTGTTCCTCGACACTTCGGCGGCCAACGAGCTCATGGTCCATTGGTGGATCCCGCTCTCGATGCGGATCTTCCTGCCGCTGACCTTCATCACCTTCTTCGGGTGGGTGGTGGCCGGCGCGCACCGGCTGATCCGCGCGGAGTTGCAGGAGCCCGTGCGGCCCTGGACCTGGCTGGCGTTCCTGGGCTTCCTGACGCTGTACCTCTACCCGCTTACGGTGGGCTGGCTCTTCGACGACACCAACCGCTCGATCACGCTGCTGGTCTGCACGGCGGCCATGGTCTTCGGCGCCTTCGTGCCGATGCTGCTGCTGGGCGAGCGCAAGGACGTGGTGCGGTTGCGCAGCCTCGCCGCGGCGTGGCGGCGCGGCGATCGCCAGTCCGTGCTGACCCAGCTGCCGCTCTGGACCTTCACGCTGGTGGGCTACGTGGCCTGCGTGGCCGCCCTGGGCGTTTTGACCGTCCTGTCCCCCTCCGTCCCGATGCTGACCGCCTTCGGCGTGGCGCTGGGCGTGCTGCTGTTGATGCTGCGCGACATCGGGCTGGTGATGGCGGTGCACCTGGCGCCGCGCCCGTCGCGTGACCCCGGCATGGTGACGGCTTTCCTGTTCGCCATCTTCTACGTCTTGATGCCGATCCTGGCCGGCGCGGCCGGCGACGGCTTCAGCTGGCTGTTGATGATGTTCGTGCCCGTCGCGGCGGTGTTGACAGACCACATCGCCGTGACCGCGTTGGGGCTGACGGCGCTGGCGTGGGGGGTGCCGCTGGTGGGCGCGACCTGGGCGGTAGCGCGGCCGCGCATCCAGCTGGCCCTGCGCGAGGCGGATGATTAAGGGGGTTTCGGGGAATGAGATTCCGGTCCAACCCTTCTTAGCAAAGGATCTCTTCCCATGGCCCACGAATTCCTGTCCGACGCCTGGCTGGCCGACCTCACGGAGCGCCTGAAGACCAGCGAGGCCTTCAAGAAGGCCACCAAGGACTGGAAGACCACCATCACCTTCGCCCTGCTGGCGGACGAAGCCAAGGGCGTACAGCCCGTCGGCGTGGTGCTGGAGCTCGACAAGGGCGAGTGCAAGGGCGCGACGCGCGTGGCCGGCCCCGGCCCCTACGACGGCGACTACGTGATCCGCGGCGTGGCCGACAACTGGAAGAAGCTGCTGACCAAGGAAATCTTCCCCGTGCCCGCGCTGATGAGCCAGCAGCTGCAGCTGGTCAAGGGCAGCTCCACCTCGCTGATGATGAAGATGGGCGCCACCCAAGGCCTGCTGGACGAGGCGGGCGCCGTCCCGACCAACTGGGGCTAGAGCAGGGCCTGTAGGGCCGCCAGGTTCCGCTGCATGATCGAGAGGCCGGTGTTGTCACCGGCCACTTTCTTGTTCACGGCCACCCAGTCGCCGGCCTGGGCCAGGCGCGGGATGCCGCGGTCGTTCCAGTACACCGCCGCGATCTTGGCGGCGACATCCGGGCGCAGGGCCAGCTCCGGGTTGTTCTCGATGTCCACGCCGATCTTCTTGCCGTAGTAGCGGTAGTTGGCCCGGCCCGTCAGCTGGATGAAGCCGCGGCCCTTGAAGCGCGGGCCGTCGCCGGGCTGGGTGTTGCCGAGGTCCTTGCGGCCCTCGTAGGCTTGCCCGCTAGCGTACTCGAGGATCGGCCGCATGCCGCTCTCGCGCGCGGAGATGGCCAGGATGGCGAGCGCGCTGTTGCGGTCCGTGATGCCTTGCTGGGCCAGGGCCGCCTTGAGGTAGGGCCAGTTCTCCTGGACGTTCTTGAGCGGGATCCGCAGGGCCTTGGCGATCTGCTCGTCGGACAACGGGATGTCGACGGCCCCGCCGCCGGGTCCTGGCGCCGCGGCGCCTGGGAGGCCTTCGGGCGCGGGTGCGGGCGCTGCGCCGGGGGCCACACCGGGCGCCGCACCAGGCGAGCCGCCGGGCGACGAGGCGCCGGGCTTGCCGCCCCCGTCGATCGAGCCCCAGGTCTGGCGACCGACCCAGCCGTCCACCACCAGGTGGTGCGCCTTCTGGTAGGCAATGACCGCGGCCCGCGTCTTGGCACCGTACTTGCCGTCCGACGGCCCGGGATCGAAGCCATGGGCCTTCAAGAGCCGCTGGAGATCCTTGACCTGGTTGCCCTTCGAGCCCATTTCGAGCTTCGGACGGCCGAAGGAGAGCTGCGACGTGGAGCCGGTCTTGGGCTTCGGGATGGCGGCCTGATCGCCGCTGCCCATGCCTGCGGGCGCGTCGTCGTCCGGCTCGGCGGCGTCGTCCGCTGCGAGCATGGGGTCGTCGCCCTGGAGGGCGAGGCTGCCGGTCGGCGTGGCGACTGGGTTGGTGGGCGGAATCATGGCGGCCTCCTCCAGGCGGGCGGTTGCATGCTTACCATTCCCTAAACCTTGCCCTCTTGATTCGCAGACGCTTCCGGGTTAGCCTCCTCAAGTCCGCATCGCCCAGCACGGAGACCCAAATGGCCCTTCCGATCCCCGAAACCCACGAGTTCCAGCCCTTCGTGCCGGCCAGCCAGTCTCCGACGGAGCTGACCATCCGCGCGCTGATCCTGGGGTCGATCCTGGGCATCATCTTCGCCGCCTCGTCGGTGTACCTGGCCCTGAAGGTCGGCATGACCGTCTCGGCGAGCATCCCCATCGCCGTCCTCTCGATCACCTTGTTCCGGGCCTTCGGGCGCGCCTCGATCCTCGAGAACAACATCGTGCAGACCACCGGATCCGCGGGCGAGTCGCTGGCTGCAGGCGTGGCCTTCACCATGCCGGCCTTGCTGCTGATGGGCCAGGACCTCGAGCTGATCCGCGTGCTGATGGTGGCCCTGCTGGGCGGCCTGTTGGGCGTGTTGATGATGATCCCGCTGCGCCAGGGCTTGATCGTGCATGAGCATGGCAAGCTGACCTACCCGGAAGGCACGGCCTGCGCCGACGTGCTGATCGTGGGCGAGCAGGGCGGCACCAACGCCAAGACCGTCTTCGCCGGGTTCTTCCTGGGCGCCATCTACAAGCTGATCAACGCCGGCACCCACCTCTGGAAGGAAGTGCCCGAGAAGATCTTCACCTGGTACAAGGGCGGCTCCGTCTCCGCAGAGATCTCGCCGGAGCTGCTGGGCGTGGGCTTCATCATCGGGCCGCGCACCGCGGCGACCATGATGGCGGGCGGCGTGCTGTCCTACCTGATCCTGATCCCGGCCATCTCGATCTTCGGCGAAGGGCTCACCGCCCCGATGTTCCCGGCCACCAAGCTGATCAAGGACATGGGCCCGGACGAGATCCGCAACGCCTACATCCTCTACATCGGCGCGGGCGCCGTGGCGACGGGCGGCATCATCAGCCTGATCCGCTCGCTGCCCACGATCGTGCGCGCCTTCTCGCGCGGCATCGCCACCTTCACGGCCACCCGCAAGGACGAGGCCGCCCACCCGCACGTGCCGCTGCGCACGGAGAAAGACCTGCCGATGACCGTCGTGGTCTTCGGCTCGCTGGCCTTGATCCTGGCCATCTGGCTCGCGCCGGTGCTGCATATCCACTGGGTCTCGGCCGTGCTGATCGTGATCTTCGGCTTCTTCTTCACGACGGTGTCGTCGCGCATCACGGGTGAAATCGGCTCGTCGTCGAACCCCATTTCGGGGATGACGGTGGCGACGCTGTTGATCACCTGCCTGCTGTTCCTGGCGATCGGCTGGACGGGCGTGTCCTACCGGGCCATGGCGCTGTCGACGGCGGCGATCGTCTGCATCGCCGCGAGCAACGGCGGCACCACCAGCCAGGACCTCAAGACGGGTTACCTGGTTGGTTCGACCCCCATGTACCAGCAAATCGCCATCAGCGTGGGCGTGATCACGAGCGCCATGGCCATCGGCTGGACGCTGCTGTTCCTAAACAACGCCTACACCACCGTGGTGCCGCGGGAATACCCCGCCTACACCGCCACCGTCGCGCCGGACGCGACCGTACAGAAGGGCCCGGACGGCAAGAGCTACAAGGTGCTCTACATGCCCGAGACCACGCAGAACGTGCCCGTCGGGCGCTACCTCGTGAACGACGCGGGCAAGATCGCCTTCCTGGTGGACCCGGGCATCGCGGGGACGGTGTCCGAGGTGAACGGCAAGAAGGTAACGAAGCTGGACGCGCCCAAGGCGCGCCTGTTCAGCATGATCATCGACGGGATCCTGACGCAGAAGCTGCCCTGGGGGCTGGTGCTGCTGGGGGTGTTCCTGGCGTTGATGATGGAGCTGGTAGGCGTCTCAGCGCTGCCCTTCGCGGTGGGCGCATACCTGCCGATCTCGACGTCCGTACCGGTCATGGTCGGCGGCATGGTGCGCGCCTGGGCCGATCGCCGCAAGGGCGGGGCGGAGGCCGCGGAGGCCGAGTTCTCGCCTGGCATCCTGCTGGCTTCGGGCCTGATCGCGGGCGGATCCATCGCGGGCGTGGTGGTCGCGGGCCTGGCGGGGGCGGAGTACGACAAGTACATCGACCTGTCCGGGCTGTGGATCGCGGGGAGCGACTTGTTCGCGCTGCTGCCGTTCGCGGCGATGGCGTTCGTGCTTTACCGGTTTGCGCGCAAGAGTGCAGCGGAGACGCTGTCGTAAGGAAAAAAAGTGCCTCTCCCCGTCTGGGGAGAGGCAACCTGGGTTAGTTGAGGCCGAGCAGCTCGACTTCGAAGACCAACGTCGCGTTCGGCGGGATGATGCCGCCCGCGCCCCGCGAGCCGTAGCCCAGCCCGGCGGGGATCACCAACCGGCGCTTTTCGCCGATCTTCATCCCATCCACGCCCTCGTCCCAGCCCTTGATGACCTCGCCTTCGCCCAGGTCGAACTGGAACGGGCTGTTGCGGTCATGGCTCGAGTCGAACTTCGTCCCGTTCGTCAGCCAGCCCGTGTAATGCACGGAAACCCGCGCACCCTTGGCCGCGACGTCGCCGTCGCCGGTCTGGAGGACGGTGTAGCCCAGGCCGGAAGCCGTGGTGGTGTCTGCGGTGGTGTCCAAGTCGGCCATGGGTCCTCCTATTTCAAATCGGGGTTGAGCTTGTGCGGAAAGGCTTCATCGTCGGTCAGCGCCGTCTTCATGAACGTTCGCGTGACCCCGCGGTTCCGCTGCTCGCTGCTGCGGAATTGCACGGAAACCGTGTCGGCAGCTTCGCTAACGACGGTGCCCGAGCCGAACTTGGCGTGGTGGACGATCTTACCCTTCAACATAGCCCAGCACCATAACATATCCCGGATCCGGTATGCTTGGCCGATGACCGTGCAATTCCTTCACACCAAGCTCCGCGTGCGCTCCCTCGACGCCGCCGTGGCGTTCTACCAGGCCGCCTTCGGCTACGAGCTGCGCAGCCGCCGCCCCGGCCCCGGCACCAGCGAGATCGCCTTCCTGACCCTGGCCGGCCAGGCGGCCGAGCTGCAGCTGGCGCAGGACGTGGACGACTTACCGGTGCCGCTGGGCCTGGTGCACCTGGCCTTCAAGGTGGAAGACCTGGAGGCCTCCCTGGCCGCCGCCCAGGCAGCCGGAGCCGCCCTCGTCAGCGGCCCCTACGAGCTGCCTTCCGGCTCGCGCGTGGCCTTCTTGCGCGACCTGGACGGGTACGATTTGGAACTGGTGAAGAAGAAGGGCTAGCGAGCGAGGGTACACAGGGGTATCCTGGTATGTCATCCCGCATAGGAGAGTGAGAGCATGAACAAGATCAAGGTCATCAACCCGGTCGTCGAGCTCGACGGCGACGAGATGACCCGCATCATCTGGAAGATGATCCGCGAACGGCTGATCCTGCCCTATCTCGATATCGACCTGAAATATTACGACCTCGGCATCGAGGCCCGCGACCGTACCGACGACCAGATCACCATCGACGC
>JAQBPE010000463.1 GCA_028287685.1 Cyanobacteria bacterium RYN_339 | reverse complement strand
ATCCCCGCTTGTTCGAGCGCGCGCTCGGCAGCCGCCGTCGCGCCGTCGGACAGTTTGTGGTTAGGGTCCCACCAGCGACGCTCCTTGATGCCCGTCCAGGCTTCCAGCTGGCCCGGCGATAGCTTGAGGCGGTCGTAGAGGGTCGCCAGGCGGGCTTCCAGGGCGTCGGAGGTCACGACGTTGGGCGCCAGCTCGTAGCCGATGGCGTCCAGGAAGACGCGCTCGTACTTCATACGATGCGCACCGCGAAGTCCGTCATCTGGTAGATCGGCAGGCCGTCCACGCAGAGCAGCCCGTCGGCCACGATCAGGTCGGGTTCGACCCGCTTGATCACGGCTTCGACGACGGCGCGCTTGTTGGTGGGCAAGATTTGCCCGCGGTAGATCCAGCTGTGGGCGTGGCCGGCGGGCATGACCTCGAAGGTGCCACGGTGGTACTGGGCGGCCACCTGCTTCATCAGCTGCACCATCGCCTCGAGGCCCAGCGAGCCGGGGCAGACGGGATCCTGGTAGAAGTGCGCCGCGAAGAACCACTCCTTGGGGTCCACGTCCTTGTAGCCGCGCACGTAGCCCAGCCCGTGCGGCCCGCCGTCCGGGATGTAGAGCTCGACGCCGTCGTTCATGCGCAGCATGTCGCCGGGGACGGGCATGCGGCCGGCCGTCAGCGAGAGCGGGACGGCGCGTTGCAGCTCGTCTTGGGTGGGGTCGTAGAGGGCCGCGCCACGCACGCCTACTTGCTGGGCCAGGGCGGCCTTGGTGAAGAAGCCGAAGCTGGTGGTGCCCGAGTACACCGGCAACCCCTGGCAGCTGACCTCCAGCGCGTACTCCTGGATGATCATGCCGCCGGATTGCGAGACCTTGGTCAACGTCACGGCGGTCTGGAGCGTGCCGGCATCCGGCGTCACGGGCCGGTGCTGGACGAACTGGCCCCCTAAGTTCCGGAAGCTCAGGTCTTCCTCCGACGTCAGGGCCGAGCCCACGTAGCCGGCGAGCCAGCCGCAGGGCTGCAGGCCGATCTCCAGGAGCACGGCGAACGGCATCGTGGGTTGGCCTTCCTCCGCGAAGTACCACTCGTCCGGGGGGACGTCGTAGTGGGCGATGCACGAGGCGCCGGCCTTCAAGACCCAGGGCTCGCCCTGCACGTCGGTGACGCGGTCGAGGAACATGTACGGCGGGCCAGGGAGGCGCGCGATGATGCGGTCGGTGTCGAAGGGCAGGTAGCGATCGCCGAAGGCTTCGGAGGGCTTGCCGGTGGCGTAGGCCAGGATCGTCTCGGGGCCGTAGGTGCGGGAGACCCCCTCCGCCCTGCCGGGCACCTCCCCCGCCCCGGGGGGAGGACTCATGGCCATTGCGCCCTCCCCCCTCGCGGGGGAGGTGGCGGCAGCCGGAGGGGGTGCCACGGCCTGCCACATAGCCTCCAGGGCCACCTTCTTCAACCCGCTCGCCCGCACCGACATGTTCCCGATGTGCACGATCGGCTTGCCGTCCGCCAGCATCAGCGCGTCCGCCAGCACGTACGGCGTCCCGTCGGCCTCGTAGCCCAGCTCCTTCACGGTAATCCGGTAGGTCACCTTCTGCGTGTGGGCCAGCACCTGCCCGCGGCACTTCAGCTGGCTCACCACGCCTGGCACGGGCTCGTAGACCACCTGGTCCTGCTCGCCCACCCAGCCCATGCGGAACAGCAGCACCCGCAGCGTATGGCAGCAGCACTCGTACATCAGCGTCCCGGGCATCACCATGTCGTCCACGAAGTGGCAGGTGATGAACCAGTCGTCCGCGTGGATGTCCGCCTCTCCCTCGATCGCCCCCAGCCCGAAGCGCCCGCCCGTCGGCTCGATCGCCGTGATGCGGTGGACCAGGCGCATCTTGTCGCCTGGCAACCGCGCCGGGGTCTGGAGCGGCAAGCCCGCGAAGGCCGGCCCGAAGCAGCCCGCCAGGTCGCCCACGCGCAGGCGGTCGAGCTGCGCGTCGTCGTACGTCTCGCGCGCCAGCGGCAGCAGCGGGCGCCAGTCCGGCGTGGTCTTGCCGGGCAGTTCCGCCAGGTCGAGGGCGGTGTAGACGATGCCCTTGCCGCTCGCCAGGTGCTCTGGCGTGAAGAAGCCGGCGCAGCCCTTGCTCATGCTCATCAGCGGCTTCCCGTTGGCCACCGCCTCGAAGTGGAAGAAGAAGATCCAGGTGTCGCCCTGCCGCGCGAACCGCTCGATCGCGATGTCGTAGCGGATCACCGCGCCCGGGCCCGGCAGCGGCGCGTGGAAGGTGACGACCGCGTCCAACAGCCGGTAGCAGGCCAGGCCACGCGTCTCGAAGTCGATGCCCAGCCAGCCGGACAGGAACAGGTCGGCCTGGCCCGCCTCGACCGCGATGCAGGTCGGGATGCGGCCGCCATCGAGGTACCAGGCGCCGGGGAGGACGTCGTGCTCCGTGATGACGGTGCCATGGGTCATGGACAGGGGCTCGCCGGTCACCTCCATGATGCGGTCCACCAGCATCAGGGGCTCGTCCGGGAGGCGCACGCGGGTGGGGTAGGCGTCCGCACCGGCGAACCGCGGGCCCAGGATCGGGCCGACCGCGCCGGTGGCGTAGGCCAGGCAGGCGGCGCGGTCCATGAACGGACCGGGCGCCGCGATGACCTGCACCGGTGCCGGAACAGGCGGGACCGGTACCGCGACGGGCTGGACCGGTATCGAGACAGGCTGGACTGGCGCCGGGACGGCCAGGACCGGCCGGTGGGCCAGGGCCGCCAGCAACTGCTGCTGATGCGCCAACATCGCCATCTGGTTCGCCATCTGGGTCTGCGCCAACCGCAAGAACGCATCATGCGCCTCGGCGCCCGCCTGGTTCGCCAGCGCCAACGCATGCAAAGGCCGCGCATCCAACACCGCCGCAACCCCGCGCACGGGAACGGCGGACGCCATGACCGGCGCAGCCGCAACGACGGGCACGAGCTTCGGCACCACGAACGGCGCCCCACCCAACCGCACGACCGTCACCGGCCCACGGGGCTTCTCGCCCTCGCCCCCATACAACCCGGCAATATCCACCGGAAGCCCTTCCACGAACACCTGCCCGAGCCCCATCAACAGCGTCCGCAGCTCGTGCTCGCGGCCCGAAACCGACATCGCCCGGTGCTCCCGCTCCCCGAGGATCGCCTTGGTCATGCGCGTACAAGAGCGCCGCGGCCCCATCTCCAGGAACACCTGCACGCCGTCGGCGTAGGCCCGCTCCACCAGCCGCACGTAGTCGAACGTGCCGGTCGCCTGGGCGAGCACGGCGTCCGCCGCCGAATCCGGCGTCACCGCGTAAGACTCGCCATACGCGCCGCTGTAGAACCGCACGTCCGCGGGCGGCGTGGTGGCATGGTGATGCAGCGCGCGGTAGGCGTCGCCCACGGCTTGCACGACCTCGCAGTGTACGGAGGTCACGCCCGGGATCTCGCGGAAGGTGCCGTCCAGCCGCTTCAGCGCCTGCTCGATCGCATCGCGATCGCCGCCGATCACGCACTCCGTGGGCGCGTTGACGATCAGCAAGTAGGCCCGCGGCACGCCCGCCAGCGCGGCTTCCACCACCGCACGCGGCCGGTCGACCAGGCCCATGACCCAGTCCACGCGCTCGTGGGCCAGGCAGGCCCAGGTCTTGCGCGCGGCCTCGCAGGGGCCGGCCAGGTCGCGGGTGAACAGCGGGGAGGCGTCCATGCGACGGAACAGCTCGTCGCGGTCGGCCCAGGTGCGCGTGGCCACGAAGCCGGCGGTTTCGCCCAGGCAGTAGCCGATGATCGCGGCGGGCGGCGGGCCGAAGCGCTTCACGAGGTCGTGGGCGATCGCCCCGAAGCCCACCTGCCCGAGCAGCAAGGCCTGGTGCTGGTCCGCCAGCCCGGCCTGGACCTCGGCTTCCCAGCCCGCCGGCCACGTCAGGCGCCAGGGCGCCAGGGCCGCGGGGCGCAATTGGCCCGCCAACCTGCCCGTGGCGGCGTCCTGCGCGCGCAGCACCTCCGGGAACCAGGCGCCCAGCTCCAGCCCCATGCCGGGGTAGTGGGCGCCGGAGCCGGGGAAGACGTAGGCCACCTGGGCGTCGGGGCCCAGCGGGCGCGGGGCGTAGGCGATCGGGCCGACCTCACCGAGCGGCTGGTTCGGCCGCTCGCGCAGGTGCGCGATGGCCTGGCCGCAGCGCGTTTGCAGCTCGGCGTGGGTGCCGGCGACGATCGAGAGCCGCAGGGCGGCAGGGGTGGGGTGGCACCAGCGCGGGGCGATCGCCGTGACCGGGCCCGCGGGCTCGCGCTGCAGCTCTTGCAACCGCGCGATCAGGTCCGCCGGCGTCTGCCCGGACACCAGGAACAACGCCTCCGGCAGGCGGCCCAGGGGCCGCACACGCTCCGCGGCGATGCGCTCGCGGGTCGCAGCCGGCAGCCGGTCCAGGTCTTCGAAGGCGCCCAGCACGGTGGCCGCACAGCCCCCGTCGACACCGATGGCCGTAACGGCCGCCCGTCGCGGGCCGGCGAGGCGATCGCGGGTCCAGTATTGGGCGCGGTGCGGCACATGCAGGGCGCTGCCGTGCAAGGCGGCCTGCGGCTCGCGGAAGCCGGGCAACGGGGGCAGCAGCTCCTGGTAGAGGCACAGCGCGGCCTTCGCCACGCTCGCCAGGCCGGCGGCGGCGCCCACATGGCCAATCGTGGCCTTCACGCTGCCGAGCGCCGTCGTGGGCGCGCCGGTCGTGGGGAAGACGCGCGCCAGGGCGCGGGCCTCGTGGTCGTCTTCGTGGGGATCGCCGCTGCCGTGGCCTTCGAGGTAGCCCACGGCGCCCGCAGCCACACCGGCTTCAGCCAGCGCCTTGCGCAAGGCGCCCGCATAGTCACCGGCGCCCAGGCCGTCCACCACGGCGTAAACGCGATCGCCTGCGGCCACGGCGTCCTCCAGCCGCTTCAACACCAACATCGCCCCGCCTTCGCCGCTGCGCGC
>JAQBPE010000380.1 GCA_028287685.1 Cyanobacteria bacterium RYN_339 | reverse complement strand
ATCGTCGTAGCTGAAGCCGTCGTCGTACTTGGCGACGACGCGCACACGCAAATCGAGGGAGTATGAAGCCATACTCCCTCGATACCACATTATGTTACTTGCTACGCCGTACAGGCATCGGTCTAGGAGCCGCGGGCGGGGCTGTCAGCAAAGGAGCAGGCCTTCGGCCGCCACGTCTTCCTGCTTGACCTCCGGGGTGCAGCAGGAAGACGTGGCGTCGACCGTCACCGTGCCCGCGTTCGCTCGGCGCACGGTCGGTAGCGCCTAGCTCGCAGTCGCCGCCAGGGCCGCGTCGGCGATCAGCAGCGCCTGGTCGAGGGCTTCGACCGCCTGGTCGAGCTCGGCCTCGGTGATGATCAGCGGCGGTGCGAGGACCAGGTGGGTCATCCAGCCCACGCAGTAGACGCCGCGCGCCATCAGGTCCGCGGTGACCTTGTCGATCAGCATCGGCCGGCCAGCGACCTTGTCGGCCTGGGTGTTGAAAGGCTTCTTGGTCTGCTGGTCTTGGACCAGATCGATGGCCCAGAAGAGCCCCTTGCCGCGCACGTCGCCGATCGACGGGTGCTTCGCCTTCAGGCCTTCCAGCTTGCCTTTCAGGTACTCGCCTAGCTGGGTCGAGCGTTCGAGCAGGTTGAGGCGCTTGTACTCGTTGATCGCCGCCACGGCGGGCGCCAGGGTCAGCGGGTGGGCCTCGTAGGTGTGGCCATGGGCGAACCAGTTGTCGTCGAAGAACTTCGAGATCTCCGCCGAGGTGGCCGTCAGGCCCAGCGGCACGTAGGCCGAGGAGATGCCCTTGGCGGTCGTCAGGATGTCCGGCACGACGCCCCAGTGGTCGACGGCGAACCAGGTGCCGGTGCGGCCCCAGCCCGACATGACCTCGTCGCAGATCATGAGCACGCCGTGCTTCTTCGTGATCTCGCGAAGGCGCTGCATGTAGCCGTCAGGAGGCACGAGGACGCCGTTCGTGCCGACGATCGGCTCGACGATGATGGCCGCGACGTTGCCCTCGCGCTCCAGCATGTACTCGAAGTACTCGACGCAGGCGATGCCGCAGTCGGGCGCCTTCATGTGCGAGCCGAAGGGGCAACGGTAGCAATTCGCGTCGGGCCCGAAAACCACGCCGTCGATCTTGCCCGTCGGCTCGACCATCCAGCGGCGCCAGTCGCCCGTGCAGGCCACGGCCGCGGCCGTCGAACCGTGGTACGACGAGTAGCGCGAGATGATCTTGTACTTGCCCGTGTAGGCCCGCGCGATCTTGATGGCGCACTCGTTGGCTTCCGTGCCCGAGGTCGCGAAGAAGAACTTGTCGAGACCCTTCGGCACCACCTCCAGCAGCAGCTCGGTCAGCTCGGCGCGGGCCCTGGTGGCGAAGCCAGGCGCCACGAAGGCCAGCTCCTGGGCCTGCTTGGCGATCGCGTCGATCACGGCCTGGTTCTTGTGGCCGAGGTTCGAGCACATCAGCTGGGAGGAGAGGTCGAGGTACTTCTTGCCGCTCGCGTCGGTGAAGTAGCACCCCTCGGCGTCCACCACCGTCAGAGGCTTCCAGCCCCCCTGTTTACGCCAGGTCGCGTACGTATGCTTGGCGGTGAAGGCGGAGATGTCTTCCGTTTCGATCATGGGACAAGGCTTCTTTCGGTCGGGGGGGAGACGCGGACGAAATGGTGACATTTTCGCGGCGCGCAGGCAAGCGGCGGCGTGTTACCTTTTGAACCAGCGGTCGCCCGCCTGCACGCACCGTGCGAAGTCGGGTTCGCCGTCACAGGCCCAGGCCACGAAGCCGTCGGGACGGACGAGCACGGCGGCCAGCCCCAAGCAGGCCTTGGCATCACGCGCCACGTAGCGAACGCAATTGCCCCAGCGCCCCGCCGCCTCCCGCAGCGGCGAGCCGGGACCGAAGTCGAGGAGCAGCCCCCGGCCGTCTCGCAGCAGCTCGCCCGTCCGCGTTCCGTCCACCAGCTCGAAGTCGGGCGCGCTGCGGCCAACCAGCGGGTGATCACCGCCCATCTCGTAGCGCAGCGACACGCCCAAAACCCGCTCGGCAAAGTAGGTCGCGCCGTCCCGCGTGTTCACGAGGTCGCGGATGATGGCCTCCAGCGCGCGCGACGACCGGCTCGGCCGCATCAACGCGACCTGGGCCCGCGACCAATCCAGGATTTCGGCGCCGACGGGGTGCCGCTCGCGAACGTAGGTATCGAGCAGGCCATCCGGCGCCTCGCCGCGGACGGTGGCGGCGAGCTTCCAGCCGAGGTTCAGCGCATCTCCCAGTCCCAGATTTAGTCCCTGGCCTCCCAGGGGCGAGTGGATGTGGGCGGCGTCGCCGGCCAGCAACACGCGGCCGTTGCGGTAGCGGGTGGCCTGCCGGGCCCGATCGGTCCACGTCGTCGCGAGGTGAAGGGCCGTGAGCGTGACGTCGGCCCCTGACACCCGGCGCAGCACCGCCTGCACGTGCTCCAGCGTGACGGGCGCGCCCCTTTGAAGGGCCCCGCCGTCGAACTCCACCATCGCGATGGTGCCTGGCCGCATCTGGAAGTACATGCCGGTCGGCGTGTAGTGGCGGCCTATGGGCAGGCGCTCCGGGTCCACCAGCTCGACCTGGACCGAGTAGCCTGTCAGCTCCGGGTCGGTGCCCGCGAACTCGAACCCGCCCGCCTTGCGGACCACGCTCCGGCCGCCGTCACAGCCGACGAGCCAGCCCACCCGGAACGTCTGGCCACCCGCATGGACGCTCACCTCGTCGTCCGCCTGCTCGAAGGTTTCGACACCCAGCCCGCGGCGGATCTCGACGCCCAGGGCGGCAGCGCGCTCGGCCAACACGGTCTCGATGGTCTCCATGTCGGCGGCCACGGGGGTCTCGGCCGGGCCGGGCAGGCGGTACGGCCACCTGGCGGCGTCGATGTTGCCATCGTCGAACGGGATGCCGGCAAAGTGGCCGGCCTGGCGGCGGGCCTGGTCCGGCGCGGCGAGGTCATCCAGCAACCCGCGGCGGTAGAAGGCTTCGACGGTAGGGATCGACAGGCCGCGCCTCCCGAAGGGCAGCCGCTTCAACGGCGAACGCGGATCGTCATCACGCTCCAGCACCAGCACGGCGAGCCCGGCGAGGCGAAGCTCGCAAGCAAGGAACAACCCGACCGGGCCGGCACCCGCCACCAAGACGTCGTATTTCAACGGAAACCTTTCGAATCTAACCGCCGATTATAACAACGCCGCTGACCTGGAGGGAGAGGCGGACGTGGGGGCCATGGCCCGAGGCCCTTGACAGTATTTCACTAATCGGTTAATTTACCAATAGGTGAAATGAAATGGCCGAAGATTCGTTGAGCTTGAAGCTGTCCGCCCTGGCGGATCCCACCCGCCGCGCGATCTTGCAGCGGCTGGCTTCCGGCGAGGCCTCGGTCACGGAACTCGCGGCGCCCTTCGCCATGGGCATGCCCGCGATCACCAAGCACCTGAAGGTCCTCGAGCGCGCCGGCCTGATCACGCGCGGCAAGACTGCCCAGTGGCGGCCTTGCCGGCTGGAGCCGGCCGCGCTGGTGGAGGTGGACGACTGGCTGGGGTTCTACCGGCGGTTCGTCCACGACAACCTCGATCGCCTCGAAGACTACCTGCGCGACCTGCAGGCCCCCGTTCCCCCCGCCCCCACCTCGAGCACAGGAGACAAACCATGACCCAAGCGACCGCTACCGCGTCCGACCGCGAGATCGTGCAGGAGCGCATCATCGACGCCCCCCGCGCCCTGGTCTACAAGGCCTGGACGGATCCCGCGCACCTGCCGGTCTGGTTCGGCCCCAAGGGCTTCTCGTGCACGACGCAGGCGATCGACCTGCGCGTGGGCGGCCACTGGACGTTCACCATGCACGGCCCCGACGGCAAGGACTGGCCCAACCACATGGCCTTCGCGGTCATGGAGGCGCCCTCTCGCCTGGAGTTCCAGCATGGGGCCGCCCCGGGCGAAGGCTTCCAGGTGGTGGTGACGTTCGAGGACCTGGGCGTGCGCACGCGCCTGCGCCAGGTCATCACCTTCCCCAGCGCCGAGGAGTGTGCCGCCGTCAAGGGCTTCGGCGCCGTGGAGCTGGGCCAACAGACGCTGGACAAGCTGGCGGAGCGCGTCGCCACGATGGGCCTGCGCATCACGCGCACCTTCGACGCGCCGCGCGAGCGCGTCTACCAGGCCTGGGCCGACCCGGAGCGCTTCGCCCAGTGGTGGACGCCCAAGGGCTTCTCGGTCGAGGTCAAGCAAGCCGAGATTCGGCCCGGCGGCGTGCTGCATTACTGCCAGCGCAACGACCAGATGGAGATGTGGGGCCGGATCGAGTACGTTGAACTGGTCGCGCCCGAGCGGATCGTGTTCAAGAACTCGTTCTCCAACCCGGACGGCGGCATCGCCCGTGCGCCGTTCTCGGCGGACTTCCCCCTGCAGATCTACAACGTCTTGACCTTCGCGGAGCAAGACGGCAAGACCGTGCTGGAGATGGGCGGCGGGCCGCTGGAGGCCACGGAGGCCGAGCGCGCGTTCTTCGCAGGCATGAACGCCTCGATGCAGGCCGGCTTCAAGGGCACCTTCGACGGCCTCGCGGCCTACCTCGCCGAGGGCGACGCGTAGCAGTCCGCAACGGGGCTAAAACAGCCAAACAGAGTCCCCGCCTGGAATTCCAGGCGGGGACTTTTCGATATGGCCTTACGGCTTGGCGGTGCGGTTGGCCTCGCGTCCGAGCACGACGTGCGTCGCGAGCGCTGTGGCCGTGGATTCCATCACGCCGTAACCGAGGGCCGGGAGATCCAAGCCCTCGAACATCGCCTCGCCCCGTCCGAGCAGGACCGGCGACAGAGCGAAGTGCAGTTCATCGACCAAGCCGGCCTGCAAGTATTGGCGAACGGTCGAGACGCCCCCCCCGATCTTGACGTCCCGGGTTCCGGCGGCGTCGCGCGCGCGTTCGAGCGCGGCGTGGATCCCGTCCGTGACGAAGTGGAACGTGGTGCCGCCCTCCATGACGATCGGCTCGCGGGCATGGTGCGTCAGGATGAACGTCGGAGCGTGATAGGGCGGATCGTCTCCCCACCAGCCCTTCCAGCTGGCATCAAGCCATTCGCCGCGCTCGGGCGTGAACATGTTCCGGCCAAGGATGAAGGCACCGCAGCCATCCATCGAGCGGTGGGCAAAAGTCTCGTCCACGCCCTCGGAGCCACCGCCCTTACCGACCATGGCCAGGAAGGTCTTCGTCCCGCGCAACCAGCCGTGGAGTTCCCCCCCGCGCTTTCCCAGCGGATCCTGAAGGCTCTGTTCCGGGCCCGCTCCGAACCCATCCAGGGACAACGAAAACCCCGCGACTCTGACACGTCCCACTCAAGACTCCTTTACTGCTTGCAACATTTCAAACGTCATGATGATCAAAAGGTCATCCCCTTCACGCACCGTCCCGTCTTCCTTGAAGCCCTCGGCGGCGTAAAGATGCCTGGCACGGGCATTGGTCTCCATGACGTCCAGCCATAGCCGGTGGGCGCCGTGGGTTTCGAAGGCGTAACGTTTGACGGCTTGAAGGGTCGCATGGCCGATGCCAAGACCCTTTTCCGTGATCACGATGCGCTTGATCTCCAAGACGCGGTCGTCCCGTTGTAAGCCGGCAACGATGACGTAGCCGGCAGGCCGCGCCGTATGGTCGGCATGGACGATGAAGTGGGCGACGTCGGGGTGCCGTAGATAGGCGACGTGCTCGGAACGCGGTTGAACGCTCACAAAGGCGCTGTTCTCGGCAGCCGCCTCGGCGCTCGTCACGAAGTCCAGGTCGGATTCGCGGGTGGGGATCAGCTGGATCGCGGGCGCCATGCTTGAAACCTACCATACAGAAACAACCGTCGACAATGCACTGCCTCGCCTGTTCTGCCGTTCCCTCTCCCGGCCGGGCATCGCGATGTCGCGGGGTTTGATGGTGTGGGTCTGCGGTCTGTAGCGGGAAGTAGCCGTCACCGCCTTCTCCCTACACCTAGCTCATACCAGGCGGCAATACGGCCCCCACCAAGGCATTGACTGGCCTGCCGGCAAGCCATAAGGTGGTTGATGATGTTTCATTCTTTCACGCTTGCCGTGGCTCTCGTCCTCGCCCTGGCCACCGCCCCGGTCACGTCGGCGCCAGACCTCCTCGACAAGACTGACGACACCCCCGACCTGGTCCAGACCTTGCCGGAGGTCGGCTTGCCAGGTGGCGGTCTGGCTCACTGCGGTCCGACGGCCGTGTCCAATTCGTTGGTCTGGCTAGCCCGCCACGGTCACCCCGACCTGGCTCCGCAAGGTGTAGAACGGCCCGCCGTCCAGGGGGCCCTCGTTGGCTTGCTGGCAAGCCAGCGTTACATGAACACCAGCCTGAAGGCCGGCACGTCCCCGTCCAAGCTCATGGTCGGCCTGGAAGCATACCTCCAGGACCACGGTGTTTCAGGGGCCGTGATCGGCTACCAAGGCGCCCGCGACATCCCCCCGCGCTTCGCCTCTGGCGCCAACTCCCCGGACCCCCGTTGGCTCCTGAGGCAATTCCCTGGTGACGCCGGGGCCTGGATGCTCATCGGCTGGTACCGCTATGACCCCGAGACCAAGATCTACAAGGCCTTCGCCGGCCATTGGTTCTCGGTTGTCGGTTACGCGCTCGATGAAGCCGGTCGCCCCGACCCCTTCACCCCCCTCGTCCACGACTCGGCTCCCCCGCCTCGCAGCCAACTTTATCCCACCCACGACCGCATGGTCCTGCACCCGGTCCCAGCAGGCCGCCGCCGCATAGAGGAAGGACCAACGGCCAGCCCGACCACCCCCATCTACCAGATCGGGGGCGACGCCAAGCTCAAGCCCGGGGCAGACGTGGGTTTGCTCGACGGGATCGTGGTAACGCGGCTGGACGGGACGTGGCGCGCCGCAAGATAGCGTCTCCGCGCGACATATGAAGGGGGTGGGTGCGGGTCGATGTTGGCGACCATCAACCGATCGCCCTCGGCGACCACGACGCAGCTCGGCGCGGTCGCCCCGGCGGCAACCCTGGACAGGCGCTGATCGGCTACCCGTTTTCCCGGCGCCCCTCTACGGGACGGTGTTCGAACTTATCCGTTCGGCTTCCGCGTTTTGCTGACGGCCCCGGATGTCCTGGCCTTGCGGCTTCAAGCGGCATGAAGCGATGGCTTATGGGAATTCAACCGGGGTATGCACTGCTTGCACTGCGTCCGATAGGAGACCCGACATGAAGTACCTCGCGGCCCCCGCACTCTTTTTAGCCCTCGCCACCTCGGCATCCGCCGAGGCCGGCCCCATGACCATCACGCGGAGCGGGTCCCACCCCGTTCAGAGGACGCCTGCCGCGAACTGCACCGGCGACGTGCGGTTCATCCAGCTTGCGCCTGTGTCCTCGCCCCACCGCTCGTCGAGCACTTCCGTCACCTTCGCGCGCGGTGCCCGCACGGCCTGGCACTCCCACCCGGGCGGGCAGACCCTGGTCGTAACGTCCGGGACCGGTTGGATCCAGGCGTGGGGCGAGAAGAGACAGGAGATCCGCGTGGGGGATACGATCTGGACGCCGCCGGGCGTGAAGCACTGGCACGGCGCCACCGCGACGGCCGGCATGACCCACCTTACGATCCAGGGCATCGTCGACGGACGCGTCGTCGACTGGAACGAGAAGGTCTCGGACGAGCAGTACAAGTAGTCAGCAAGCAATCGACGAAGGGGCTAGTTGCGGTGCAGTCGTCGCGGCGCTGGCGGCAACGCTCGAGCCGCCTTCGAGGCCGGCGAACGCGGCGAGGTCAAGTCCGAGTTCTGGATCGATGCGATCCAGACCTCCGTCCCGTAAGGTACGCCCAACGGGACGATGCTCGAACTTTTTCGATCGCTTTCTGCGCGATACGCTCGGCCCCCGATGTCCTGGCCTTGCGCCTCGACGCCGCCTAAGCCAAGATAAATCCAGCGTCAACAATCGCGTGCGCTATTTTTCGGGCGCCGGTTGACGGGAGGATAATGCAAGTGAGCCCAGACGATGACGCCACGAGCTTTTTAGGATGTGCAGAATTCTGGGACGGTGCACTGTATGTGTTCCAAGCCAAGCGATTCGTGCGTACCAGCCGAGCGCAAGCTTGGGATGCCCTTCAGCGCCTCCCCATTTGGTGGCCGTCGATCGAAACAATTACGGAAATTGAAGTGCTAACGCCCGGCCCCTTCGCCGTGGCCGGAACCCGCTTCATGGCACGAACACCGGAAAACGTCTCGATGCTGACCGATGTAACCGTTGCTGACGCCGCCAAAGCAACCCTTGTAATGAGTGCCAGGAGTGTCCTCGGTTTCCTTGAAGTGCGCTTCGTGAGCGAGTTGACGGCCCAGATTCGTGCGCAAGATGACGGCGTCATATTGACCTGGCAACAAGCTTACCCCGGCCTGGCAATGGGTTTGATAACGGTCCTGCCTTGGCTTCGAAACCGCGAAAGCTCGGAAGTGGTTGCCACGCTTGAACGCTGGGCCACGGAGTCGAAGTAGCGCGCGGTCGGACCGCGATGTCCACGAGTATATTTGCATAGGCATCGCTAATTGCGAACGATTTCGCACGACCTCGAACGACTGCGCAGCCTCGTGGCCGTTCGGTGGGCTCTTGCGAAACTCCTCGTAGCCCCGAACGATTTTGCAGCCTAAGTCACCTGCCCGCATCGTTTCGCATCCGCGCGAACGAATTTGCACGCGCGCGATAAACTGCCGAGCGCACGCAGGAACTACGGGGGGAGACCATCATGGCGACTTCGGGTCGAATGCAGGTCGGGCAGGCGTCGCTCTTCGTTCAGCTGTGTTTGGGGAACGGGGGGCGGCTGTTGAAGCGGAAGCGGTCCTTGTTCGCGGAGCTGAGCGACGTGGAGGTCCAGGCCCTGGAGGCAATCGTCGGCGAGGCCATGCGCGACGTGCAGGAGTAATCTCGGACACGGGCAGAGCGGACGTTCGCGTCGCTATCGCTAGTTTTTCCGATGAGCGACAAGCCACGGCGACGTGGCGAAAGCCAAGTCCCCGCCTGCGTTTGCAGGCGGGGCCGAAAAACAAGTACCCCCTACGGGTCGATGGTGGAAGGCATGGACGCGCTGCTCACGGCCCTCGGGGAGGAAGGCTGCGACGTTTCCGCTGAAATAGAAGACCATGCCGAGTACGGCAAGTTTGCCTGGGTCATCGATCCCGAGGGCAACAAGATCGATTTGCGGCAGCCAGCTGAAAGCGTTTGAGGGTGTCGCTTGCCGGGTAGAGATGCCTTTGCAACTCTCGCTTGCTTGGAGAAAACTGTGTTCAAAATTCTCACCCCGCTCCTGCTGACGGCCGCCCTGATGATGCCGACCGTTGCAACAGCCGCACCGGCACAGGCGGGTTCTCTGGAATGGCATTCTTACTCGGCCTCCGAGAAGGCGGCCTACTTGAAAGGCGTCTCCGCCGGCATTGTTACCGGGGACACCGTGATGTCGGTGATGGGGCACGGTCTGCCGTCGAAGCCGGAAGTGCTGGCGTTCCAGTCGTTCGTGACTGCGCATCAGAATGACCTGTTGGCTTACCTCGACAAGGCATACGCTAACCCCAAGGAACAGTCCGGCGTCGGAGCGCTGGTCGCCAGCTATTACTTTGCGCACGATGCGAACGCGCAACGCAAGCTCGACGAAACCAGCCGTGCGCGTATGCAGCAGTTGAAACTGCTCGCGCCCAAGAAGTAGGACAACCGAAGGTCCACACATAGCGAAGCCTCGACTCAAGTCACTTGAGCCGGGGCTTTTTATTACCCCGCACGGGATGTTAAAGGGGACGGCTCGATGCAAGTCCAATGAGACGAACTGGCTTTCGCCATGACGGACCAGAGCGGCTTCGACCACTACCTCGATACAGAAACCGGCGACGTCATATCAGTGTATGACGTGGACATAGACTTCGACCCGCTGGCGGATGTCATCGCGGATCGCCCGGACCTTCTCGACCGGCTGGCCCTTCGGGTCATCCAGGCCCCAGTCCTCCATCCGACCGAGCCGGACCGGACAGGCCAACTCCACCCCGCAGCCCATCGAAATGGGCCGGTCCCCGTCGACCAGGCGGTCCAGGTCGGCGATCTTCGGGTGGTGGCCGTCGGCGACGAGGTCGATGCCGACTTCCCGCATGACCTCGATCACGGTCTGGTTCATAGCCGTGGCGGGCTCCGTGCCGCCGGAGATGGCCCGCGCCTTCGCCCGGTCGGCAAGGCGGTTGAAGAACGCCTCGGCCATCTGGGACCGGCCGGTGTTGTGGACGCAGGCAAACAGGACGGTCTTCATCCGCAGCATCCCTTGCCTGCCGTCACGGCCTCCTGCTTGTCCTCGGGGGTGCAGCAAGCCCCGTCTTCCGTTTCCTCCACCGGCACGCAGCATGCATCGCCCTGGAAGTTGTCCGATGCCACATCGGCTTCCATCACGAAGAAGACCTCCCACTGGTTGCCATCCGGGTCCGTCGCCCAGACCTTGTCGTGGCGGGCGTAGCAGCAGACGGTGTCTTCCTCGTCCAGCGCCAGCATCCCGGCGGCGATCAGGCGCTGGCGCGCGGCCTCGACCGCCTCGTGCCCGTCGACCTGGATGCCCAGGTGCGCCAGCCGGCCATGCTCCCCATCCTGGGCAGGCGGACGCTCATTCATCGTGAGGTTCAGCGGCGGGTCGGCCAGGTCGAACTTGGCGTAGTCCGGCTTGAGCTTCACGGGCTCGACCCCGAAGAACCGGCGGTAGAAATCGACGGACCGCTCGACGTTGGCGACATTGATCGACACGTGGGGCTTGGGCATGGACTCCTCCTTGCACGACCGGTGCTGGTCGGTTACACTATGTATCGAACTGATTCGATGCATCGAGAATATTCGATTGAACGTTCACTGTCAAGGAGTTTTCCGATGACCGATCCCAAGGACTGCTGCGAACCGTCGATTGGCTCCGTGCGCTTCCCGGACGACCTGGCCGACAAGGCCAAGATCTTTCGCGCGCTGGGCGAGGAGGTCCGGCTGAAGCTCGTGCACTTGGTCCGCGACGACGAAGTCTGCGTCTGCGACCTGGTGGCCGTGATGGGCATGCCCCAGGGCACGCTCTCCCACCACCTGGGCGTCCTCCAACAGGCTGGCCTGGTGACCGCCCGCAAGCAGGGGCGTTGGAACTACTACAAGGCAACGCCGCTCGCGCTGGGCACCGTCGACAACTTGCGCGTGGCCGCCCATGCCTGAACGCCCAACCCTCGCCCGGCGGTTGGTGGCCGAAGGTGTCGGTACGGGCATGTTGCTGGCCATGGTCGTCGGCTCCGGCATCATGGGCGAGGCGCTGGCCGGAGGAAACGTGGCGATCGCCCTGCTGGCAAACACGATCGCTACCGGCGCGGGCCTGGTCGCCTTGATCCTCACGTTCGGCTCGATTTCCGGGGCTCACTTCAACCCCGCCGTGACCCTGGCAGATGCCTCCCAGGGCGGCCTCGCGTGGCATGACGTGCCCGGTTACCTGGTAGCCCAGGGCATCGGTGGCATCATTGGCGTCGTGCTGGCCAATGTGATGTTCGCGAAGCCTGCGATTTTCTGGTCCCATCACGTCCGTGCCGGAGGCCCCCAGCTCTTGAGCGAGTTCGTCGCCACGTTCGGCCTCCTCGCCGTCATTTGGGGCTGCTCGCGTCTGAAGCCGGCGTTCACGCCCTTCGCCGTGGGCCTGTACATTACGGCCGCCTACTGGTTCACGCCGTCGACTTCGTTCGCCAACCCAGCGGTCACGCTGGCCCGGGCCTTCACGGACACCTTCGCCGGCATCCGCCCCGACGATGTGCCCGGCTTCGTCGTCGTGCAGCTTGCCGGTGCAGCCGCTGCGACAGGGTTGTTCTCCTGGCTGGTCCCGTCGCTCCCGACAATAGCCCAGGACGTCGTAGTCCCCCACGATCGGGCCTAAGGGACGTTCGAACCGCTAGAATCCATAAGGGACGAGGCCCCACAGCGAACTGACCCTGTAGCGAGAATTCTTCCGAAGCCCGAGAAATTGGTACCAAACGAAGGCCCCACCTGCTGATGCAGGCGGGGCCGAAAGATAGGTACCCCCACCGGGACGATTATCGGACTTTCGTCTCGCTGTATTTCACGCTGCTCGCCTGGCCCGAGGTCATCACCGAGTTGGGCGACGACGGCCAGGTCTACTGGACGCAGCTCTTCGTCACGCAGTGAGCAGTTTTTCCAGCTGGTCCATCTGCTGAGGCAGCGCAGCCGCGGAGCCGCCGAGCGCTTCTTCGAGCGCTTCCTTCGACTCGTAGCGTTCGTGGAAGGTGACGAGCGTCTTGCCGCCCTGGTCCTCGAACGTGACCGTCGTGACAGCACCCTGTTCGCCCTCGTCGTTGGTCCAAACGATGCGGGAGCCAGGCACGACTTCGAGATACTTGCCATAAAACGCCATGGTCTCCGACCCGCCGGTCCCGAACTCGAGGCAATACTTGCCCCCGGTGCGGACATCCATGTCGCAATTGACCAGCGACATACCGGCGCCTTCCGGCACCCACCAGCGGCGGAAGAGGGCGGGATCACTCCAGGCCTTGAACACCGCCGCCCGCGGCGCATTGAAAACCCGCGTCACGACCAGCTCCAGGTCGGACTTCCGCTCGACGGTCGTGGGTGCCGGGCCGACGCCCGAGTCAATTGCTTGCTGTTCCACCATTTCGCTCCTGTTCAATCTCGATGAGCAGCTTGTCCAGGGCGTCGAAACGGGCCTCGAAAAGCTTGCGGTGCCGGGAGATCCATTCGGCTTCGGCTTCGAGCCCGCGCTGCCCGAGCTTGCATGTTCGCACCCGTCCGACCTTCTGCGTGGTGACGAGACCTGCCTTTTCAAGGACGGCGACGTGCTTCTTCATGCCCGTCAGCGTCATATGAAATTGCTCGGCCAGACTGGTGATCGAAGCTTCGGCCTTGCCCAGCTGCTCCAGCACGCCGCGACGGGTCGCATCCGATAGAGCGGCGAACGATAGATCGAGCGAGGGCTGCACATACTGAACCATGTAGTTCAGTGTATGCGCAAGGGGATGCCGAGCGCAAGGGCCAGGATCAGTACTGCCCAGCCGGAATCCGCTTGATCTGCTTCGTGCTGAGATCCGCGAAGACCATGTCGCCCTTCGCCGGCGGGCTCACCGCGTCGTTCCGAAACCCCACTACTACCAAGCGACCGATCGGGCGGACCACCGGGACTTCAAACGGCTGGCCGCAGTTGCAAAGGGACTTCAAGGGGTCATTGAGGCCCTGGCCGGCGTACCGAGCCCACCAACGGCATCCATGTCCTTTGCATTATAGGGCTCGCCATGTACGGTTGCGGCGGCGGCGCACCGGAGGACCGGCGTAGGGCGGTGGTAGAATAGCACCAGGAGGGCGAGACCGATGGCCAGTCGAGAAGAACTGCATAGGCTGATCGATGAACTGCCCGAGGTGCTCGCCGGCCAGGTCCTGGACTTCGTCCAGTTCTTGCGGCAGAAGGAAACCCGACAGCCGTACGAGAACGCACTGGCCGCGTTGAACGCCGTACCGGTCGACGACGAGCCCGACACCGACGAAGAGCGCGAAGAAGCCCGCCAGGCGTTTGGCGAGTACAAGCGCGAAGGCGGCGTCCGCCTGGAAGACCTTCAAGCCGAACTGGACCTGTAATACCGCTGACCTGGCGCGTTGAACTCGCGCCCCGTGCCGCGAAGGCCCTCAAGAAGTTGGACAGGCCCGTCCAGGCCGCCCTCGTACAGGGCCTGGTTGGCCTGGCCGGCGAGTTGTCCGCCGGCACGCCCCTGGCTGGCGTCCACGCCAACGTGACCAAGCTCGTGGGCATGGACCCAGACGAGTGGCGGCTTCGTGTGGGCGACTACCGCGTCCGATTCCGAGTCGAGATCCAGCCCAAGGCATCTACGGCCGAACAACCGGAGCCGGGCAACGAAGGCGTGGTCGTGGTCGTTCGCCTGGGCCACCGGCGCGACGTCTACCGCGACTGAAGCGACACCAGCACAAACGCCTTACCCTCTGCCCCGAGACGTTCTGGAGCCAGCACCAGGGCAACGGGACGTTCGAACCCTTGGTACCCTGGTGAGACGAGCGTTTGCAGGGTTCCGCACTGGCTCCGCCACCTTGGCAGGAGGGTACCTTGGCCGTCCCAAACGAAGGCCCCACCTGCAATTGCAGGCGGGGCTGAAGAGAGGTACCCCCAACGGGGCTCGAACCCGTGTTACCGCCTTGAAAGGGCGATGTCCTAACCACTAGACCATAGGGGCGTTGATTTCCAAATATCCTAGCATGAGGCTATGGGCGTGTCCAGGCCTCGTCGGGGTCATCCTGACCCTCCGGCAAAAGTCCGGCGAAAGGGTCGTCCGGGCCGGCAGCGACTTTGGCGTAGGCGACGTATACGGCGATCGCCATCAGCATGCACATCAGGAAAGATTCGGGAGCCAGCATCCGGGAAACCCTCGTATGGCCGCTATTTCAAGCTGGCCAAGGGAAACGTACCCCGGGTCCCAAGAAATCCCACCTGGGCGGAGCGGGTATAACTCCAGCCACCCAACGCCCCGACCGGAGGAAGCCCCATGCCCAAGCCCAAGGACGGCGAGCAGGACTCGCTAAAGCTCTCGAAGGCTACCGTCCGCAAGATCAACAAGGTGGCCACCGGTCCGTTGCTGGGACCCGTCGCGGGCAAGGAAGCGCAGCGCCCCGCCAAGGGCGAGCTGGCGACCAAGGTGGCCCCGCTGGGCAGCATGGTCGACGTGCAGGCCCGCTTGAAGGCCGCCCAGGGCGGCGAGGCGTCCCCGCCCTCCCCGTGAACCTCGACCTCCTCAAGACCTTCGTGGTGGCCGCCGAGGCGCTGAACTTCACCAAGGCGGCGGAGGCCCTCTACCTCACGCAGCCGGCCGTCAGCCAACATGTGAAGGAGCTGGAGGCGCACTTCGGCCAGCCGCTCTTCGAGCGCCGCGGGCGCCAGGTCTCGTTGTCCGTGGCCGGGCGGGCCTTCCTGCCCCACGCCCGCGAGATCTTGGCCCGCTGGAGCGAGGCCGGCGAAGAACTGGCCGGGCTGCATGGGCAGGTAGGCGGTCTGCTGGCCCTGGGGGCCGGCAACACGGCGGGCGTCTACTTACTCCCCAGGCTGCTGGGCCGGTTCCGCGAGCTGCACCCGCATGTCAAAGTGACGCTCAAGGTGGCCCCCAACCGGGACCTGCTCGACATGCTGGGCCACGGCGCGCTGGACCTCGCCCTGGTGGACGCCGCGGTGGACGACGCGCGGCGCCCGCTCGAACGCACGCCCTTCCTGCAGGACGAACTGGTCTTGATCGCGCCGCCCGGCTCCCCCGGCCCGCTGCGGCCGGACACCCCCTTGCTGGTGCGGGCCGCCGGCAGCGCCACCGACCGCGCCGTCTCCGCGGCCCTGGGCTATGCGCCGCGGGTGGCGCTGGAGCTGGGCAGCACGGAAGCGATCAAGCAAGGCGTCATGGCCGGCCTGGGCTGGGGCTTCGTCTCGCGCCATGCGATCCAAGACGAGCTCGCCTCGGGCCGGCTCGTCGAGGTCTCCGTGGAGGGGGTGCGCGTCGAACGCCCGCTGTGGCTGGTGACGCCGGAGCGGCGCGTCCAGCCTGCGGCCGTGCAACAGTTCCGCGCCTTCCTGCTTGCAGGGGTACAATGACGCCATGTCGCATGCCCACGGCCACGGCCACCACCACCACCACCACAACCTGACGGGCCGCAAGCTGGCGGTGGCGTTCTTCGCTTCGTTCGGCATCCTGGCCGTGCTGGCGGTGGGCGGCGTCCTGTCGCACTCGCTGGCCCTGATCGCGGACGCCGGCCACGTCGTGACGGACATCGCGGCCCTGGGGCTGTCGTGGTACGCCACCCGCCAGGCCACGCGCCCCGCGGACCACGTGCGCACGTTCGGCTACCACCGCACCGGCATCCTGGCCGCCCTGATCAACGCCGTCTCGCTGATCCTGATCGCGGTCTGGATCGGCTACGAGGCCTACGAGCGCCTCTTCCCCGTCGTGCCCCTGCGCCCGATCGAGAGCACGATCATGATGGGCGTCGCCGCGGTCGGCATGGTGCTGAACCTGGGCATCGGCATGGCCCTGATGGGCGATGCGGAAGACAACCTCAACGTGCGCAGCGCCTTCCTGCACGTGATGGGCGATGCCGCGGCCTCCGCCGGCGTGATCGTGGGCGCGATCGCCATCTACTTCACCGGCGCCCAGTGGATCGATCCGGCGCTGTCGGTGGCGATCGCCATCTTCATCGCGTTCGGGGCCTGGTCCGTGCTGGAGGAGTGCCTGCACATCCTGATGGAGGGCGTGCCGCGCGAGCTCGACGTGAAGCAACTGGTCGCGGATCTCAAGGGTGTCCAGGGCGTGCAAGACGTGCACGACCTCCACGTGTGGAGCATCTCGCAGGGCATGACCAGCCTGAGCTGCCACCTGCTGCTGGACGAGGAACACGTCCAACACAGCCTGAGCGTGGTCAACGTCTGCAACCAGCTGTTGGCGACCCGTTACAAGATCGGGCACACGACAATCCAGGCGGAGGCCGAGCACTGCTCGCCGGACTCGCCGCACTGCAACCTGTCGTTCGTGCAGTCCGCCCATGGCCATGACCACCATGACCACGATCAACCCGGGCATGCGCACCACGATCACGGCCACCATGACCCTCATGATCACGACAACCACGACGGGCACGAACACCACCACTAGCCCGCTCCAACCGCAAGCCTTGCTGCAACAATCCGACCCGTCGTCATTATGGTGTTAGAAGTAAAACGTCGGGTACGAGACAAGCAAGTGATGGATGTGGGGTAGCATGCGCCGGCTAACAACGATGGTCCTCGTGGCGGCAATGACGAGCGCTCTGAGCGCCTGTAGCGCCGCGCATCCGCTGGGCATTCTCTCCATGCGCCACGTTCCGGGCCAGAACCTCAGTGGGATCGCGCTGGCACCCGCGGGCCTCATCGCCAACAACAGCGGCGGCGTGATTTCGAGCAACGGCGGTTCCGTGGTCTCCAGCCACGGCGGATCCGTGATTTCGGCCAACACCGCGAACTTGGTTGCCGGCTTTTCCCTGCAAGACGCCGAAGGCGACGTCGCGGTCGCCGGTGCGACCGCCTGGGTGCTGGATACCCGCGGCGACAAGGTGCCTGGTGTGGCGCCCGTGGTCACGGATGGGCGCGGCGCCTTCACCTTCGTAGATGTGCCCGGCGATCGGACCTACGTGGTCGTGGTCGAGACGGCCAACTTGCACCTTGCAAAGGTCGTCCGCCCCGAGGCAATCACCGCGAACGTCCTGGTCGACGCCATCTCGACGATCGTGACGGATCACTTGCGCAAGTCCTTCGTCGACCGCCCGGACGCCCTGGAGCAAGTCGGCGCCAAGGAGCTCGACGACCTGTGCGGCCAGGTCCGCGCGGGCTTGTCAGGCACGCCGGACCTTTCCAACGCCCTCAAGGCAGCCGAGGCCTTCGATAAGCTGGCCGGCGGCAACGCCAAGCTGGCGAGTTCGGAACGCGCCCTGGTCGAAACGGCGAAGGTCACCGCGACCGAGGTCGCGACCCATCTCCGTAACCCGAATGCCGCTACGCCTGCGATCCCGGCCGTTCCCGGCACTCAGGCCGCCACCCCGGCGGTTCCCGCCACGGGAGGCAACGCGAACGCGGCGGCAGCTGGCAACGGAGCCGCCAACGGCCAAGCCGGCGGCAATTCGGGCGCCGGCAATGCAGGCGCCAGTGGCAACGGCAACGACAACGCCGGCAACAGTGGCAACACCGGCAATGCCGGCAACAGTGGCAACGCTGGCAACAGTGGCAACGCTGGCAACAATGGCAACGCCGGCAACAATGGCAACGCCGGCGGCAACGGCAACGCCGCCGGCAACGGCAACGCCGCCGGCAACGGCAACGCCGGTGGCAACGGCAACGCCGGCGGCAACGGCAACGCAGGTGGCAACGGCAACGCCGGTGGCAACGGCAACGCCGGTGGCAACGGCAACGCCGGTGGCAATGCAGCTGCGCCCACACCGACGCCCACGCCTGCCGCTACGCCCACCGCCACGCCCGCTCCCACCCCCACACCCGGCAACGGCAACGGCAACGGCAACGGCAACGGGAAAAACAAGTAGTTCCCGCCCGGCGCCAAGAGTCCTGTCACGATAACGACCGCTCCGTCTCGCCACCGTGTCACAGGCCAGGACGGCAGGTATGCTACCCCTACGATCTCCCTGCCGCCACCGGCAAGACCACCCGCAGAGGCCCACCTTGCGCCGTCCCTCCCCCTGGCCGCTCCTCGCCCTCGCGCTGCTCCTGGCCGGCGGCTGCACCGGCAAGATCACGGCGGTTGCCAGCTTGAAGCCCGCGCCGGCGGTGGCTCCCCGTGCCGTCCTGATGAAGGTCGCCGGCCTGGCCCAGGTGCCGGCCAGCCTGGTATCCAACAATGCCGGGTCGGTGATTGCCAACAACGGCGGCGCGGTGATCGCGGACAACGGCGCGGGCGTCGTGGCCAACCACGCGGCGGGCCGCCGCATCCTGACCGACGAAAACGTGCCCGTGCCCGGCGCTACCGTACGCCTGGTAGACTCGCGGCACCAGCCGCTGGGCGGCCTGGCACCGGCCACCACCGACGCAAAGGGCGGGTTCTCGTTCCAGGACGTGCCCGGCGATCGCACGTTCTTCGTAGAGGTGGACACCCCCACGTTGCACCTCGCCCTGATCGTCCGCCCGGAAGCCGCCGCCAGGCCGTTGACGGTGGACCCCGTGTCCACGGTGGTGGCGGAGCACCTGCGCAAGGTCTTCGCGGACAAGCCCACGGACATCGAGAAGGTGGACGCCAAGGAGCTGGACACGCTGACGGAACAGCTGCGTCCGGCGGTGCAAGCGCAGCCCAACGCCGCGCTGGGCACGTCCGACGCCGCCGAGCAGGTCTACCAAGCCATCGCCGCGAAGCAGCCGGAAATCGCCAGCAGCGCCAAGGTGGCGGAAGAACATGCCCGCAGCGCGCCCGATCCCACGCCGGCGCCGGCGGTGGATTCGGCCATGCCGCCTGCACCGCTTGCAACGCCCACGCTGGCGCCGCAGCCCGGCAATGCGCCTGGCGCAACGCCCACGCCCAAGCAGTCGCTCGCGCCCGACGCCGTGCCGCCGACCGACCCAACCCCCAAGCCGACGGCGACCCCCGTCCCCAAGCCGACCTCGACCCCCATCCCCACCCCTACCCCCAAGCCGACAGCCACCCCTACCCCCAAGGCGGGCCCCACCGATCCGCCGGGCGGCACGGGCGGCGGCACCGGTGGCGGCCCCCCCAAGCAAATCCAATAACGATGCCCCTCGCTTGACCCAGGTCCGTCCAGGGCTTGGGTCAATTTTATCATTGGGTTAACCGAATTTTTATCGAAAGCGGGGCGGATCCTCCGACAAACGGGTTAGCTAACAGCTCGTGAAACCCCAGGAGGATCCCATGTCCCGCCGTCTCGTACTCTCGCTGGTCGCCATCTCCCTGCTCGCTGGCTGTGGCACGTCGCCCGCCACCAGCAGCGTGAAGCGCCAGCACCTGGACGGCGCCACCGCCCCCAGCGTGAAGACCGTGGTTGGCGTGCCCGGCATCGCCCCCACCGTGAGCGTGAAGGCCGAAGTGGCCGCCGCCGCGCCGGCCGTGGCGCTCCGCTCGCAGGACAGCACCGCCGACGTGGTGGAGATGGACTCCAACCTGGAATCCGTGGAATTGCTCAGCCCCAACGGCGCCGGCTACAAGGTGCAGGGCTGGTTCGGCGACATGGTCGACACGATCAAGGACGCCTACAAGCGCTGGAAGCTCAGCCGCGAGGTCAAGGCCGCGCTGAAGCACAAGGACGACCAGGCCTTCAACCTGCACGAAGGCGAAATCGACACGATGAAGAAGGACCGCACCGCGCCGGTCACGAAGATCAAGACGCTCGCCAACGGCGACCAGGAGATCGTCACCACCTGGGACAGCACCTTCAAGGGTACCTGGCACGTCGAGACCGCCCGCATCGTGGACGGCGACGGCACCACCCAGGTCCTGGCGGTCTCGTTGAGCGGCACCGACAAGTCGGGCCGCGCCTCCACCGTCACCCGCACCCGCAAGCTGACCGGCGCCAACGGCGCGTACGAAGTGGCCACGGATCGCACCAGCACCGCGAAGGACGGCCGCAAGGAAGTCCAGCACTGGGTCAAGAGCGTGCTGGTGGACGGCTCCGAGAAGCTGGACGGCTACATCGACTTCGCCGACGGCTGGCGCACCCAGATCTCCGGCACCCGCGACACCGCGGGCAAGGTCAAGGTCGACGTCACGAAGATCGCGCCGGCCGACAAGCCCGATACCGGCGCGACGGGTGCCGCGGATCCTGCCGCCACCGGCGCCGCCTCCTAGCAAGCTTCGGGCCGAGGCCCCCCTCCTCGGGGGCCTTTTCGCCATGGCGGCCAAAAACATGGGGCCGAATCCTCCGATGGCGAAGCCGGCAACCCCACCTATGATGGCGGGCAACCGTCGTCTAGGAGGTTGTCATGCACCGCCAGCCCACCGTCTTGATCGTAGACGACCTCGTCTTCGTCCGCCGCATGCTCAAGGGCCTGCTGCGCCAGCAAGGCTTCAAGTGCTATGAGGCCAGCTCCCTGAGCCAGGCCCTCGATAGCTACCACCTCTTCCGGCCGGATCTGGTCATCGTGGGCACGCTCCACAGCGGCATGACCAGCGTGATCGCGATCGAGGCGCTCAAGCGCTTCGACCCCCGCGCCCGCGTGATCTGCTGCACGGAAGAGGCCACGCGCAGCCAGGTGATCGCGTCGATCCGGGCCGGCGCCGAAGACTTCGTGGCCCGGCCCTTCAAGCAAGACCGCTTCTTCCGTGCCGTTCAGGGCCAGCGGCCCGCCCCGGCCCCGGTCGAAGAAGAGGAAATCGCGCCGCCCACGCCGATCACCGGCTACGCGCCGACGGAGCTCGAGCTGATCGCGTTTTAAATCCTCGTGAACCCATTGACACGGGCAAGCGGCAGATCTATTCTTGCGCCATCACCAGGCCTGTCGATCCGTTCAGGGCACGCATAGCCGCAAGTCCGGCGCCCCTGACCCCTTCCAGGCCCCTCCGGCGACGCGCGCTGCCGTGCGATCACGCCGTCGCTTCGCCGTAGCCTTTGAAAGGAGGCGGCCCATGTCGGTTTCTCTCACCAAGGGCGCCAAGGTCTCGTTGACCAAGGCGATCCCGGGGCTTCGTCACGTGCGCATCGGCCTGGGCTGGGACCTGCCCAACCACGGTGGCGACTACTTCGATCTCGACGCCAGCGTGTTCCTGGTCTCGCAAACCGGGCGGGTGCGCCGCGACGAGGACTTCGTCTTCTACAACAACTTGCGCTCGCCCTGCGGCGCCGTGCTGCACCAGGGCGACAACCGCACCGGCGCCGGCGAGGGCGACGACGAGTCGATCCAGGTCCGTCTGGACAAGCTCCCGCCGGACGTGAACCGCGTGGTCGTGGCCGTCACGATCCACGAAGCCGAGGCCCGCCGCCAGAGCTTCGCCCAGGTCACGAACGCCTACGTGCGCTTGGTGGAGCTGGGCCGCGACCGCGAGGTGGCCCGCTTCGACCTCACGGCCGGCGGCGTGCGGGAAAGCGCCATGGTCTTCGGCGAGCTGATCCGCGAGGTGGACGACTGGAGCTTCCGCGCGGTAGGCGAAGGCATGTACGGCGGGCTGCGCTCGCTGGCCGAAATCCATGGCGTGAAGGTGGCCTGAGATGTCTGTATCCCTCAAGAAGGGCGAGCTGGTCTCGCTCGCCAAGGTCGCCCGGCGCCCGCTGCAACGCCTCTTCGTGGGGCTGGGCTGGGAGGCCTCTCGCCGCGGCTGGCTGGGCTGGATCCCCCAGCAAATCGACCTGGACGCCTCGTGCCTCGCCTACAACGACCATGGCGAGCTCCGCGACGTGGTCTGGTTCCGCTGCCTCGAAGGCGCCCACGGCGCGATCCGGCACTCCGGAGACAACCTCACGGGCGAGGGGGCCGCCCTGGCCGACGACGAGCGGATCACGGTGGCGCTGGATCGCCTGCAGCCGGATGTGACCGATCTGGTCTTCGTGGTCACCAGCTACAGCGGCCAGCCCTTCGACCGCGTGAAGGACGCCTTCTGCCGCGTCGTCGACGCGGAAACCCAGCAGGAGCTCGCGCGCTACAACCTCACCTGCACGGGCGAACACACCGGCATGGTGGTGGCGCGGCTCACCCGCGTCCTGGGCGACTGGCAGGTCCAGGCGCTGGGCACCCCAGGCGATGGACGCACCTACCACCAGTTGGTGCCGACCGTGAGGCAAATCCTTAACCTAAAGGTAGCCTCCGCTTGAGCGGCTGCGGGCAAGTGGGGTGGGCGCGCGCGGGATAAAGACTTAGTTAACAGTTTTTTGAAGGCCCCGACAAATGCCCGCCCCCCTGAACAACCAGCCTGCTCCGCGCCCGGCCGCCTCCACGGCGACTGGTCCGAAGCCGGCCGCCATCTTGGTGAAGCCGCCCAAGATCGCGGTCGACACCTGGCGCCACCGGGGCCTGGTCTCGCCGGAGGGCAAGCTGCCCGTCGAGCGCGTCGTGCTCGACAACCCGACCTACCACAACAAGATCACGCTGCACCCCACCGCCGACGAGAGCCGCCAGGCGCTGCTGGACAGCATCAAGAACGCCAAGAGCAGCTTCTACATCGAGACCTTCATCTGGCACAACGACGAGGCCGGCCGCGAGATCGCGCAGGCCCTGATCGACCGCAAGAAGGCCGCCGAGGCCAAGGGCGAGAAGTTCGACGTGAAGGTCCTGATCGACTACGGCGGGCTGCACGACGCCACCAACCCCACGGACGACACGCAGATCGTGAAGTTCATGAAGGACGCCGGCCTGGAAGTCCGCCTCTTCAACCCCACGATGGTGAACCCGCTGGCCACCGGCCGCACGCCCATCACCCACCGCAAGCTCTACATCCAGGACGGCACGCAGTTCACCACCGGTGGCCGCAACATCGGCGACGAGTACCTGATGTCCAGCTTCATCGCCCCCAAGGGCGGCGGCCAGCAGAAGGCCTGGCACGACCTGCTCTTCACCGTGCGTGGCGACGAGACCGGCCGCGTGATCGACGAGTTCTACAAGAACTGGAAGCGCGTCGGCGGCTCCGTTCCCGCCGTGAAGCCCACGATCGTCCCGGCGATGGACGGCACCGCCCAGGTCCAGTCCTTCGTGACGGATCCCCTGCTGCACGTCCACGACATCCGCGACGCGGAGATCAAGGCGATCGCCAACGCCCAAAAGGAAATCATCGTCGTTTACCCGTACCTCTCGGACGACGGCCTGGTGCAGGCCCTGGTGGACGCCAAGACGAAGAACCCCAACCTCTCGATCAAGATCATGATCCCCGCCAAGGGCGAGAAGGGCCTGCCGGGCTTCCTCTACAACAACCTGAACATCGTTTCCGCGGGCCAGCTGATGGCCGTCGGCGCGGAAGTGCGCAAGGTCGAGGCCCACAAGGAAGGCACCGAGCTGGTCGACAGCTTCAGCCACCTCAAGGCGATGGTCTTCGACGGCAAGCTGCTCTCGATCGGTTCGGCCAACGGCGACCAGCGCACGATGGCGAACAACAACGAGCTGAACACCTTGATCTTCGACGAGGCGCTCGCCAAGCAGTTCAAGGACGACGTGCTGATGGACGACTGGAACCGCGGCATCCCGATGACCCTGAAGGACGTGGACGGCCGGAGCTACTGGAGCCGCTTCGTGGGTTGGGTGCTGGAAGGCCTGGACTTCCTCTTCTAGGAGTAGTACTCGATGATCTCGAGCAGGGTCTGGAACGGCTTGGTGTGGACGATGTCCGGGCCGGGCCTGTAGACAAACGGCTTGGTGAACTGGGTCCAGTCCTTCTCGAAGAGCCGCGCCTTGAACTCCGCGCACAACCCGGCATGGTGGATCACGGTGTCCAACTCCTGGTTGTCCATCAACCCGCGCGTATCGCCGTTGGCCGAGCCGATCGCCACGAGCCGCCCGTCCACGCCGAAGTACTTCACGTGTAAGTGGGCCTGCGGATCGATCCCGACGTAGAGCCGGCACTGCGCGCCTGCGTCCTGCAACTTCTTCAGCGTCTCGGAGTGGATGAACTTGAAGACACCGTGGTCCTCGTCGCCGGGCACGATCACGTGCAGCTTCACGCCGCGCGCCATGGCGTTCAACAGCCGCTGCACGAGCTTCGCGTCCCACAGGTACTGGTTCTCGATGCGGATCTCGTCCTGCGCCAGGTCCACGGCCTTGTAGATCGCGTCGCGGGCCTCGAAGCGGCCTTCCGGCGGGCTGGTGACGACGACCTGGGCCGTGACCGGGCCGGTGGTGACGGGCGTGACGGGCAGCTGGTTCAAGTCGCCGCCGTTGGCCGCGCGCCAGTCATAGGCGAACTCGCCGTAGAGCTGGGGCACGATCGGGCCCTTCCATTCGATCAGGACGTCCTGCACGTCGTAGTCGAACGGCGCCATCAGGTTCACGCCGCCGATCAGCGCGCGCTCGCCGTCGGCCAGGTAGACCTTGCGGTGGGTGATGTTGATGCCGGCCTTCTTGTCGTCCTTGATCATCAAGCGCGGCTTGTAGAGCCGGAAGTCGATGCCCGCGGCGCGCATCTGCTTGACCATGTCGGCGTGGCCGGGGATGAAGCGCGTGCCCACGTAGTCCGCCACCACCTTCACCTCGAGGCCGGCCTTGGCCTTGGCGATCAGCAGCGGGTAGATTTGCTTGCCCATCGAGTCGTTGCCGAAGTTGAACGTCTCGAAGTAGAGCGACTTCTGGGCGCCGTTGATCAGCGCCTTTAGGGCGGGCAAGGTCTCCGTCGGGAAGACGCTCAACGTGCCGTAGTTGCCGCTGACGACCGGGTTGGGGCCGTGGCTGGGGCTGTGAGGCACCACGACCGTGGTCTTGGGCGCCTCGTTCAGCGGCGTCTCGCCCGTCTGGAGCGCCTGCGCGCTGCCTGCCGTGACCGGATGGGTCACCGGGACCTGCCCGCAAGCCGCCAGCACCGCCATCGCTACGATGGCCCCGATCGATCCGCGCAGCGTCTGCATCGCGCCTCCTTTAAGGTTAAAACCAGGCTAAGATTATAGGAAGGTCTGTGACGCGCGTCAACGCCGCCAGGCCCTTTGCGGATGGCGGGCATGGTAAGCTCCAAGCTATGTACATCGTCATTGCCGGCGGCGGGCTGATGGGCACCAGCCTGGCGGAACGCCTGATCGCCAACAAGCACGACGTCCTCGTGATCGACCCGGACCCCGCGGTCTGCGAGTTCATGCAAGTGGAGCTGGGCGCCATGGTCCATGCCGGCTCCGCCACCAGCCCCCGTGCGCTCGAAGCAATCGGCCTGCGCCGCGCGGATATCGCGGTGGCGATGATGCGGAACGACGCGGACAACCTGGCCTTCCTGTTGCTGGCCCGCAGCCACGGCGTGCCGCAGCGCCTCGTGCGCATGCGCGAGAAGGACTTCGAGCAGCCCTACCTGCTGGCGGGCGCCACGGCGATCGCCAGCTCCGTCGATCCGCTCATCGAGCAGCTCTACAACCACATCGAATTCCCGGAGATCCGCTCGCTGATGCGCCTCGGCAAGGGCGGCATCGACGTCTTCGAGCTGACGATTCCGCTCGAGGCCCGCGTGGCCGGCCAGACCGTGGAGCAAATCGCCCAGCTGCAAGGCTTCCCGCCCACCTGCAACTTCGTGGCGGTGGAAAGCCCCACCGGCGCCATCGAGGTCGCCCGAGGCCAAACCGTGGTGCACGGCGGCGCGGCCGTGATCATGCTCGGCCAGGAGTTCGAGCTCGACGCCGTGATCGAGATTTTGACCCGGACTACATAAAGTAGTCGATCAGCTCCAACAGGCTGCGGAAGGGCCGCACCACCACGGAGCTGGGCTTGTAGACGAAGGGCACGGTGTTCTGCGTCCAATCCGTCTCGAAGAGGCGGCCGCGCAGCTGCGTGGCCAGGTCCTGGTCCGTGAAGATCGTGTCGATCTCCTGGTTGTCCGTGAAGCCGCGCGTGTCGCCGTTGCAGGAGCCCACGGCCACCCAGTGGTCGTCGATGCCGAAGTACTTCGCGTGCAGGTGCCCCGTGCCGCCGTCGCCGGCGTACAGCCGGCACTCGCCGCCATCCTTGATCAGGCGCTGCATCTCCTCGGAGTGCACGTACTTGAAGACGCCGCGGTCTTCCTCGCCCGGCACGATCGCGCGCACCTTCACGCCGCGCTTCAAGGCGGCGTGGATGCGGAGCATGAGGCGGTCGTCCCACAGGTACTGCTGCTCGATGCGGATCTCGCTCTGGGCGGCGTCGACGGCCTGGTAGACTGCGTCGCGGATCTCGTAGCGCCCTTCCGGCGCGCTGGTGACGGCGACCTGCGCACGCACGCCCAGGGGCGCCTGCACCGCGGTGGCGCTGGGGATCGGGGCCGTGCCGCCGCTCGCCAGCCACTCGTAGCCGAACTCGCGATACAGGCCGGGCACGATCGGCCCTTCCCAGCGCAGCAGCACGTCCTGCGTGTTGGTGTTGAACGGCTCGCGCAGGTTCACGCCGCCGGTCAGGGCGCGCTGGCCGTCCACCAGGTAGAGCTTGCGGTGGGTGATGTTCACGCCGACCATGTGGTCGTCCTTGATGATGGCGCGCAGCTTGTAGGTGCGCAGCTCGATGCCGGCTTCCTTGAAACGCTTCGCCATGGCGCCGTAGCCGCGCCGGGTGTTCGAGCCGGCGAAGTCCGCCAAGACCTGGACCTTCACGCCCGCCTTGGCCTTCGCCACCAGCAGGTCGGCCACGGGGTGGCCCATGGTGTCGTCGATGAAGTTGTACATCTCGATCGCGATGGATTCCTTGGCGCTGCCCAGGAGCTCCAGGATCGCGGGCACGTTCTCCGCCGGCGTGACGTACAGCCTGGCGGTGTTGCCGGTGGTGAAGTTCTGCGGCGGCCGCTGGGGGTGCTCGGGCACGATCACGCGATCCACCAGGCTCTCCATGAGCCCGGCCGCGGCCAGATCACCGGTGGCCGCGCCGGTCGCACGCAGCCCCGTCTGGGTCCCGCAAGCGCTCAACAGAAGCGCCGCACACACCGTCGAAATCAACGCACGCATGGTCATGCGGGTATATCGGCGGATTTGGGCCCTGTTATGCGTCTGTTAATTGAGGCTTAGCCGGATTTTTAAGTGACAGGCATCCGCGGCCCGGCGATGGCGTCGTCCAGGTTCTCGATGAACTGGAGGTGCGGGTGCCGCTCCGTCTCCCAGCGCAGGGACAGGGAGTTGCGGAAGAGCAGCATCAAGCGCCCGTCCCGGTCCGCCAACATCATGTTGTCGCCATAGTGCTCCAGCGCCTTCACGTCGATGGGCTCGCCCACCACCCAGCGCGCCAGGTCGAAGGGCAGGGTGCTGAACTTCACCTCCACGCCGTACTCGCTCTTGAGCCGGCTCTGGAAGACCTCGAACTGCAGCTGACCGATGGCGCCCAGGATGGGCTCCTGTTCGCCCACGTTCGGCCGGAAGAACAGCTGCACCGCGCCTTCCTCGATCAGCTGGTCCAGGCCCTTCTTGAACTGCTTGCGCTTGCCCGGGTCGCGCAGGATGATCGTGGCGAACAGCTCCGGCGTAAAGCGCGGGATCCCCTGGAACTGGATGTTCGCGCCCTCGCACAGGGTGTCGCCGATGCGCAGGAAGCGCGGGTCGAACAGGCCGACCACGTCGCCGGGGTAGGCGTGCTCCACCAGCACGCGGTCCTGGGCCATGAACTGGAGGCTCTTGGACAGCCTGATCTCGCGACCCAGACGCACGTGCTTCACGCTCATTCCGCGGGTGAACTTGCCGCTGACGATGCGCATGAAGGCCACGCAGTCCCGGTGATTCGGGTTCATGTTGGCCTGGATCTTGAAGATGAAGCCGCTGAAGCGCTCGTCATCCGGCGAGCGCTCGCCATCGGCCGTCGGCTTCGGACCCGGCTTGGGCGCCAGGCCCACGAACGAATCGAGGAACGGCTCCACGCCGAAGTTGCTCATGGCGCTGCCGAAGTACATGGGGCTCAGGTCGCCGGCCACGACGCGGGCGGCATCGAACGGGTCGCCCGCTATGTCCAGCATCTCGATGTCTTCGTTGAGTTGGTTTAGCAACGTCTGACCAATGGCCTCCACCACGGCCGGGTCTCCCAGCTTCATGCGGGTGGTGGTGCCTTCCTTGGAGCCGTGCTTGGTGCCCTGGAACAGCAC
>JAQBPE010000356.1 GCA_028287685.1 Cyanobacteria bacterium RYN_339 | reverse complement strand
GACCCGATCGAGGCGCCCGTGGCCGTGTTGGTCGGCGGCCGCGTGGTGGCCGTGGAGCTGTCCACGGCGGCCGGGCTGGCCCAGCTGGCGCCGGAGCGCCGCGATCCGTTGGTGACCACGACCTACGGCGTGGGCCAGCTGATCAAGGCTGCTTACGAGCGCCACCCCTTCCAGCGCCTGTTCCTGGCACTGGGCGGCAGCGCGACCGTGGACGGCGGCGCCGGGCTGCTGGAGGCCCTGGGCGTGAAGCTGCTCGACGCGGCCGGCCGACCGATCCCGCGCGGCGGCGGCGGGCTGGGCCAGCTCGCGACGATCGACCTGTCGGAGGTCCACCCCGCACTGCGGGCGCAGATCATCGTGGCCGTGGACGTGGACAATCCGTTGCTGGGCCCGCTGGGCGCCGCGCCGGTGTATGGCCCGCAGAAGGGCGCCACCCACCAACAGGTGGAGCTGCTGGCGGCCAACCTCACGATCTTCGCGGATGCCCTGGTCGCCGCCACCGGCAACCGCGTGCACGACCTCCGCGGGGCCGGCTCCGCGGGCGGCGTGCCGGCGGGGCTGGTGGCGATCGCCCAGGCGGAAATGACGCCGGGCTTCGAGCTGGCCGCCCAGGCCCTCGACCTGGATGACCACCTGGACCGTGCCACCGTCGTCTTCACGGGCGAGGGGCAGCTGGACGGGCAGAGCTTCCAGGGCAAGGTGGTCGGCCGCCTGGCGGCCCGCTGCCACGCCCGCGGCATCCCGCTGGTGGCCCTGGTCGGCCGCATCGACCCGGTGGGCGAACGGATGTTGGAAGACCTCGGCGGCGTGGCGTTCTCGCTGGTGCCCGGGCCGATGAGCTATGAAGAGGCGCTCCGCCAGGCGCCCGAACTGTTGGAGGCGATCGCCGCGCGAGCCGCGCGCTTGTTGAAAGGACCCTGACGTGTCGAACAAGACCCTGAACCTGACGGACGACGTGGCCGACTACCTCTGGCGCGTGACGGACCGCGAGCACCCGGTCGCCAAGGAGCTGCGGGCCAAGACGGCCACGCACCCGCGGCGCGGCATGCAGATTTGCCCGGAGCAGGGCCAGTTGATGATGTTGCTGCTGGAGATGCTGGGCGCCAAGCGCACCCTCGAAATCGGCGTGTTCACCGGCTACAGCAGCCTGATCACCGCCCTGGCGCTGCCCGAGGACGGTGTGGTGACGGCGCTCGACATCAGCGACGAGTACACCCGCGAGGCGTTGCCCTTCTGGGAGGCCGCCGGCGTGGCCCACAAGATCGACCTGCGCCTGGCGCCGGCCACGGAGACCCTGGACGCGCTCCTGGCCGACGGCCGCGCGGGCACCTACGACTTCGCCTTCATCGACGCGGACAAGGAGAACTACGGCGCGTACTACGAGCGCGCGCTGCAGCTGCTGCGCGTGGGCGGCCTGATCGCCATCGACAACGTGCTCTGGGGCGGATCGGTGGCCGACCCGCAGGCGAACGACCCGGACACCGCGGCCCTGAAGGCTCTCAACGAGAAGCTCCATGGCGATGCTCGGGTCACCCTCAGCATGGTCCCGATCGGCGATGGACTCACGCTGGTGCGGAAGCGCTAAATCTCGTCGACCAGGTCTTCGTCGTACCGCTCGTCTTCGATGAACTCGAGGTCATCGTTATCCAGGGGCGGCATCGCCGATTCGAACTCGACGCTGTCGCGCTCCGGGGGCTTGGGGTCTTGGCCTAGGCGGTAGTCCATTGGGCGATCTCCTCCATGCTGGCTAGGGGCGCGTTCTTCAAGCCTAGCAAATGCAGGGAGCCCGCAACAAGGGCCGATCGTTAGAGAACGAAAATGTCAGCAGGCAAGGTCGGGTTGATCGCGGCCTTGGTGATTTCGAGGCGGTAGACCGGCTTGTCGCCGATGTAGGCCTCGAGGCGCAGCGGCATGAAGGTGGTGGGGTTCAGCACCACGACCTCGCGCGTGACGCCCGGCAGCAGGCTGGGCGAGGTGACGCCCACGGCCTGGCCGGCCACGCCGTTCACCGTGACGGGGCCCAGGTCGGTGGCCTGGCCCGCGGGGTCGGTGAGGCCGCCGATCATCGCGCCCAGGTCCGTCTGGTCGATGCGCCAGTTGTGCATCGAGGTCACCTGCGGGTCCGCGTAGTCGAACTGCTTCTTGATGAAGCCGATCTTGGCCGTGACCTTCTTGTCGCCCAGGTAGACCAGCTTCACGCCGCGCTTCAGCGCCTGCGACGCTTCCGTGATGTTGGCGCGGATCTTGCCGGGACGGGCCGTGTAGACTTCCGCCGTGCTGGTCTGGGTGTCCTTGCCATCGGTCTCCCAGAAGGAAACGATGGCGGAGAAGGTGTTCAGGCCGGCCGCCATGGTGCGCAGGCCGTCGATCAGCGCAGGAGCGGTTTCCCGCGAATGGGCGCGCAGGCCGTTGGACGGGACGCTGTTGGCCCCCGTCAGGTGCGTGCCGCAACCGGCGAGCAGCAGGGCGATGGCGGTGGGCGCGAGGAGGTGGCGGAAGGTGTTCATGATGCAATCTTATCATTAGCTTAATGAACAGGTAAAGGCCGCACGTTCGTTGGCAGGGAAGGCGCGCCGGGCCTAGGATCGGGGAACGGGAGGAAGACACCATGAGCGATCACGAGATTTTGAACCAGGATGGCAGCGTGCTGGGCGGCGGCGGCGGCGGCGCGGTGGCGAACCCGACGGGGTTGCCGGCGCAGCGCGAGTTACCGATTGGAGACGCCAATCCGACGTTGCGGGAGCTGGGCCAGCACCGCGAGGAGATTCCGGGGATTTCCGGCGGGGCAAGTGCTGGCGATAAGGGCGTTTCGGGCTGGATCGATGCGGACCCGTCGGGGATCGGCGATGAGGTCGAGGAAATTGCGGACGAGAACATGGAACTTTAGCCCCGGGCCCATCAGGGCGGAGGGAACTTGTCGGCTCGCCGTTAGCCCCCTCCCCCGTGAGGGGCGAGGGAGCGAGGTTCGGCTGTAACCAGGACGCCGTGGCGAGGGCGCAAGGTAACAAGGGGCTGGGGCACCACCTGGTGTCCTGGCACCAGGCGCAGCTTCCAGTGCCGCGCCAAGGTCGCCAATACCAGCACGCCCTCCATCCAGGCAAACGGCTCCCCCACGCACCCGCGCGGCCCTCCGCCAAACGGGAAATACGAGAACTGCGGCCGTTCCGCCTTCGCCTCGGGCGTCCATCGCGCCAAATCGAATTTCTCCGGCTCCGGATAGAAGTCCGCGCGCCGGTGCATCACGTGCTGACTCATCAAGACCAGCGCCCCCTTCGGGATCACGAACTCCCCGATCGTGACATCTACCAGCGCCCGCCGGCCGATCGTCCAGCCGGGGGGGTACAGGCGCATGGCCTCCGACAGGATCCGCTCCGTCACCACCAACCGCGGCATGTCCTCGAAGGTTGGCGCCCGGTCTCCCAGCACCGCATCCAGCTCGGCATGCAACGCGGCCTCCGCGTCCGGGTTCTGCCCGAGCAAATACCAGGCCCAGGTCAGCGCGTTGGCCGTCGTCTCGTGCCCGGCCAGGAACAAGGTCATCGCCTCGTCCCGCACCTGCCGGTCGTCCGCGCCCAACAACATCCCCAGCAAGTCGCCCTTGTCAGACCCGCGCCGGTCCTCGATCAGCTTGTAAATCAGCTTGTCCAAGCGCGCCATGGCGGCCCGGGCGCGCAGGTTCGTGGGCGTGGGGATCTTCAGCAGCAGCTCCGTGAACGGCAATGTGATCAGGTTGAAGACCGCCAACAGCGCGTTGATGGCCTCCTCGATCTCCGGCGCTTCCCCCTCGACGTCGGCGTCGAACAGCGTCTTGCCCACGATCGCGAGCGTCAGGTGCATCATCTCCGACCACACGTCGAGCGTCTGGCCGGGCTGCCAGCGCGCGCTCATGGCTTCCGCGTAGCCCACCATCACCTCGCCGAACGCCGCGATGCGGGCCTTGTGGAAGGCCGGTTGGACCAGCTTGCGCTGCGCCAGGTGGGCGTCGCCCTCGGCGGTGAGCAACCCCTCGCCCAGCATCACCTTGGCGCGCTTCAAGGCGCCGCCCTTCTCGAAGGAGCGGTGCTGCAGCACCAGCGCCTCGCGCACCAGCGCCGGGTCGTTCAGGAAGTAGACGGCCTGCGGCCCGATGGTGAAGCGGGCGATCGGGCCGTACGCCGCGAGGCTGGTCAAGAACGCCATCGGGTCGCGGCGGAACTGGAACAACAGGCCGGCGGGGAGGCGGCTCTTGGGTCCGGGCGGATACATCTTAGGTCAATAGCACGGCCGACGGCCCCCCGGGAAGGGGGGCCGACGGCGGGATGGCAGGAACGGAAAAAGGCTGACTAGGCCTTGGCGAACAACTTGTTGAACCAGCCCTTGGTCGGCTGCTGGCCGGGCTCGGGCAGGTTGGGCAGGGCGCCGGTGCCGCGGGCGGCAGGGCGCGGGGCCTCCGGCTGCTCGGCGGCGTGGCGGCGGACTTCCACCTCCTTGGTGGCGGCGACCGGCGTGAAGCCGGCAGCCTGCGGGATGGTGCGCGTCATTTCCACGATGGGCTGGGGCGCGCTATCCCGGCGGACTTCCACTTCCATCGTCGAGGCGACGGGGGTCCAGGCGCGGGGCGCCGGCGCGGGGGCGACTTCGGCCATCACCGGCTTCGGCGCGAACAAGAAGAACGTCAGCCCCTTGGGGTTCCGGCACAACACTTCGCCGGTCTCTTCGTAGGCGAAGTCGATCACGACGGGCATCAGTGCGGCTACGGTCATCAGTCACCTCGTTCTGGGCTTGTTTCAACCAACGAGACGATGATGCCATGCCGATCTAACGCCAGTGTTGCGCCAGATGACCGGTAGCTTGATTGTTGATGTCGAGTTTATGAACTCGCCGCAGCCGCTTCCTTGCTCATGTGCTCCAAGTACTTGGGGAGCACGAGCGGGTCGGGTAGCTGTTTGGGATCTTCGGCATCCACGAAAGCTTCCTTGACCCCTGCCTCGATGAGTTCTTCCGTGAGGCCGCGCACATCCTCCTTGACGATGACGTGGTCGGCCTTGCCGATCGAGGCCAGGTAGGCCGTGGCGAACTTCTTCATGCTGAAGAAGAAGGCGACGGGCTTGCCTTCGCTCTGGCCGATGAGGAAGCCTTCCTCGTCAGGCGTGAGCACCGTGTAGACCGTGCCGTTCTTGCGGATGGTGGTCAAGGGATTGGGCATGGGCTTCCTCCTCGGGCTGGAAATGTTGCGATCGGAATGCCCAAGTTTACACGTCGTTACGAAAAGCGTGAAGGGCGTGCATGGACCAAGTCCATGCACGCCCTTACATAATGCGCGAGTTACTTCGCGGCGGTTTCGGCCTTCTTGGCCCGTGACGCGGGCTTCTTGGCGGCGGGCTGAGTCGCAACCGGCTCCACGACCGCGGGAGCGGCCTTGGTGGCACGGGCGCGGGTGGCCTTGGGGGCCGGCGCCTCGACGACGGGCTCCGCTTCCACCTTGGTGGCGGCGGGCTTCTTCGTCGTGGCGCGCGTGGTCTTGGCCTTGGGAGCCGCCTCCACCACCGGTTCCGGCGCGGCTTCCACCGCTACGGCCTTGGTGCTGCGCGAGGGGCGCTTCGCCGCCGGCTTGGCGACGGGCGCTTCCACCTCGACCACGGGCTCCGGGGCCGCCGGACGCGTGGTGCGGGTGCTGCGCGTGCGGACGGGCGCGGGCGCGGCCACGGGGGCCTCGTCCTGCTCGTCCTCGACCTCGACGATCGGGCCCACGGGGGAGCTCGAACGACGGAAGTCGTTGCGACCACCACGGTCACGGCCGCCGCGATCGCCACGCTCGCCGCGCTCCGGACGATCGCCGCGCTCGGGGCGATCGCCCCGCTCGCCACGCTCTTCACGGGGCTGGCGCACCTCCTGGGGAGGCGCCTCCGGCGGGGGAGCGGCGGCCGCCAGGGCCTCCACCCACTCGTCGGACTGCTTCAGCTGGCTGAGCAGCGCGGCCACGGTGCGCACGCCGTCGCGACGGAAGATCAGGCTCTCCGCCAACGCCAGGTACTGTTCCGAGTTCGCGCGCCCGGTGGCGGCGATTTCCTCCGCCAGCGCGGTGGGCGCGAGCGGCTGGCGGCGGCGGGGCTGCTGCTGGTCGCGGCCTCCCTGACGGTTTTGGTCACGGCCGCCCTGGCCAACCTGGCCGGGACGCTGTTCGCGGGGCCCGCGATCCTCACGGGGCCCACGATCCTCGCGGGGGGCGCGATCCTCGCGGGGACCACGGTCCTCGCGGGGGCCACGGTCGTCGCGGGGGGCGCGATCGGCGCGCGGTTCGCCACGGCCACCCTGGGCGGGCAGCGGCTGGCGCTGGCCGTCACGGGCAGGACGATCCTCACGCGGCGCACGGTCTTCGCGCGGAGCGCGCTCGGCACCGGCCTCGCGACGCGGGGCGCCCGCCTCGGGGCCGACTTGCTTGATGTCGCGCATGATGCGCTGGAAATCGCGCTCTTCCTCGGGCGTCACGATCGTGAACGCCGTGCCGCGCTTGCCGGCGCGGGCCGTGCGGCCGCTGCGGTGCACGTAGGTCGCGGTGTCACGCGGGACGGTGAAGTGGAAGACGTGGGACACCGCGGGGATGTCCAGGCCGCGGGCGGCCACGTCGGTAGCGACCAACAGGTTGAGCTCCGCGTCGCGGAACGCCTGCAGCGTGGTCAGGCGCTTCTCCTGCGGGATGTCGCCCGTCAGGATGCCAATCGAGAACCCGTCGCGCTTCAGGCGCTGGAACACCCAGGCCGTTTCGACCTTGGTCTCGCAGAAGATCAGGCCGGAGGTCACTTCGCCTTGCTTGAGCAAGGTGGCGAGGGCCTGGATCTTCTTGTCCTTCGGGACGCGGGCGAACTTGTGGGAAAGACCGACGGCGGTCGTCATGCCTGAGCTCACTTCAATTCTCTCCGGGTCGCGCATGTATTTGTGCGCGATTTTCGTAATCTCGGGGGGGAACGTGGCGCTGAAAAGCAGGGTCTGTCGTTGTTCCTTGGGAACCTTGCCGAGGATGAACTCGAGGTCGTCCTTGAAGCCCATGTCGAGCATCTCGTCCGCCTCGTCGAGCACGACCACCTTACAGGTGTCGAGGTGCAGATACCCGCGCTCGATGTGATCGCGCAGCCGACCGGGCGTGCCGACCACGATGGGGGCCCATTGCATCTTGTCGATCTGATCGAAGAGCTTCACGCCGCCAAAGACGGCCGCCACGATGATCTGGTACGCGGACGCCACCCGGGCCAGCTCATCGGCCACCTGCACCGCGAGTTCGCGGGTAGGCAGGACCACGAGCACCTGGGTGTCGGGCGACGTCTTATCGATGCGATTGAGGGTGGGGAGACCGAAGGCCAAGGTCTTGCCGGTGCCGGTGCGCGCTTGGACCATCAGGTCCTTGCCGGCTGCGACGGCGGGGATGGAGGCTTCTTGCACGGGGGTCGGGTGGGTGTAGCCCATCCCGGCCAGGCCTTCCAGCAAGAGCGGATCCAGAGGGTAGTCCGCGAATGTCTTTTGCGTGATGGTTTCGGGGGTTTCCAAATTACTTCCTTAAATAGGTTGCGGATAAATCGCCCGATTGTACCACGCGCGGCTTACTTCTTGCCGAAGAGCCCGCCCAGCAGCTTCTTGAGCCCACCTCCGGAACTCCGGGCCGCTTCGATTTCGTCGCGGATCGTGCGGTAGCGCGTCAGCGCGGTTTCCGTCATATCGCTCTTGGGGAGCTTGTTTTGGTCGACCGCTTCGAGGATTTCGTCATAGCACTGGAAGGCATTCTGCTTCTTGCCGGTCTTTTCGAGCAGTCCAGCAAGGTCGAACAGGCAATGCCAGTTCTCGGGGTCGAGCGAGATGGCCTTGTCCATCGACTCCAAGGCGCGCTGTGGGTCGTCCGCCGCCGCCAAAATCAGGCCGGCGTGGTGCTCGAGCATGGAATTCGGCGGCACCATCGTGATGGCCTCGTCGATCAGCTTCAGGGCTTCGCCGTGCTGGCCGGCCTTCGAGAGCGCCATGGCGCGCGCGTCCATCAGCTTGACATCGTTGGGGCGGCCGACCAGCGCCTTGGCGTAGGCCTCCGCTGCTTCGGCGGGCTTGTTTTGCAAGTCCGCGATCTCGCCGTGCACGGCCTGGACGTCGGGGTCGTTGGGGGCGATCGCCAGGGCGCGCTCCAACGCCTGCTGCGCGCCCGCCGGGTCGCCCTTGGCCAGCAAGATCTTCGCCATCGCGCCGTGCAACCTGGGCTCGTTGGGGGCCTGCGGCAGCGCCTTCGAGATGTACGCCTCGGCGCGCGCGAAGTCCCCCTTCTTGAGGTAGAGCTGCGCCAGGCTGGTGTAGACGTCCGTAAGGCTGGTGTCGAGCACCAGGGCCTGCTCGTAGGCCTTGATCGCCTCCGCCGTGTTGCCCGCCTGCTCCCAGGCCAGGCCCAGGTGGTAGATGGCCGGCGTGTACTTGGGGTTGAGGCGGCTGGCGTTCTGGAACGACTTCTGCGCCATGTCGATCTTGCCGCGCTGCAAGTGCACCAGGCCCATCATGTCGTTGGCCAGGAAGTTGGAGGGCTGCAGCTCGATGGCCTTCTTGTACTCCGTGAGCGCGGCGTCCGGGCGGCCCAGGCGCTCGTAGACCTGGCCCATGCCCAGGCAGGTTTCCGCCGCGTCCTGGTCGAGGCGGGTGGACTCCTGGAAGGCCTGGAAGGCCTTCTCATTCTGCTTGACCGCCAGGTAGTAGCGGCCCAGCTGGTAGTGCGTGCGGGCGTACTCCGCGTCCATCGCCAGGGCCTGCTGGAAGAGCGCGAGGGCTTCCTCCGCGCGGCCACGCACCAAGTCATTGGCGCCCAGCTCCAGGACGTGTGACGGCTTGGTGGGGGCGATCGCCCGCGCCCGCTCGAAGAGCTGCCGCGCCTGATCGAGGTCGCCCGCCTGGGTGTACAGCTCGCCCAGCTCCGCCAGCACGACGTCATCGCCGGGGGCGAGCGTGCGCGCCTTCTCCAGTTGGGGGATGGCCTTGTCCAGGTCGCCGTGGGCGGCGTGTACGCGGCCCAGGGCCATCAGCGGCTCCGCGGCCTTGGGGTTCAGCTTGATCGCGTTCTGGAGGATGTTGATGGCCTCTTCGGCCTTGCCCCAGCGCGCGATCACCTGGCCCAGCAGCAAGTAGGCGTCGTAGTGGTTGTTGTCGAGTGCCAAAACTTTATGCATTGCTTCCACGGCCTCGTTGGGGCGGCCCTTGGCCTGGTAGGCCTTGCCCATCGCCAGGAAGACGTCGATATCGGCCTTCTCCGTGCGAACCAGCTCCAGGAAGACCTGCAGGGCGGTATCCAGCTCCCCGCGCTCGAGGGCGGCGATGCCGGCACTCTTGGTCGCGGGGCTGACGGACTCGTTGCTCATGGGATCCTCCAGAGGCGCGGGACCCTGGGATGATAACACCTGGCGCCTTTACCAGTCGAAGGTCAGGTGGCCACCCGGGGCCAGGAAGCGCGGCCGCGCGGGGCCGCCCTTGCGCGCCGGGCAGGCGGGCCACACGATCGTCCCGATCTTGCCGCTGACGAACTGTTCCCACCAATCCACGGCCTCGGCGCGCCAGACCACGTGGTCCGCGTTGAGGTCGAACATCAGCATGGCCGCGCCCTCGCCGGCCAGCTCCGGGCCGGTGATCTTGTGGTCCCCGTCCAGGTCGTAGTGGGCGAACTCCAGGTCGATCAGCTCGAAGATGCGGTTGGCCTTGCCGCGCAGCCAGTCGGGCGGGGCGAATTCGTCGAAGGCGAGCTCGCCGTCCTGGTTGCCGTCCAGCTCCACCCAGGCCTCCGGCGCCAGGCAGCGCTTGTCCCACTCCGCGCGGCTCAGCGTGCCGTCTTCGTCGGCGTCGAGCTCGTCGTAGACCAGGCGCGAGCCCTGGCGGCAGGCCTCGATCATGTGGGTGAGGGCGCCTTGCGCTTGCAGCGCCTGCGGGGCTTTGGCGATCGGCAAGGCGCGGCTCGTGCCACATCCTCCCAATACCAGCGCTGCTGCCAACAGGTTCCACCGCATGGCCAGGGCCCTCCTTCACCTTATCTTAATCTATGACAAGGCATCCAGGCGGCTTCGGGAAATCTCTTAATGTCTCCTTAATCTGGTATACTAACGGGATGGAGATCCACGAAGCCACCGCCGTCTACGTCTTCACGCCGGATTTCGAGCGCTTGCTCTTCATCCGCCACCGCAAGCCGCCCCTGGCCGGGCGCTGGCTGCCGCCCGGCGGACACGTCGACCCGGGCGAGACGCCGGAGGAAGGCGCGGTGCGCGAGGTGAAGGAGGAGACGGGCCAGGAGGTGGTGTTGCTGGACCTGACGCCCGAGCTGCCGCGCACGGTGGGCGATCGCGTGGTGCGGATCAAGACGCCGCTGCTGATCCAGGTGGAAGACCTGGGCAGCCACCGCCACCTCGACTTCGTGTACGTGGCCGTGGCGCCGACCCCATCCGAGCTGGTCACGGAGCCGGAACAGCCTGCCGCGTGGCTTACCCGCCAGGAGTCGCAAGCCGAGCACGTGCTGGAAGACTGCCGCGGGCACGCCGCCATGTTGTTCGAGCGCCGCGACCACTACCGCGGCCTGTGGGAACGCTCAGGCGCGGGCGTCTAGCATCTGCAGGCGCCGGATGGCGTCCTCCAGCTTCTGCTTGGCGTAGGGCTTCACCAGGAAGCCCTTGGCGCCCAGCTCCACGGCCGCCTTCACGTTGTCGAGGGTGCCCTGCGTGCTGATCATGACCACGCTCGCGTTAGGGGCGAGCGCGAGGACCTCCGGCAAGGCCTCCAAGCCGCGCAGGCCGGGCATCTCGATGTCGAGGAAGGCCAGGTCATAGGATCGCTGCCGGAACGCGGCCACCACCTCGGCGCCGGACTCCGCCATGTCGATCTCGCGGAAGCCCAGGTCCGCCAGGTAGCTGGCCAGCAGCCGGCGCATCTGGGGCACGTCGTCGGCGATCAGCACCGCCACGTCTTCAGCTTTCATCCTGGGTTCCTTTCGTTCCATGGGGACAGCGCCGCGAGGGCGTCGGCCGGCCGGTCCGCGCGCAAGGCGTCTTCGATCCGGCTGGCGATGTGGTAGACGTCCGAAAAGCCAAGCGAGCCGGCGGTGCCGCGCAGTTTGTGGGCCAGCGAGCGCACCAGGGGCCAGTCTTCGCTGCCTGCCGCGGCGGCGATCGCCGCCTGGGCAGCGGGCAACTCCGTGGCGAACTGCTCGGCCAGCTCGCGCAGCAGCGGCTCGTCGTCCACCAGCGCGGTGCGATCCGGCGATAAGGACCCCAGGTGCTTGGCCAGCTGCGAGAAGAACTGCGCCCGATCGATCGGCTTGGCCAGGCAGGCCGTGCAGCCGGCCCGCAGGTAGGCCGCCACGTCCTCCTTGAGCACGTTGGCCGTCAGGGCGATGATGGGCCGCGCGAAGCCGATCTTGCGCAGCAGCATGGTGGCCTCCAGGCCGTCCACGACGGGCATCTGCATGTCCATCAAGACGAGGTCGTAATCACCGCCCAGCGCCTCTTCCACCGCCTGGCCACCATCCTCCACCACGGCCACGGTGGCGCCGGTCTGCCGCACGTAGTGGGCGATCAGGCGCTGGTTGGCCGGCGTGTCTTCCGCCAGCAAGATGCGGGCGCCCGCCAGGTCCGGGATCTGCTCCGGCGCCAGCGCGCGCGAAACCGCCGGCTCGTGATCCTGGTGATCCAGCCAGGCCACGTCCGCCAGCGGGCCGGTGGAGATCGCCGCGTCGAAGCGGCTGCCCACGCCCGGCGTGCTGGCCGCCGTGAGCGAGCCGCCCAGCGCCTCCGCCAGCTTGCGCGAGATGTAGAGCCCCAGCCCGGTGCCGCCATAGCGGCGGGTGGTGGTGGCGTCCGCCTGGGTGAAGGGCTGGAACAGGCGCTCCAGCTGGTCCGGCGCCATGCCGATGCCGGTGTCGGCCACGGAGAAGGTGAGCACCTCGCCCGCGCAGCTGACCCGCAGGCGCACCTCGCCCTCGTGCGTGAACTTGATGGCGTTGCTGCAAAGGTTGAGGAGGATCTGCTTGATGCGCGTGGCATCCGAGGTGACGTGGGCGGGCAGCGGGAAGCAGGGCTCCAACACGAAGGCGATGCCCTTCTCGCGCGCGTTGGAGCCGATGATGCTCTCCACGTCGCCCAGCAAGCCGAAGAGGCTGCACGGGGCCTGTTCCACGTCCACGCCGCCCGCCTCCAGCTTGGACATGTCCAGGATGTCGTTGATGATGTGCAGCAAGTGCTTGCCGGAGCGCAGGATGATGCGCTGTGCCTCCGCCACCTCGCGCGCGGTGCGGCCCGGCTCCTGCAAGGTCTCCGCGAAGCCGATGATGGCCGTCAGCGGCGTGCGGATCTCGTGGCTCATCGTGGCGAGGAACATGCCCTTGAAGCGCGCCGCTTCTTCCGCTACCGCCTTGGCCCGGCGCAGCTCGTCGTTCTGGGCCGTCACCTCGTCGCGCGCCGCCTTCAGGGTCAGCAGCGTGCCGATGCGGGCGGACAGCTCCTCGTCATCCACCGGCTTGGTCAGGAACTCGTGCGCGCCCGCCCGCAAGGCCCGCAGCCGTTCGCTGTGCTCCGTGTTGGCCGTCAGCACGATCACGGGCAGGAAGGGTGTGGGGTTCGCTTGCAGGTACGCCAGCACGCCGAAGCCGTCCATGACGGGCATCATCAGGTCCAGCAGCAAGAGGTCCGGGCGGTCCGCCTCGATGCGGGCGATCGCCGCATGCCCGTCCACGGCCGTCGTGACCCGGTGGGTGTCGGCCAGCATTTGCACCAGCAGGTCGAGGTTGTCGGGCACGTCGTCTACGACGAGCAGGTGGGGCTTGCGCTCCATCAGGTGGCGGGCAGATAGCTGGTGATCATCGCTTCCAGCTCGTCGAGGTCCACGGGCTTGGTCAGGAAGGCGTCGCAGCCAGCCTCGCGGGCCTTCCGTTCGTCGCCGTCCATGGCATGGGCCGTGATCGCGATGATGGGGATGTGGGCCAGACGGGGGTCGGCCTTCAGCCGCGCGGTGACTTCCCAGCCGCTGAGGCGCGGCAGGCTGAGGTCCATCAGGATCATGGACGGCTGCACCTCCTCGGCCATTTGCAGCCCGGCCAGCCCGTCCGCGGCCTCGACCATGGGGAGGTTCATCATCCCCACCACGAGTTGGCGGATCAGGCCGCGGTTGTCTTCGCTGTCTTCGACCAACAGGATCGGGGCGTCGCGCATTACCGGCCTCCTCCCAGGACGTGCTGGGCGCGCGGCGCCAAGGTGCGCAGCTCCTCGACGAGCAAGCCCTCCGTCAGCTCGCCCTTACAGATGACGGCCTGCGCCTCGCCCAGCCGCTCGCGGTCGTCGGCCGACAGGTCGCGCGCCGTCACCACCACCACCGGCACGTGCCGGGCGTGGGGCTGGCGGCGCAGCCAAGCCAGCACCTCGAAGCCGTCCATCTTCGGCATCATGAGGTCGAGGATGATCAGGGCCGGCAGCTCGTGGGCGATCGCCGCGATGCCCTGGGTGCCGTCCTCCGCCTCCACCACGCGGCAGCCGCGCGCGCCGAGCAGCTCGCGGTAGAGCCCCCGGGCGTCGGGGTCGTCTTCCATCACCAGCACGTAGCCGTCGCCCGGCGGCGTGCTGCTGCCCAGGCGCTCCAGCGTGGCCAGCAGCGCGTGCTGGTCGACCGGCTTGGTCATGTAGGCCGCGGCGCCCAGGGAATAGCCCAGCACCTTGCTCTCCGCCACGCTCAGGATCAAGACCGGGATGTCGGCCGTGGCCGGGTCCCCCTTCAGCTCGCGCAGCACGGTCCAGCCGTCCTTGGCGGGCAAGATGATGTCGAGGATGACGGCGTAGGGCTTCAGCTCGCGCACGAGCTGCAGCCCGGACTCGCCGGTGCTCGCGGGCACGGCCACGTAGGGCGTGTCCTTCAGGCGCTCCGCGATCAGGTGCAACATCTCCGGGTCGTCGTCGATCGTCACCACCGGCAGCTTGCCACCCATCCGCGGCGCGTTGGCTTGCACGCGCGTCGAGATCGCGGGGGTGGGTGCGTGCTCGCCCACCGACTCCAGCGGCAGCCGCAGCGTGAACACGCTGCCGCGGCCGGGCTCGCTGGCGAGCGCCAAGTCGCCGCCTAGGAGCTGCGCTAATTTGCGGGCGATCGCCAGCCCCAGGCCGGTGCCGCCCTGTTGCCGCGTCGAGCTGGCGTCCACTTGCCGGAACTCCTCGAAGACCAGTTGCTGGTGCTCGGGCGCGATGCCCACGCCCGTGTCTTCCACCTCCACCAGCCACTCCGCGGCGCCGTCCGGCCGCGCCCGCAGCACCACCGCGCCTGCGGTGGTGAACTTGATGGCGTTGGAGAGCAGGTTCAAGACGATTTGCCGCAGCTTGGTCTCGTCCGTGACCACGGTTTCCAGGGCCGGCGCCAGCTCCAACCGCAGCTCGAGGCCCCGCTCGCGCGCCAGGGGCGCGGTCGTGGTCACCAGGCCCTGGAGGAACGTCCGCGCGTCCAGCGGTTCGACGTAGACCACGGCGCGGCCGGACTCCACCTTGGCCAGATCCAGCACGTTGTTGATCAACGAGAGCAGGTGCTTGCCGTTGCGCCGTACCACCTGGAGGTTGGCGCGGTGCTTCTCGTCGAGCGGCGGTTGCTTGCTCTTGAGGACCAGGTCGGTGTAACCAAGGATCGAGTTCAGGGGCGTGCGCAGCTCGTGGCTCATGTTGGCCAGGAACTCGCTCTTCAGGCGGTTGGCCTCCTGGGCCTGCGCCTTCTGGAGCTGCAGCTCGTCGTTGAGATCCAGGATGCGCTGGGAGTTGGTCAACAGCAGCTCCTTCTCGCGGCGCGTCGCGCTGGTCACCAGCTCTTCCCGCAGGCGCGTGAAGAGCTTGAAGGCGTCGGCCTGGGAGGCCGCGTAGAAGTCTTCCAGCTGCAGCACGATCTCCATGATCCGCTCCGGCTCCCGCGTGAACTGCGGGATGAACTCCAAGATGGCGTTCTTCTGGGCGGCGCTGGCCAGGACCAGGTCCGTGGGCTCGATCGCATCCTTGGAGATGCCCGCCAGCTGGTCCGCCTCCCACAGGCGCAGGTTCTCCGCCGCCGTCTCGAAGGCCCGGCCTTCCGCCAGGTCATCCAGGAACTTGCCGAGGCTCAGGCAGGTCATCGCCAGCAGCTGCTCCTCCGGCACATGGGCGAAGAGGCGCATCAGCGGTACGTCCAGCGCTCGGACCCGTCGGAGGTTCGAGGCGGCAAGCGCCGGCAGGTGGTTTTGACGGAGGTAGGCGCAGAACTCTTGCAAGGTAGGACCTCCTGGGGGGAGCGCCACCCATACTATGCGAGGCTTCGGGGCCACGTCAACGAAATCCGGGGATTTTCCTCGTAGTACCCTAGGCGATGTGCCAAAATTAACAACGAACGCTTGATCGCTACATTGGTGCTTGTCTTGGGCCTATAATTGGTCTATTGTGCATTTCAGGGCCCCCGACACGCTGATCGCACGATCCCGAGGGTATGATGATGACCGGGACATATGTAGCACCCAACCTCATCCTGGTCGTGGATGACGTGGCGCTGAATCGCCAGCTTTTGGGTGGGCTTTTGCAAGCGCGCGGCTATCGCGTCACCGAGGCCTGCAACGGCGTAGAAGCGCTGGCGGAGGTCGCCCGCGAGCGACCAGATTTGGTGTTATTGGACCTCATGATGCCCGAGCTGGATGGCTTCGGCGTGCTGGAACGTCTCCAGGCGGACCAAGGACCGTTCATGCCCGTCATCGTCGTTTCCTCGGCGATCGACTTGGAGGACCGTTGCCGGGCGTTGCGGGCGGGGGCGCATGACTTCCTGTCCAAGCCGATCGTGCGGGAGGAATTGGAGCTGCGCGTGCGCAACGTGCTGGCGCTGAAGGACTCGCAAGCCGAGACCTCGCGCAACCTGCTCGCGCTGCAGACCTCGCACACCCTGCTGGCGCAACAGGCCGAGCAGCTGAAGCGGCGCGAGGCGTCGCTGGAGGTGGTGAACGCGGCCCTGGCCGAGCACAACGCCCGCGTGGAAGAGCTGGTGGCCCGGCGCACCGCGGAGCTGTCGCAGGCCAACGAGCGCCTGGTGGCCGCCGACCGGCACAAGGACGAGTTCCTTGCCGTGTTGGGCCACGAGCTGCGCACGCCGCTGACGTCGGTGGTGGGCTTCACCTACCTCCTGGAGCGGACGCTGGCCCCGGCCGGCGGCGATCCGATGGCGTACGTCAAGGGGATCCAGACCGGCTCGAGCCGCCTGGCGCGTCTCGTGGAGATGTTGATGGACTTCGCCATCGCGAAGGCCGGGCGCCTGGCGCTCAACTGCACGCGCGTGGCGCTGGAAGAGGCGGCCAACGCCGCCTTGGAGCCCCTGCGATCGCGGGCGGCGGCCAAGTCGATCGAAGTGGAGCTGGCGCTCGCGCCGGATGCCGCCGTCCAGGCCGACCGCGTGCGGCTGGACCAGATCTTGCAGGCCTTGCTGGACAACGCCGTGAAGTTCACGCCGCCGGGCGGGCGCATCCGGGTGGAAGCCCGGCGCGACCAGGACATGGTGCTGACGGCCGTGGTGGACAGCGGCATCGGCTTCAGCGAAGAGGACCGGCCGGGCCTGTTCCGGGCCTTCCACCAGGCCGACATGAGCAACACCCGCCCGGCCGAAGGCGCCGGGCTGGGGCTGGCCTTCGCGCAGGCGCTGGTGGAGGCGCACGGCGGCAGCATCGTCGCCGAGAGCCCCGGCAAGGGCCTGGGCGCGACGCTTCGCTTCTCGTTACCGGTCGCCAACTAGTTAACGATCAGCCCCAACGCGTCGGCCTCGGCGACGTTGACGGCCAGGATCCGGCCCTTGAGGTCCAGCTCCGCGGGCAGGTTCAAGAGGTCGAAGATCACGAGGCCCTTGGCGTCGAAGTGGGTGTCGACGGTGCCGAACTGCGTATCGTCGAACTTGCCCTTGGAGAGGATGCTGGCGACGCAGTTGCCGAACTGGAAGGCATCGAACTCCGTGGTGAGGTGCACGTAGTCCCCGTAGGCCGCCGGGTTGCCCGCGGCCGGGCGCGCCTTGTAGCCCGCGGCGAGGGTGACGAGGTCATTGTCGGTCTGGGTGGCCGCGACGATGCGGTGCTGGATGGCGTGGCGCACCTCGTGCAACACGGTCGCGAGGGCGCTGTAGGCCGAGCGCGTCTTCAGCAGCTCGGCGTTGATGGCCAGCGTATCGCTGGCGTCGTCGTACAAGCCGGCGCGGTTCGCGATGACGCCGGGCTGCACCTTCATGGTGGGCGGCTCGTAGCCCAGTTCCTCGCACATCTGCCGGCCGGCATATTGCAAGAGCTTGAAGGCCGCGGCTTCGTCCAGCAGCCCCCAACCGGCGATGCCGTCCTTCACGGTGGCGTCGGCTTGCAGGCGCTTGGCCACGGCCAGGCGCTGCGGGCCGGCCACGCGCGCCAGGGCTTCGAGGAAGGGGCGCGACGGGGTGGTGAGGACGTAGGCCTTGGCGTGGGCCTGCTCGACGGACGGGTGGGCCCCGTCGTCATGCGGCACACCGCCCTGGGAACCATCGTCCAGGGCCGCAGAGGGTGTAGGGCGCGAAGGGGTACCGGGCGCCGGCGCACAAGCGGTGAGGAGGACGACGAGAGCGAGCGCCCGCAGCCGCTGCAAGGGCTAGAACTCGTAGTCCGCGATCATGCGCGCCTTGCGCCAGGGCGCGACGTGCTTCTCCACCACTTCCACGTGGAGGGGGTGGTCGATGTAGCGCATCATCGCGTCCATGTCGTCGAACTCCATCACCAGGCAATGGGTCATGGAATCGTCGCGCGGCGAGATGTTGCGGCCGGCCGTCAGGTTCTGCAGCTCGGGGATCTTGCCCATCAGGCCGCGGATGGCAGCCAACATGGCGGCTTCCTGCTCGGGCGACTGGCCTTCCAGCCGGAAGGCGGCGATGTGCTTGATCACGGCTTACTTCCTCAGGCGGCGCGAGAGGTCGGCCACGAAGGTGTCCGGGTACTCGGGCGTGATCACCAGCCAGGGCAGCACCTGGCGGTCCAGCTTGATGCTGACGGCGGAGTTCCAGAGGTCGAGCCGGTTCTCCCAGTGCTCGTTCCAGAACTCGTAGCCGCGCTTGACGCTGGTCATCTCGTTATAGGGGATTTCGCGGATCACGAACTGGCCGCCCATGGTCGTGACCTGGAGGGAGTGGTCCGTGAGGCGGTAGTCGATGAGGTAGGTGATGGGGTTCATCGGGAGCTCCTAGGGGGGTTCGGAAGCGCCTCATCCTGCCGGATTTGCCGGGTGAACGCAAGCGGCGCCCGGCGTGCATGCACGTCGGGCGCCGCGGCTTGATGAAAACGCGTTAGTTGGGCTTGCGCTGGCCGCGCTTGGCCTCCCAAAGGGCGAACTCCGCCTTGTCGATCTTGCCGTCCTTGTTCTTGTCGAGGCGGGCGAACATCTTGTCCGCACGGGCGGCCATCTTCGGGTGCTTGGCCATCGAGGCCTTGAACTCCGCCAGGGTGATGTTGCCGTCCTTGTTGGTGTCCAGCATCTCGAAGCTGGGGCGGGCGTGGTCCTTGCCGTTAGGTGCCGGGTCGGCCGCGAAGGCTGCTGGGGCGGCAACCAGGGCGGAGAGCAGGGCTACGGCCAGGGCGAGCTGGGTCTTGGGCATGCGGGGGGAACTCCTTGGTCTCTCTCGGGGGGTCGCCATGTAGACGGCCGGGGTCGCGGATTTGTTTCGAAGGTCGGAGGATGTTATCACGTGCCAGTTGCTCGCTCCGCGCCCTGTTCCGGGTATGAGGGGTAAACGATGACCATCAACACCACCCGCCTCTCCGTCGCCCTGACCCTGGCCCTGTTGGCCGCACCCGGCTGTGCGTTGGACCCCGGCGTCGCGGCCATCCTCGCGACGGCGCTCGAAGACGGCCCGGCTTCCCCGCGGCCGACCGGCACGGTCAACACCCAGGTGACGGGCACGGGGACCGGCGTGGTGCCCAACCTGCCGGTGATCGGCACCGGCACCGGCGCGGTGCTAGGCAGCGTCACGGGCGGCATGCGCGACCCGGCCCCCGGCTCGAACGGCGAGCAGGTGCTGGACGTGGTGAACCAGGCACGCGCCCTGGCCGGCATCCCCCCGGTCACGCTGGACCCCAGCCTGAGCAATGCCTGCGCCAAGCACGCTCACTACATGGTGCTGAACGCCGGGACGCCCGCCATCACCGAGGCGCTGAATGCCCACAAGGAACAAGAAGGCCTGCCCGGCTACACCGCGGAAGGCGCGAAGGCCGGCGCGGCCGCGGACCTGAGCTGGGGCCAGGCCCCGGTGCCCGCGGTGTTGGGCTTGATTGCCACGCTGTACCACCGCACGCCCATCCTGAACTCCAACGTGGTGAAGATCGGCTATGCCTTTGAAAAGGACACCGTGGGTGGCGACGCCTCCGTCTTGATGTTCGAGTACGGCGGCTCCGGCGCCCGCAAGGTGGCGGCCTTCCCCGCGGACGGCCAGACGGACGTGCCGCTGGCCTTCGACGGCGGCGAGCGCCCCAACCCCGTGCCCGACGACGCGGGCATTACCGGCTACCCCGTCACCCTGGCATTGCCCGGCGGCGCGAAGGCCACGAATGTGAAGGGCCAGCTCTTCGACGACACCGGCGCCGAGGTGCCCATCTACTACTCCGACGACGACCACCCCGCCAGCTATTTCCAGCAGGGCAACGTGGTGTGCATGTTCGCGAAGAAGCCCATGAAGCAGGGCACCACCTACCGCGCCAGCGTGAGCGCGGACCTCGACGGCAAGCCCACCGCCTGGAACTGGAAGTTCACCACCATCACCCCGAAGGAAGTGGACGCCGACGACGTCGCCGCCGTGAAGAGCTTCTTCGGCAAGTAGGCGCTGGTGCGCGGCACCGTGCTGTACGGCGGCACCACCAGTGGCAGCAGCGGCGCGCTGTTCCTGAAGCTGAACGACTCCGTCTCCGTCTTCATCGCGCCCGAAGTTTGGGAAGCCACGGGCCTCGGCGACGCGGCCAAGCTGAAAGGCAAGAAGGTGGCCGTCCGCGCCCGCCCCAGGGCCGGCGTGAACAGCGGCAGCGTGGCCCTCACCGTGAACGAGCCCGACGATATCAAGGTAGTGAACTAGCATGAAAAAACAACGCTTCCTGGGCCCCACCTTGGCCCTGGCCCTGCTGGCAATCAGCGCCTGCGAGCTCGACCCCGCCTTGCTGGCGGGAGACGGCCTGAACGGCCCTTCGCCCCGGCCCTCCGGCGCGGCACCCGGCTCGCCTGTGCCTTCGGGTGCAACGCCGCGGCCGGTGAACGCGTCTCCCCTGCCACCCGGCGTATCGCCCGAGCCCACCACGGACGTCCCATCCTCGCCCGGCGCCTCGGATGCCCCCGTCGCGCCCGTGGAGACGCCCGTGGCCAGTGCGCCGCCGGGCGTGGTGGTGGGTACGCCGCCGCCGGTGGTTCCTTTCGTGCCGGTGGTGGCCACCATCGACACCAATTTGCCCGTCACCACCGAAGGCATGCGCGATCCGGTCGGTGCCACGCCGGCCGAGAAGTTGCTGGATCTGGTGAACCAGGCCCGCGCCCTCGCGCAGCTGGCCCCGGTGGCGCTGGACCCGGCGCTGAGCACCGCGAGCGCCCACCACGTGAACTACCTGCTCTCGAACACGACCGCGCCGTGGCACACGGAAGAGTCCAGTCGTTCGGGCTACACCAAGGACGGCGCCCTGGCCGCCAAGAACTGCTTGATCACCTACCGCGATCCCGTGGGGGCCGGCCTGGGCATCTTTGGCGGCGTCTTCAACCGTGGCGGCCTGTTGAGCAGCACCCTGACGCACATCGGGTTCGCCGATGGCACCAGGGCCGACGCCACCGTGCGGGTGGTGGCCATGCGGAACACCAACGAAGCGCAGACCGCCGTGGCCTTCCCTGCCAGCGGGCAGTTGGGCGTGCCCATTCAGTACAACGGCGAAGAGAGCTACCTGCTGCCGAAGGGCGCCGGCAACGTGGGCTTCCCCGCCACCCTCGTGCTGCCCACCGGCCCGTTCTCGCAGATCACCGGCCAGCTCTTCGACGCAGCGGGCGCCGAAGTGCCCACCTACCTCCTCAGCGACGAGCTGGGCGCGCGCCGCGGCCTGGATCCCACCGGCGTGGCGGCCGTGCTGGCCAAGAAGCCCCTGACGCCCGGCACCACCTACCGCGTGAAGTTCACCGCCCAGCAAGGCGCCAGCGACAAGGCCACGGGCTGGGAGTGGTCGTTCACCACGGTGAAGCCGCTGTCGGTGGACGCCGCGAACACCACGACCATGCGCGCCGCGGTGGGCAGGCTGAGCGCCGTGACGGGCATGGTGATCTCCGGCGGCCTGACCACCGGCACCAGCGGCTCGATCTTCCTCGCCTTCACCAAGAACTTCCCGTCGCACACCGCCTTCATCAAGAAGGACGTGTGGGCGGCCACGGGCCTGGGTGACGCCGCCCTGCTGAAGGGCAAGAAGGTGACGTTGCGCGTCGTCCCCGAGTTGATCGCCGGCAGCGGCAACATCCAGATGGTGATTACGGCGGTCGACCAGATCACGGTGGGCGAATAGCCTACTCCACCACCTCCGGCAGCGTCGCTTCCGTCCGCACCTGCACCTGGCGGAAGCGACGCAGCGCGTGCGTGGCGATATCCTCCTCGAACAGGTCGCGGTTGATGGCCTGGGCGGCGCGGGCGCCCTGGCCGGCGGCGATGACCATCTGGCAGTTGGCCGGCGTCACGCAACCGGCCGCGTAGAGGCCCTTCACGGACGTTTGCATGCAATGGTCCACTTCCACCTGCCCGTCGGCATCCACCGCCGCGCCCAGCGAGATGGCGAGCCCGTTGTGGTAGGCGTCGCCGCGCACGGTGAAGAGGTAGTCCGCCGCCAACTCGCGGCCGCCCTCGAAGCATAGGCCCTTGATCTGCCGTTTCTCGTGGTTGATGCTGACCACCCGGCCCGTGTGATAGGGGATTTCATACTCCTCCATCCACTTGGCGTGGCACTCGTCCCAGCGCGGTTCCTCGCCGTTGGTCACGAGGTAGACCTTGGGCGAGTACATCAGCATGCTCAGCGCGTATTCCACCGCATCATCGGTCGCGCCCATAATGACCAGGGTTTTGCCCTGCACGCGGTAGCCGTCGCAGTCCTTGCAGAAGAACATGCTGTGGCCCAGGCACTCCTTCACGCCGGGGATTTCCGGCGGCAGGTGGGTGAGCCCGGTCGCGATGATCAGGCGGCGGGCCCGGTACTCGTCGTGATCGCCCTTGAGCACGAACTCGCCGCACCGGCCGCTGGTCTCCACGATGCGGTCCTCGACGAACTTCGCGTCGAAGCGGATCGCCTGCTCGCGGCCGCGTTCCAGCAGGGCCTCGCCGGAGATCCCTTCCGGGAACCCCAGGTAGTTCTGCACGTCCGGCTCCCAGACGGCCATGGAATGCCCGGCATCGATCACCAGCACGTCGCGCCGGGCCCGACCCAGGTAGATCGCGGCCGAGAGCCCGGCCAGTCCGCCGCCGATGATGATGGCTTCACGCATAGCGATAGTCTAAGGGGTGCGAAACGGCTTCCCAACCGGCGAGCAGGGGTCATACGCAAGTTCGCTCGGATCTGCCGCTATAACCATTTAATAATCACGACTTAAGGAGTCCTTTATGATCCGCAAGCTGACCCCCGCCCTGGCGCTGTTGCTTTGCGCCTGCGGCGTTTCCCCTAATACCGCCTCGTTGAAGGCGCCTACCTCCATCACCGCCCAGAAGGCCGCCGCGACCGGCGACCACAAGGCCACGAAGAAGGGCGACAAGGATGCCGACAAGGGCGCCGCGCCCGGCGCCAAGAAGGACGGCAACTCGCCCAAGGTCAGCGGCCCGCGCCGCCAGGGCATCGGCTCCGAGATCGAGAGCCTGGCCCACGCGTACAGCGTGGTGGAAGACGCGAGCTACGGCGCCGGCTTCTACCAGGGCCTGAGCGGCGGTCAACGTTCGCTGCAGTACATCGAAGACGCGTACCGCGCGTCGCCGAACGACAGCCCGCAGGAAGCCGCCTGCCTGATCGCGCTGGGCAAGCTGGGGCCGTCGGCCTTCGACTACCTGGTGCAGGAGTACCGCGGCGCGACCGTGGAGTCGCGGCGCGAAGCTGCCGCCCTGGTGGCGATGGGCATGGCCGGCGCCGGCTCGTTCACCTACCTGGCGCAGGAGTACCGCGGCGCCAACAACAACAGCCTGCGGGAGTCCGCCGCGCTGGTGGGCCTGGGCCTGACGGGTTCGGGCGCGTTCAACTACCTGGCGCAGGAGTACCGGGGTGCTTCGACGGATGGCGAGCGTGAAGCCGCCTCGCTGGTGGGCCTGGGCCTGACCGGGTCCGGCGCGTTCAGCTACTTGGTGCAGGAGTACCGTGGCGCGACGACCGGAGGGCTGCGCGAGATCGCCAGCGTGGTGGGCTTGTGTCTGACGGACGGGGCGGGCTCGCAGGATTACGCGCGCCAGGTCTACAACCAGACCTCCGATCGCCGGGTTCGCTCGGCGGTGGACTTCGGCCTGGATCAGGCGCGCCGCATGTAAACCGCGTGGTTGCAGGCGACCAAGCTGTAGCTTGCGGCATCAGGGGGGCTCTGTTATACTGGCCCTACCTTTCGGGGCGTAGCGCAGCTGGGTAGCGCACCACTTTGGGGTAGTGGGGGTCGTGGGTTCGAATCCCGCCGCTCCGACTCTCCCCCCCACTAACCCCAATCGGGTGGGGGGACACCACCGGCCGGATCGCCTTTGCGGTCT
>JAQBPE010000355.1 GCA_028287685.1 Cyanobacteria bacterium RYN_339 | reverse complement strand
CCCTGAACCCCAGCAAGGCGATCGCCGCAACACTCTCCGATGAAGGGAGGACGGCATGGCACGAGAAACCGCCCGGTACGAGACGGCGTTGGCCGAGCTCGAGGAGCACGTGGGGCTCCAGGCGTTCCAGGGGGCCGCAGGCTTCTATGCATGGGGCCGGCTGGACGCGTTGGTGAACCGGCTCGGCCGGCTCTACGATGCCTACGAGCTGGAAGGCGACGTCGCGCCGGTGCGCCACGAGGTGGACGCCTACCTCGCCGACCTGGCCGCCCTCCAACTCCGCCCGGACCCCTGGGTCACGGCCCACCTGGCTCGCTTCGTGGACGACCTGCAAGCCGGCACCGCCGTGCTGACGGTGGAGACGCGCGTGGCCGCCGCCCCGCAATGGCCAACCGGCATCCTGGCCGTCAGCCCGGAAGAACTGAAAGCCCTGCACGCTTCGCTGCAAGGCCGCTAACACAAAGACCCCCTCCGCCCTGACGGGCACCTCCCCCGTAAAGGGGGAGGAGACTTGCGGCTTTGCAGCAGCGAAGCTCCCTCCCCCCTCGCGGGGGAGGTGCCGGTAGGCGGAGGGGGCCCGCTTGCCCCCGGTTAGATGCGTGGTCCTCGGACGTCGTCGCGGAGGTCGTCGTCCAGGTCGGCGCGGAACTCGTCCGGCTCCGACGCGGAGAACTCGTGCCGTGGGCCGTTGGCCCATTGGAACGCGAAGTAGACCACCAGCGCCAGCAAGATCAGCGGCACCACGATCTTGAAGAACAGATAGAGGCCCCCCAGGCCGACCAACGTGCTCACCATTCCCGAGCTCCTTTCGGCGGACCTTCCGCCCCCTCTTGGAGCAAGCCTAGCACCGCCCGCGCCGCGTTTCACCAGGCAGCCGGGCGAATTCTTGCGATCCCACGACGCGTGGGGTAGACTCCGCGCCATGTGTGGACGCTATAGCCTGACGGATGCCGCCCTCGATCTGATCCCCGTGATCTTCGGGCTCGATCGCGCCGCCATGAAAGGCATGGTGGGCCGCTACAACGTGGCACCGACCCAGCCGATCCTGACGGTGCTGCAAGGCGAAGAAGGCCGCGAGGCGACCATGATGCGTTGGGGCCTGATCCCGGTCTGGACCAAGGACCCCAAGAAGGGGCCGTTGCTGATCAACGCGCGCTCGGAGTCCGTGGCGGAGAAACCCGCCTTCCGCGCCGCCTTCAAGGCCCGCCGCTGCCTGGTCCCCGCGGACGGCTTCTTCGAGTGGGAGAAGACCCCCCATGGAAAGCAGCCGATCTACTTCCAGCTGGAAGACAAGCGGCCGTTCGCGCTGGCCGGCCTCTACGAGCGCTGGCAGGGCCCGGACGGCCCGGTAACGAGTTGCACGTTGATCACGACCCAGGCCAACGACCTCGTGAACACCTACCACGATCGCATGCCCGTGATCGTGCCCGCGGAGGGCTTTAACACCTGGTTAGATCCGGACCTGCATGATCCGGCCGTGCTGCAGCCCATGTTGGCGCCCTACCCGCCCGGCATGATGATCGCGACCAAAGTGAATTCCCGTGTAAACACCGCCACGAACGACGATCCGGCATGCATCGAGCCCCTTTGAGCGGGTCTTTAATTAAACCTTAACGTAACCTTTGCCGCCTTAACAGTCATATACCTCTTACTTAAACTGTTGTTTACCAGCAGTTCGTAATGTGAGTGATGACGAGAGGCGGCTCCCCGATGATGAAGCAAGTGATGCGTACGTTCGCGACCTGTCTGGTAGGCCTGACGATGGCCACCGGTTGCGGCGTCCACAACAACGTCACCGGAGCCACCTACTCCGCCGCCAGCGACGACGTGCTCGGCGCGATGGCGAAGGCCGGCAAGGCCGTCAAGGCCCAGCAGGGCGCGATGCAGCTTTACGTGATGCCGGACAACGGCCCGAAGCCCATCCTTGACCAGATCAACAGCGCGAAGAAGAGCCTGAAGTTCGAGCTCTACATGATGACGTACACCGAGGTCTCCAAGCAGGTCGCCGATGCGCTGATCGCCAAGGCCAAGAGCGGTTGCGACGTGCAGGTCATCCTCGAGGCCCAGCCTTACATCCCCGTCGACCCGGCGAACCCCAAGCCCTTCAACGTCAACGGCCCCGCGATGCAGGCCCTGATCGCCGGCGGCGTCCGCGTGGCCCGTTCCTCGCCGCGCTTCGTCTACACCCACGAGAAGTCGATGGTCATCGACCACCACACCGCCGTCATCATGACGATGAACATGACCAACTCCGCGTTCACCAAGAACCGCGAGTACGTGGTCGTCGACAAGAGCCCGTCGGACGTGAAGGAAGTCGAAGCGATCTTCGACGCCGACTGGGATCAGAAGGCCTACTCGCCCAAGGACCCCGACCTGGTCGTCTCGCCCAACAACTCCCGCGCCCAGATCCTGAAGCTGATCGACAGCGCGAAGGAAGAGCTGCTGGTTCAGTGCGAGTTCATCAACGACCCCGAAGTCGTGCAGCACCTGGCCGCCGCGCAGAACACCCGCAAGGTGAAGGTCAGCATGATGCTGAGCTTCCAGAAGCGCCAAGCGGATGGCTATGACCCCAACGCCGACGCCACCAAGATCTTCGGCGCCGCCAACCTCACCAACTTCACCTTCACCAAGACGGTCACGATGCACGCCAAGGGCATCGTCGCGGACGGCAAGGCCGCCTACATCGGCTCCGAGAACTTCACGGCCAACTCCTTGGACAAGAACCGCGAGATGGGCATCATCCTGACCGACGCCGCGAGCGTTTCCAAGCTGGTCTCCGTGATGAACCAGGACTGGAAGGACAACCCGATCGCCGCCCCGGCCGGCAAGTAAGCCAGACCTACTTCGAAAGCGCCGCTCCCCACTGGGAGCGGCGTTCTTGGTTTTTGCGCTCCGCCGTGGCGCGCGCGTCGTCCACGGCCCAGGTGTAGTACCAGATCTCGGCGCCGAGGCCGATCAGCATCCCCGCGATCGGGAGGATCGGCGGGTTGGATTCACAGTGGCCCGCCGCGGCGTTGCACGTCACGGCCGGGAAGGCGAGCATCCCAAGCGAGATGGCCAGGGCCGTGGCGGCCGGGATGGCGACGGTGCCGGCCGAAACCGCCGCCCCGCGCCACGGGTCGCCCGCCAAGAAATGGCCCGTGCCGGGGCCCAGCACGACCAGGCTCAGCCCCACGGGCCCGATCACGTAGGAGACCGGCGGGCCGAGGGCCCCCGACAGGCCCAGGGGCACCAGGCCGATCAGGGGGACGATGGCCGAGGCCTGGGCCGCGATCTCGGGCGATATATCCCCGGGAGCCCACGTTTCGGCTGTGACGGTGGCGGCAACGAGCAAGGACAGCAAGGCAGGCGAAGGCATGGCCTTCTCCTACCCAGTGTTACCAGTCGGGCAACGCCGGGGAGAGCTGCTGCGCGGCCACGTAGCCCACCTTGCCGTTCGGCGCCTCCACCTTGTAGAAGTAGGCGGAGCCCCGCTTGATGCGCACCGCCACGCGCCCCATGTTCGTCACGATCGTGCGCTTGGGCAGCTGGGCCAGCACCTGCGCGCCGGAGGCGGGCTTGCTCCAGAGCGCGGCCTTGCCCACCATCACGTAGAGGTCGCCCTGGTAGAGCGGGTAGGGGTTGGCCTCGGCCACGGGGGCCGGCTTCGGCGTGGCCTTGACGCGCCGGCGGGCCGGGGCGCGGCGGTGGATCGGCACGTGGTGCCGGGTGTAATGGCGGACGGGACGGCGCTTGGCATCGGCCGGCTCGGGCGCCAGGAGGCCCAGGAGCAGGATCAGAAGCAGCAATAACCGCGTGGTTGGCTTCATAGGGGACAGAACAATGTACCCGGCTTTTCTGCTACACTGTCGCCCCAATTGCCAGGAGGACCCCATGCGCCGACTTCGCCTAGCTGCCTTCCTTGCCCTGCCGGCGTTGCTCGCGGGGTGTGCCGGCCTCTTGTTGAAGAAGGCCGCGCCGGCGGACATCCAGGTCCCGCGCACGCCGGAGCGCCTCGCGCGCGGCGAGTACCTCGTCACCCACGTCGCGGCCTGCTTCGACTGCCACTCGCCCAGCAAGGGCGGCCTGCACGTGCCGGACATGACCGAAAAGGGCGCGGGCGGCGTGCTCTTCGGCAAGGAAGACGGCCTGCCTGGCCAGATTTACGCCACCAACATCACGCCGGATCCGGCCACCGGGCTGGGCAAGTGGACCGACGGCGAGATCCTGCGCGCCATGCGCGAGGGCGTGGACAAGGAGGGCAACGCGCTCTTCCCGATCATGCCGTACAACAACTACCGGCAGCTAAGCGAAGACGACGCCCAGGCGATCGTGGCCTACCTGCGCACGATCCCGGCGATCGAGCACGCGGTCCCGGCGCGGCAGCTCGATTTCCCGCTCAACATCATCGTGAACCTCATGCCCAAGCCGATGGACGGCCCCGCGCCGGCGCTGCCGACGGAGCAGATCGCGCGGGGCAAGTACGTCTTCACGGCGGCCAGCTGCGCGGACTGCCACACGCCGCAGGGCAGCAAGGGGCCCGATCTGACCAAGCTCGGGGCCGGCGGCATGGTCTTCCATGCGGGGCCGACGAGCTATCCCGCGCCGAACATCACGCCGGACCAGGAGACGGGGATCGGGGGGTGGACGGACGCCCAGGTGGCGGTGTCCCTGTCGCAGGGCTTGCGGCCGGACGGCAAGGGGCTGCGGCCACCGATGCCCTGGTTCGCCTATCAGGGGATGGCGAAAGACGATCTGAAGGCCTTGGTGGCCTATATGAAGACGCTGGCGCCGATCAAGCACGACGTCGGCAAGCGCTGGTAAACACGAAAATCCCCCGCCTCTTACGAGACGGGGGTTCGAGTCACCGAACTTACTTCTTGACGGAAGAAGAGGCGGACTTCAGCGCCTTGGAAACGCTGTCGAAGATCTTGCCCAGCTCGGTCTTCATGGTGCCGAGGACGGCGATCAGCGCGACGGAAACGATGCCCAGGATCAAGCCGTACTCGACCAGGGACTGACCGTCTTCTTCCGTGACCAGCGCAACAAACTTCTGCATGGTGACTCTCCTCATTGGGTTGCCCGGTGGGCGTGGCGACTCGAAAACCTCGTGAAGTACTTATCGCGGCCCCGGCGAAAAACTTGCTAAGGGAAAGTAAAAATCCGATTATTTTCCGCCGACCAGATCGCATGTGATAAGCTGAAAGCACCTTCGCCCGCCCCGCATATAGGGATCGCCGTGACCAAAGCCTTGAAGAGGAAGCCCAAGGGTGTCGTGATCGAGGAGCTCACGGAGCTGTGCCTACGTGGCCGTGCGCTCCTGCAGCGTCCTACGGACGAGATGCTCGACATGGCCGAGCTCACCGTCGACAAGCTGGAGTGGATCCTCGCGATCCTCCAGACCTTGCCGCAGATGTCGCGCGGCATCCAGGTGGTGGCCGATTTCAACCGCGCCGGCAACATGGGCAAGCAGGTTTTCTGCACCTCCTTGGAGGAAGAACGCACCCACTTCGACCAGACGGTGGGCGCCCAGGTGGATGTGCTGGAAAAGGCTGTCACGAAATGGCGGCAGTCCAACACCCGGCCCCTTGCTTAATTGAGGGGCAATTCGCGGGTAAGGAGATCATGGGTCACTTAACGTGGCGGCCCTTTCTGGTACATTGATCTGGTCAAGCGACCACAGGGCTCTCTTCGGGCCCGATCACGGAGGCTCTCGGTGAAGCAGTTGTTCGGCGCGGTGTGCGCGATGGTGATCGCCCTGGGCGGGCTGGCAACAGCCCCAGCGCAGGCCCAGCAGCATAACTACCGGGACCACGAAGGCTGGTACGGCGCCCCGGGCGCTGCCATGCAAGTGGCCGCCCGTCCCGCCGTGGTGGCTGCCGCCGCCGCTGCAGCG
>JAQBPE010000271.1 GCA_028287685.1 Cyanobacteria bacterium RYN_339 | reverse complement strand
CCGTCGCGCCCGCGGTGGCGCCGGCGCCCACCGTCGCACCCGTGCCGCCCACCGAGACGTTGGCGTTGGCGCTGGCCACGGCCTGCACGGCCTTCGCCTTGGCCTGGTTCACGTCGACCTTGATCTTGGTCTTCTCGATCTTGTAGTCGACCTTGAACTGCAGCGTGACGTCGGTGACCTCGGTGATCTCCGTGACCTTCTTGTCGCTCTGGTGCTCCGTGCAGCGGTAAGACTTCTGCTTGGAGGGCGAATAGTAATACAAGATCCAGTTGCCCGTGCCCTGCTCGTCCAGGGTGGCACGGTAAGCGGAGGCATCCGCGCCTACGACGCTCTGCAAATCCAGCGAACTGTCCGAAACATTGAACGCGTCTTGCGCGTTGGCGTTGATCGTGGCGTTGGGAACGGTGATGTTGGCGGTGCCCGTGCAGGCAGCCAGGGTCAACAGGGCGGCAACAGACAACGCTGCAATGCCGTGGGTACGCTTGGTCATTCTCGAGTCCTCCTCAATGGGGCCGTTGCCCTCTGTACCGAACCGACTTAACATTTGTTTACTTACTTCATATTTCTTAACTATTTTCTTCGACGACGTCAAGGGGGATATGGTTCCATGGCAACGGCATGCACCTCCCATAGGAGGGTTGGATGAAGCTCCCCGCGCCAGTCGACGGTATTTCCGATCTTTCCGAGATCTTGGCGCCCGCCATGAAGCCGGGCGAGGCGCTGGTCTGGTGCGGGCAACCCCACCGCTTGCGCGCCCGCCTGCACACGCATGTGGCCGTGATCATGGGTGGGTTGGGGCTGGGTGGCTTCACGGCCGCCCGCTTGCTGGGCGATGCGGAGCTGCCCGCCCGGTCGGCGCTGCTCGCCACGCTGGCGTTCATGATCGCCGGCATGGTGCTGGCCGCGCTGGTCTTCCGGGCGCTCCTGGCCTGGCGCCGGCGCCGCACCGTCTACGGGCTGACACCTGATGCCGCGATCATCGCCAGCGGCAGCCCCTTCGGCCGCACCGTGCTGGTGGATCTGCGCGGCGTGCCGACGATCGACCTCGCGCTGGGCCCCCATGACCTGGGCACGATCACCTTCGGGCGGGGCGAGGGCGCGCCGGCCTTCCACGACGTGCGACACGCCCGCCACGTCTTCGATCTGGCCCGTTCGGGCCGCCCGGAGGGAACGCCATGACCGCCCAGGAGCTGATCACCCGCCTGGGGCTCGAGCCGCACCCCGAAGGCGGGGCCTTCCGCGAGACCTACCGATCGGCCCGCGCGCTGGGCGATCGCGCCCTGGCGACCGGCATCTACTTCCTGTTGGCGGCCGGCGAACGCTCCGAGTGGCACCGCGTGGCGGGTGACGAGCTGTGGCTGTACCACGGCGGCGACCCGCTTTGGCTGCGTCGCGTGGATGCGACCGGCGGCTTCCAGGCGGAGCTGCTGGGCCTCGACGTCGGGGCGCTGCCGCAGCGCCTGGTGCCGGGCGGGGAGTGGCAGAGCGCCCAAGGCGCCGGCGGGGCGTTCGGCTGGACCCTGGTGGGCTGTGTTGTGGCGCCAGGCTTCGATTTCCAGGATTTCGAGCTGGCAGACCTGGCACGCATGCAGGCGCTCTTCCCGGAGCTGGCGTCCCTGCTGGAGTTTCACGTATAATGCTGTTCCCATGAGCGACGCCTTACTTTTCTTCCGCACCTTCCTCGCCAACCCCTTCGCGATCGGATCGGTCATCCCGAGCTCGAAGCACCTGGTGGCCGACCTGCTGGACGGCATCGACTTCACGACGGCCAGGACCGTCGTGGAGTACGGGCCCGGCACGGGCGTCTTCACGGACGAGATCCTGCGCCGCCTGGCGCCGGATGCAAAGCTGCTCTGCATCGAGATCATGGACGACTTCTACAACACGTTGAGCGCGCGCTATGACGACCCGCGGCTGGTCCTGGTCCACGGCAGCGCGGCCGACGTGGAGCGACTGCTGGCCGAGCACGGCTTGGGCCAGGCCGACGCGGTGGTCTCCGGCTTACCGTTCACGTCCCTGCCGGAAGAGGTGCGCCACGCCATCTTGGGCGGCACGGCGCGGGCGCTGAAGCCCGAAGGGCGCTTCGTCATGTACCAGTACTCGCAGTTCGTGATGGGTCACATCAAGAAGTACTTCGCCGCGATCCAGACGCGCTTCACCATGCTGAACGTGCCGCCGGCCTTCTCGTTCTATTGCGACGCTCCGATCGTCAGCGCTCCAACTCCCGAAGCATCGCCGTCACGGAGCTGAGCAAGGCCCAGGCGTCCAACGGGCCGGGCTTCTTGAGCGTCACGTGCCCCAGGCCGTGGATCAAGTACAGCCGGTGCCGGCCGCCCGCGCGCCGGTAGAGGTCCAGGCTCTCTGTGTAAGGGATGAGGATGTCCTCGTACCCGTGGATCAGGATCAGGCGGGCCTTCAGCCCGGACAGGTCCCGGCCGGAAAGGTCCATGGCCTGCAGCGCGTCGCGCATGGGCTGGGAGAGCCGCTGGTAGAGCGCCAAGACCTGCTCGCGATCGTCATTCGTCACCAGTTCGTAAAGCGCCACGGCGCCCGGATCCGTCAGCTCCGCTACCAGGTCTTCGATGACGGCGCGTCCATCGGCGATGCGGCGATCCACGATCGTTCGCATGGCGCGTCGTGAAGGCTCGTGCGGCACATGGTCCAGCAGGCAACTGCAGAGCACCCAGCGCGCATACGTGTCGGGCTCCAGCCGCTGCCACGGCTCGCTCCCGGTGCGGAAGGTGCCTGTGGTGGCGAAGCCCATCGTGGCCAGGATGCCGTGGTAGCCGCCGACGCAAAACAGGAAGCGCACGTGGTCGCGGATGGTGGGGTCGAGGGCGGCCAGCAGGCCGGGCCCCATCGCGAAGCTGAGACCGGCGATGCCCGCGCGTCCTCCCGGGCACAGGTCTTCGCGCCCATGCAGGTACTGGAACGCCGCCACCACGTCGCGGTAGTGTTCGGGCAGCACCACCAACTGGCGCAGCGTCACGAGGTCGGGCACCACCACCGACAAGCCGCTGCGCGCGAACGTGCCGGCAAGCGCCACCATGCGGGGGTCGTCCTTGCCCTGCGGCGCCACGCCGGGGATCAGCACCAGGCCGCCACGCGGGGTCCCCTCCGGCGTGTAGACGTCGACGTCCAGCGTGCGGCCATTCCGGTGGACCGTGGTCGTCTCGCGCCGAGGCTCGCCGGTCCGCGCCTTGAGCTTGCTGGGGCCAGCGCCGGCGGCGAAATCCTGCATGAACAGGAACGCTTGCTTGCTGGGGATTTGGAGATGGCCGTAGAGTCCGCGCATGGGGCCCCATGGTATCCTGACACCATGCCGCCGTCCACCCTGGTCCGCTTCCGCAAGCGCGATTCCGGCGAGATCGTCGAGGAGGCGATCTTCTCGGAGCGCACCCTGCGCTGGTTCTACGAGCACCCCGTCGGCTCGCTGGTTTTTCGTGGGCTGTTGAACAACCGGCCGTTCTGCGACTGGTACGGCCGCCAGATGGACCGCCCCCGCACCGCGGCGCGCATCCCCGACTTCATCGCCCAATTCGGCATCGACATGGCCGAGGCCGAGCCCGCCACGTACAAGTCGTTCAACGCCTTCTTCACACGCCGCCTGCTGCCGACCGCGCGGCCCTTCGACCAGGACCCCCGGGCCTTGTGCGCGGCGGGCGACGGCAAGGCGCTCGTCTACCCGGTGCTCGATGAGGACGTCCGGTTGCCCATCAAGGGCACGGCCTGTTCGCCGGAGGCGCTGCTGGCCGGCGAGGCCGCGGCGTTCGCGGGCGGGGCGGCGTTGATCTTGCGCTTGGCCCCCTACGACTACCACCGGTTCCACTTCCCTGACGGCGGGATGGCGGCGGCCGCGCGCCGAGTGCCCGGCGGCTACCATTCCGTGAACCCGATCGCGCTGGCGAAGGTGCCGGATTTGTTCTGCCGCAACAAGCGCGACGTCACGATCGTAGAGACCGACCACTTCGGCAAGGTCGCGATCATCGAGGTCGCGGCGATCACGATCGGCACGATCGTGCAGACGTACCAACCGGGGCGCGTGGAGCGCGGGCAGGAGAAGGGCTACTTCCAGTATGGCGGGTCGACCGTCGTGCTGCTCTTCGAGCCCGGGCGCGTGCGGTTCGATGACGATTTGGTGGCGGACTCCGTCGCCGGGTTGGAGGTGGCGGTGAAGTGCGGCAGCCGGATCGGCCTGAGCGCCCGCGGCTAGTCGCCCGCAGGCGACGTTACCGGAAGGGCAGGGGAGCGTCTAGCAGGACCCAGGCGACGGGCGCCGCCAGCAGGTAGCCGTCGAAGCGGTCCAGGATGCCGCCGTGGCCCGGCAGCAGCGCGCTGAAGTCCTTCAGGCCGACGGCACGCTTGAAGCCGCTGGCGAGCAGGTCGCCCACCAGGCCCACGATGAACAGCACCAGGCCGAAGGCCAGGGCGACCAGCAGGTGCACCTCCGGCACGGCGACCGAG
>JAQBPE010000240.1 GCA_028287685.1 Cyanobacteria bacterium RYN_339 | reverse complement strand
TGCTGCTGCGCCGGGAGGTAGACCGACGGCTGGTAGACCTGCTGGACCGGCAGCTGCTGCGCCGGCGGCTGGTTGTTGCCGAACAGGCCGCTCAGCCAGCTGCCCAACCCACCACCGGCCGGCTGCGAAGCCGTGACGGGGCCGACGGGCCGGATGGAATTCGAGGGGAAGCGGTTGGGGGCCAGCATTGCGGTCTCTCCTGAAGGATGGGTCCTGCAAGCTATATCCGCCCGGAAGCCGGTTAACCCCGTTAATGGACTGGAAAGAAACGGGAGAAACCAGATTAACAAATATCCGATTTCGTCTACCGAAATTGCCGTCTATTGCAGTCCAGGAGCCAGTTTTAGCAGCTGTGATTTCAATGCTTCGGTCGCCAGCGCCCGGTGGCTGATGCGGTTCTTCTCCTCGGCCGTCAGCTCCGCAAACGTCCGTCCCAGGCCGGGCACCAGGAAGATCGGGTCATAGCCGAACCCGCCCTGCCCACGCGGCCCATCCGTGATCAGGCCCTCGCAGCGCCCTTCTACGGCGATCACGCGCCCGTCCGGCAAGGCCAGGGCCATCGCGCACACGAAGGCCGCGGCCCGATCGGCCACGCCGTCCAACTCCCCCAACAGCTTGGCGATCCGCTCGGCATCCGTCGGCGCGTACCGGGCGGAGTAAACCCCCGGCCGCCCGCCCAGCGCTGCCACGGCCAGCCCGGAGTCATCCGCCAGGGCCGGCTTGCCGGTGGCCGCAAGGAAGGCCTTGGCCTTGAGCAAGGCGTTCTCGGCGAAGGTGACGCCGGTCTCCTCGACCTCGAGCTTGGGGCCCAGCTCGACGTCATGGCCCTCCAGCAGCGCCGCCAGCTCCTCGAGCTTGTGCGCGTTGGTGGAGGCCAGCACGATCTTCATGGACGGGTCGGCCGCGACCCCGGGCCCTTCAGCTTGGTCACGCGGTAGGCGCGGATCACGTCGCTCATGCGGCTCACGGTGTGCAGCACCTTCTGGAGGTGGGCCACGTCCGCGATGTCCACCACCAGGTTGACCTGGGCGGACTTATCACGCAGCGTGCGGATTTTAGCAGCGCGGATGTTGGTCTTGATGTCCGCGATCTTGGCGGAGATGTCCTTGAGCAGGCCCACGCGGTCGATCAGCTCGATCTCGATTTCCACGGGGTAGGTGGCGGTGCTGGCCTGGGCGTTGCGCGCCCACTCCGCATCGACCAGGCGTCCGGGCTCGACCGCGGCCAGGTTGGGACACTCCGACGAGTGCACGGTGATGCCGCGGCCGCGCGTCACCGTACCGCGGATGGGCTCGCCCGGAACGGGCGAACAACACTTGGCGAGGTTCATCAGCATGGAGTCGCTGCCGTCGACCAGGATGCCGTTCTTGTCGCGGCCCCGGTGGCCCTTCTTGGGTTCCTTGGCGACCTCGGGCGGCAGCGCCGCCTGGGGCTCCGGGCGCAGGCGGTTGAGCACCTGCATGGTGCCCAGCTCGCCGTAGCCGATTGCGGCCAGCATGTCGTCCACGTTGTGGCAGTTGAACTTCTGGGCCACTTCCAGGGCCTTGTCGCTCTTGAGCATCTGTTCGAGCCCGGTTCGGCCCATTTCGCGCTCCAGCGACTCGCGGCCGCGGATGATGTTCTCCTCGCGGCGCTCCTTCTTGTACCACTGGCGGATGCGGTTCTTGGCGCTGGTGGTGGCCACGAACTTGATCCAGTCCAGGCTGGGGTGGGCGTTCTTGGAGGTGATGATCTCCACGATGTCGCCGTTTTGGAGGTGCGTTTCGATCGGCACGATCCGCCCGTTGATCTTGCCGCCCACGCAGCGGTGGCCGATGTCCGTGTGGATGCGGTAGGCGAAGTCCACCGGCGTGGCGCCCCGCGGCAGGTCGATCACGTCACCGCGCGGCGAGAACACGAAGACCTCGTCCGCGAACAGGTCTTCTTTAACGGTGGTTAGGTACTCCTGGGCATCCTTGAGATCGTTCTGCCAGTCCAGCAGCTGGCGCAGCCAGGTCAGCTTGCGGTCTGCCTGTGAGAGCGCCTTGCCGCCTTCCTTGTAGCGCCAGTGCGCGGCGATACCGTACTCGGCCACGCGGTGCATCTCGTGCGTGCGGATCTGGATTTCGACCGGGTGCCCCTCGGGGCCAATCACCGCGGTGTGCAGCGACTGGTAGAGGTTGCTCTTGGGCATCGCGATGTAGTCTTTGAAGCGCCCCGGGATGGGCTTCCAGAGCGCGTGGACCACGCCCAGCGTCTCGTAGCACTCCTTGAGGGAGTCCACCAGCACGCGCACGGCCGTGATGTCGTAGAGGTCGCTGAAGTCCTTGTTCTGCTGCACCATCTTCTGGTAGATGCTGTAGAAGTGCTTGGGGCGCCCGCTCAGCTTGCAGGGGATCTCCAGGCGGGTCAGCTCCTCCTGCAGGGTGCCCACCAGGCTGCGGATCAGCTCCTCGCGCTCGCCGCGCTTCTGCGCGACCAATTGGACCAGCTTGTAATACTCTTCGGGGTGCAAGTACCGCATGCACCAGTCTTCCAGCTCCCACTTGATCTTACCGAGGCCCAGGCGGTGGGCCAGCGGGGCGAAGATCTCGAGGGTCTCGCGCGCGATTTCGTGCTGCTTCTCCTCTTTCATGTGGGTGAGCGTGCGCATGTTGTGGAGGCGATCGCACAGCTTCAAGAGGATGACGCGGATGTCCTTGCCCATGGCCAGGAACATGCGGCGGAAGTTCTCCGCCTGCCGCTCTTCCTTGCTGGAGAAGGAGATCTTGCCGAGCTTGGTCACGCCCTCCACCAGGCGCGTGACCTCCGGCCCGAATTGGGCCTGCAGCTCGTCCGCGCCGATGTGGCAGTCTTCCAGCACGTCGTGCAGCAGCCCGGCGGCCACCGTGGCGCCGTCGGCTTCCAGCCCCGCCAGGATCATGGCCACTTCCGTGGGGTGCATGATGTACGGCTCGCCGCTCTTGCGCGTCTGGCCGTCGTGCATCTTCTCCGCGACGAGGTAGGCCTTCTCGACGAGGGCTACTTCTTCCGCGGAGAGGTAGGTCACGACCAGCTGGTGCAGGGCGTGCTTATCGACGTGGGTTTCGCTTGCCATGGCTCCAAAGGCCTTCAAGCACCACGGCGTCGGGGAGCCTGATGAATAGTGGTCACTGCCTCTATCCTAGCAGATTCCGGGCCGCAAGATGCGAGAACCTTGGCCAGGGCAGTCCTAGTACTTCAACAAGGCGTGGATATCCAAGCCGGACAGTCTATCCCGCCCGTGCAAGAATTCTAACTCAACGACGAACCCCGCGGCGACCACATTCCCACCCAAACGTTCGATGAGCGCTCGCGTTGCGGCCACGGTGCCACCGGTCGCCAGCAAGTCATCCACCACCAAGATCCGGTGCCCCTCACCCAACGCATCCGCATGGATCTCCAGCGACCCGGAACCGTACTCCAGCGTGTAGTCGATGCGCTCGACCTTATAAGGAAGCTTGCCCGGCTTGCGGATGGGGATGAAGCCCTTGTTCATGTGGTACGCCAACGGCGCGCCTACCAGGAAGCCGCGTGACTCGATGCCCACGATGTAGTCGATGTCCAGGCTCGCGTAGTGCTCGACCAGGCGGTCGATGCAGGCGCGGAAGGCCTCCGGCGACTTGAGCAGCGGCGAGATGTCCTTGAAGTTGATGCCGGGCTGGGGGAAGTCCGGGATGTCGCGGATGTACGCGGCGAGATCCAGGCTGGCCGTCGATGACGTCATGGGGCGTTCCTCCTTGGTTTTCAGGCACCCCATTAAACCAGCGTGGCGGGCCTCATGCAAGCGCGCCGATGGCTGCCAGCTTGAGTTGCAGCCGCTGCTTGCCATGCCAGCGTTCGGCCACGGGCGTGAAGACGGCGTCCACCCGATCGCCCACGGGGTGCAGGCTGCCCATGTTGAAGCCGATGGCCTCCAGCGTAGGCCCGCCCTCGTCCCCGGCCAGCTCCAGCCACAGGTGTTGCCCTTGCGGGCCGCGCGTGCCCTGGCGCACCACCTTGAGGCCGCGCGCCGCCAGCCGCGGCACGGGGTTGTGCATCCCGGTCGGCTCCAGGCAGGCCAGGCCCTGCACGTCGGGCAGCGTCAGCGCCTCCAGCGGAACCTCCAGGTCTACCTCCCAGCCCCTGGGGCCGGTGGGCTCGCCCGCGCGGCGTCGCGCCACACAGGCTTGGAAGGCCTTGATGAAGCCCTCCAGCTTGTCATCCGCCACCGTCACGCCGACGGCCGCCGCATGGCCGCCGTAGCGCACCAGGTGGTCGGCCAGCTCGTCGAGCACGGCATGCAGGTCGAAGCCCGGCACGCTGCGGCCGGAGCCGCGCCAGTTGTCGCCGTCCGGCGCGAAGAGCAGCGCGGGCTTGCCGAAGCGCTCCGCCATGCGCGCCGCCACGATGCCCGTCACGCCGTGGTGCCAGCCGGCCTCGTGCAGGGCGACGGCGGGCTGCTTGTCCCGGCGCAGCAAGTCGATGCAGCGCGCCTCCGTGGCCTCCGTCAGCACGCGCCGTTGGCGGTTTAGCTGGTCGAGCTTCTCCACCAGCGCGCGCGCGGTGCCTTCGTCCTCGGCCAGCAGCAAGTCGAGCGCCAGGCCGGCGTTGGCCATGCGGCCCGCCGCGTTGAGCCGGGGGATCAGCCGGTGGGCGATCGTCTCCGCGGCGTCCAGCGAGGCCTTCACGCTCTTGGCGAGCAACGCGATGCCGAGGCGCGGCGTGCGTGCGATCATGGAAAGGCCCAGGCGCACCAGGCGGCGGTTCTCGCCGGAGAGCGGGGCCATGTCGCCGATCGTGCCGATGGCGACCAGGTCGACCTGCCGTTCCACGATGGCGGGCAGGTCCGTACGCTCCGGCCGCAGGGCCGCGAGGCCGCGCATCAACTGGTAGGCCACGCCCACGCCCGCCAGCGGGTCGAACGGGCCCGGCTCCGCCATCAGGCGCGGGTTCACGATCGCCACCACGTCAGGCAGCTCCGGCCCCGGCAAGTGATGGTCCGTGACGATCGCGTCCATGCCCAGGTCGCGGGCGTACTGGAGCTCGGCGATGCTGCTGGTGCCGTTGTCCACCGTCACCAGCACCTTGGTGCCGCGCCCGGCAAGGTCGTCCAGCGCGGCGGTGTTCAGGCCGTAGCCGCCGTGGTAGCGATGAGGTAAAAATGTGTCCACCTGGGCGCCCGCGGCGCGCAGCACGGCCACCAGCAGGGCCGCGCCCGTGACGCCGTCCACGTCGTAGTCGCCGCAAACCGTGATCGGCTCGCCGGCATCGATGGCTTGCCAGAGCCGCGTGGCGGCCACAGGCACGCCCACCAGGTCCAGCGCGTCCGGCACGGTCGGCGTCCGCTCGCCCAGGAACGCGGCCAGCTCCTGACCCGGCGTCCAGCCCCGCGCGGCCAGCACGTTCGCGACCAGGCTCGGCAGGTGGTGCCCCTTCGCCAGGGCCTCGGGGGCGCCCTGCGGGATCGTGCGGGTCTGCCAGCTCAGGGTCGGGGTATCGCTCAAGCGTGCCTCCATCAGGGTTTGCGGCCTTTCATTGTACCACGGCCGGTTCCCTTTAAGGCTTGGTGCCTGCCACCAAGAACTGGGCGGCCGGGGCAAGCCACTCCCGGCGCAGGTACGACAGCCCGGTGCGCGCAAGTACATCCGTCAGCTCCTCGGCGCTCAGCGCCTTGAGGATCGAGACGATGCCGTCGTGCTGGGCGATCTCCGAGGTGAACAGGGCCAGGAAGGGCCGGGCCAGCGCCACGTTCAGGTGGCTGCGCTCGAGATCCCCCACCATCACGGCGCCGCCGGGCCGGACCACGCGGTCCAGCTCCTGGAAGAACCGCACGTGCCCGTCCGTCGGCAGGTGGTGCAAGGCGAGGTGGTTGAGGGCGGCGTCAAAGTGCCCGGCCTCGAAGGGTAGCGCCAGCGCGTCGCCCTGCACCAGCCGGATCTCCGGGTAGCGCGCGGTGTGTTCGCTCGCCATCTCGAGGATGCGCGCGTTGAGGTCCAGCCCCACCACCTCGATCGCGGCACCACGCTGGCGGGCCATGCGGACGAGCGCGCGCGGGATATCCGCCAACCCGGTGCCCACGTCGAGCACGCGCAGCGGGCGGCCCTCCGGCCAGCGCACATGGCGCAGCAGCGTGTCCAGCAGCACGTTGTAGGTCAACAGCAGCTTGTTGAGCCGCTGCACGTCGCGCATGCCCTTGAGGACGTCCTCCCACGGCGTGGTCGGCAGGTCGATCAGTTCGGGCTCGTCGGTGCGCGGCGGCACCCACCAGGAGGTCGTCATGCTTCGATTATACCAATGCGAGCCGCTCGCAGGCGCTTATGGTAGGATAGCCAGATGTTGCTCGGCTGCCGTACGCCCGCCTGGGGCGCCCTTTTCCTGGTGTTATGTCTCACGGTGGCGGCGCCGTCGATCGCGCAGGAAGCCCCCGACGCCTGGACCGATATCCGCGCGGACTACCGCGACGGCCGCTTCCAGTCCGCCATCGCCCGGCTGGAGCGCCTGGTGGCCGCCAACCCCAACGACCGCGAGGCTTACTACTACCTGGGCCTGATCAACTGGCGGCTGGGCAACATGCCGGCCGCCGCGAGCGCCTACAAACGCGTGATCGAGCTGGATCCGGCCGGCCCCTTCGGCCAGGACGCGCGGCTGTGGTTGCAGAACTACGCCAACCTCACGGCCCAGGTCACGCCCGCGCCGCGGCCCACCACCGCCGTTGCCCCGGTGCCCACCCCGGTGGCGCTGCCGTCGCCGCCGCGCTTCCTCGCCACGCCGGCGCCGCGCCCTTCCACTGGTAAGCCCCGCGCCATGCCCTCGCGCACGCCCTGGCTCCAGATCGAGCCCAAGGAAACCACCAACCGCCCGCGCGGCATGAACGCCCGCAAGGGCTACTTCAAGGTGGCCGACGGCACCTTCGAGTTCATCCCGCCCAAGGGCTTCGTGTTGCTGTCGGAGGGCATCGACGGCTCGGAGTGGCATGCGCTCTTCGGCCCGGCCTACAACGCCAGCATGGCCGCCGCCACGGAACAGCCCCCCACGCTGCTGATCGTCTGGCGCGAACTGCCCGAGCTCAAGCGCTTCCGCCCCGATCAGCGTGCCGCGCGCGAGCGCCAGCTGCTCACGATCGAGGCCGCCACCTATGGGCCCGGCGCCAAGCTGGAGGCCGCGTTCGGCGTGCCCTGCTACCGCGTCGATCAACACCATGGCGACTGGTCTGCGGTCACGCGCCTGTTCTTCAAGCACGACCGGCTTTACGCGCTCACGTATGGTGGAGACGCAAGCCTGCTGCCGAAGTTCCAGCCCCAGGTGGACCAAAGCTGGGTCACGCCCATCTTCTACCCCTGAAATAAGAACGTCTTAACCAAAGCTTGCGCATGGTTTAGCCTTCGCTTTACCTGATTTTCGCTAGCCCGACCGATAGAAGGTGCAGGTGTTCCACTTGCCCCGATGGAGGTCCTGAATGACCAGCTTGTTCCGCCTTTCCGCTTCCGTGCTCGTTGCCGCCATGTTGGCCGGTTGCGGCGCGCAGGGCCTGGCCCCCGTGGCCGCCCAGCAGAAGAGCCTGGCCGTCGCCGCCACGATGAGCGTGGACCCGGGCGTCGAGAAGCTGATTGCCGACTTCAAGGCCATCGCCGGCTACGACGATCAGGCCATGGCCAAGCGCGCCACGATCATCGCCACCCTGGGCGAGAGCGACAGCGACCTGGCGATGCAGTTCCTGGAGGATCAGTACAACCGCCTGGGCGAGTACCCCGAAGCGGTTCGCGCCGGCTGGGAGACCAAGCTGGGCGACGCGATGGTGTCTTTGGATACCTACGACGAGGAATTGGACGAAGAGGCCATCTCCGAAGGCCCCGGCTCCAACCTCGTGCAGGCCGAGGCCTACTACGACGCCATGACGCGCCGCAAGCGCCACAAGGGCTTCGTTGGCTGGGTCAGCAACGGCTGGCACAAGTTCTGGGCCGGCCTGACCGGCAAGAAGCTGAAGAAGAAGCGCCGCCGTCGTCCGACCCCGGCGCCCAGCTACCCCAGCGATCCGTCGCAGGGCAACCCGTACGGCGGCGGCACCTACCCGTCGAACGGCTACCGTTACTAAGTTTCAAGAAAAGGCCCCTCTTCCAACTCGGAAGGGGGGCTTTCACCATCAGCGGCTTTCGCGCTCCGCGATCGGCCACAGCGTCACGCTGTTGACCCACGGAAAGGCCGATTGCTGCACCACCCACTGCAGGGGCGCGGGGGCGGCGGGCGTGCCGGAGTTGGGGCGGATATCGTTGGGGGTCAAGCGGACCACCTTCTTTCGTTCCTCGAGCTGGAGCATAGGGGCATCTTAACCCAACCCCCGCCTGCCTCTCGCAAGCGCGCTCACACGGCCCATGTGAGCCTGGTCACGTTGCGAAGCGGCGGCTGGGGGGTATAGGGTGGGAAGGCCCGCCCGGCGCGGGTTGGGAGTCGGTAGGGTGTGAGCAACAACAGTCCCGGAAGCGATTCGCTGAACGTCAACTCGACGCCCGCGCACGCCGGCACGCAGCCCCTGAACCGGGGCCGCGGGACCCGGCCGCTCATGGACGCGAACGTCCTGCGCCTGGAGCTTGAGCAGACGCTGTCCAAGGCCGGCCGCCTCGCCACCAGCCTGGAAAACCGCATGGAGCTGCTGTTCCACGCCTGCCAAAGCATCGATCTGCCGGTGCCGGGCGTGTACCAGATGGAGTTCAAGCACGCCGTCTCGCCGCAGGGCAAGAAGATCATCTCCTACTTGGAGAAGGTGCTGGTGGTGAAGCCGGACCTCGCCAAGAAGGTCCAGGTGGCCATCTTCCGCTTCCAGGAGGCCAACGAGTCCCACAAGGAAGCCCGCAACACCTTGAAGACCGGCCTCTTCGACGAGACGATCCTGGAACAGGTGAAGCTGAAGTTCTTCTACCTGACGAATTACTACGAGGAATTCAAGGACGACCCGCTGCTGGCCCAGATGTTCCCGGCGCCCAAGGGCGGCACGGGCACCGGTCCATTAAAGGGCGGCACGGGGCAGATGATGCCCCAGGAGATCCGCAAGTACCGGCAGCTGCGCGAGATCGCGGTGCGGCGCGCGGAGACGATCCTCAAGCTGCTGGCGCCCGGCATGGACAAGGCCAAGCAGATGCTGGAGATGATGGAAGACAAGAACGCCAAGGGCAAGAGCCTGTTCGACATCTTCAACCCCGCCCAGCGCCAGGATCGCCTGCTGGCCCAGCGCCTCAAGGAAGACCCGAAGTGCACGCAAATCGTGCGCAACGCCCATGCGCTCTACATGCAGATGTCGGACCTCACGCGCGAGGTGAAGCGCGGCGGCCAGTACGAGCGGCTGCAGGAGGCTATTGACCTGATGGGGCAGATGGCGGGCATCTGGAGCACCCACCACTTGCTGCGCGAGTTCTTCCCCACGCTGCGCAAGGAGCTTTTCGCCAACCCTGGCACACGGCCCAACACCGGCCAGGTGGCCGAGCCGCAAGCAAGCAATGCCCCGCCGGCCCAGCGGGCCCGCGGCACCGGGCGCCTGGACCAGCCTTAGCGATCCTGTGCAAGTTGGCCGTAGGCGGCTGGCACGGGCCGAGGCACGATGGTGCTACCTGGAGGAGGTGCCATGAAACTTCCGAAGACGCGGATCAAGGCTAACAACCTTCGCCGCCGCCGCCGCCAAGCTTTAGGGTTCCTCCCCCCCAGCGGGGGAGGTGGTGGAACCGGAGGGGGCCAACCCGAGCCGGCGAAGCCTCAGACGGCTTCCAAGTAGCCCTTCAACGCGTCCAGCGCCCGGCTCCAGGCCTCGGCCTGGTCCTCCGTGGCGACCCCGCGGTGCACCAGCACCACCGTGGTGGCGTTGGACGCCGCCGTCAGCCGCACCTCGACCTCTTGCTGGTCCCAGCGGCAGCGCAGCAGCCCGGGGCCGGCGACCTCGAACGGCGCGCCTTCCAGCTCCTCGCTCCACTGACCGGGCGCGGCCAGTGCCTGCTCCACGCGGTCGAGGCTCGCGTGAACGACGCGGCGCACCTCGATGGCGGGCGCCCCATGGTGGTGCAGCACCAGGCTGCCCTCGCTGCCACGCGTCTCGACGACGTGGCGCTTGAACGCGAAGCGGTCGATCGCTTGCCCGGGCTCCTGGTCGATCACCACCTCGGGCTGGGGCTGGCGGCTGGACTTGGTGGTCGACACGGTCGTTCCTCCCTGGGGCGCTTGCGGGGGGGCCATTCTAGCACAGAAGGGCCCGCAAACGATCAGGGGGCCAGGGCCTTGAGCGCCATGACGTGGATGGGCGTGGTCTCCGACAGCACGATCTTCAACTGGGTGGGCGCGTAGACCTCGTAGCGCCCCGTGGTGGTGCGCCCGTCGGACAGCACGTACTTGGGGAAGGTCCCGCTGATGTCGAACTCGTGCAAGACCGTCCCTGGCGGCATCCACTTGTCGTTCGCGTAAGGGATGATCTCGACCTGGGCCTTGTCCACCACGTGGTCGCTGATGGCAATGCCGGTGCCCTTCCAAGCGTTCTCGGCCAAGTCCCGCGCAAAGGCTTCCAGCGCGACATGCGCCGCCACGGGCTGCCCCCAATTGTCGTCATAGGGCCGGGCCGGCTCGTTCAGGCTCGCGTCGCGGTCCTTGACCACGTAGAACGTGTGGGTGCCCGTCCCGTTGCCGTTGCGCTCCTCGATCACCACCTGCTGGACCGCGTCGGCGTCGTTCATGCCAGGCACCTGGTCCGCCTGCAGCTTCAAGCTCCAGGTGGCCATGTCGGCGAAGCGCACATCCCTCTCCGTCTGCTTGCTGCCGGCCTTGATGGTGAGGTGCACGGCGCCCTCGACCGGGGTCCCGGAGGTCTCGTAATGCAGCTCCTGGCTCAGGTAGACGTTGTTGCCCGGCATGATCATGTGGAACTGGAAGCCCGGCGTGCTGGGCCCGGATGGGTGCATGCGCATCTGGAACATCTGGCCCGTGTCCGACCCGATGATCTGCTTGATCTCGTCGAAGGCGGGCTGGCTCCCGCCGACGCTGCCGGGGGCCTGCGGGATGGTGTTCTGGAAAGTGCCCTTGATGGTCGCGACCCACACGCGCGAGGTGAAGGTGTAGTTGTAAGTATTGCGGGGGTCGATCGGCTCCCCGAACAGCTGCAGGGCCTCGGCGTACAGCATCGGCTCCAGCGTGATCGAGGTGGCCGTGGGGTACTGCTGGCGCAGCAAGGCCTCGAGGGTCGTCGCGTTCACGCCGAGGTTCGGCACCGCCGCGACCGGTTGTGCGGAGAAGTTGTTGGGTCCGCAGCCGCTGGCCAGGGCGGCCGCCAGGAGCCAAGCCAGGCGGCGCACTATTGGGTGACCTCGGTCGTCGGCGCGGGCGACGGGGTCGTCGTGGGGGCCGGGCTCGGCATGAGGCTGGGCATCGGCATCGGGCCCCCCTTGATCGGGTACGGGCCCTGGTTGGGGTCCGGCGTGCCGAAGAACTGCTTGCTGGGCCGCCCGAAGCGGATCACCGCGCCGGTGGTAGCATCCACCATGCCGTTGGCGGAGTTGTTGAAGTAGAAGCCCTGCTGGTAGGTGTCCTTCTGGCCGTTGGCGTAGAAGTTCAGCTGCCAGACCGGCTTGCCCAGCATCATCTGCAAGCTCGTGTTCCAGCGCGCGTCGGCCGGCACGTCGTAGACAGTCTCCGTGTGGTTCGGGCCGCTGGCTACGGGCCCGAAGCACATCCCGTTGGTGGCGCTGTACGGGCTGCCGAGGAAGTAATCCTTGCCCGACTTCTCTTCCTCGCTCTTAACCCCCTGGGTCTTGATCGCCGTGATCAGGCCCTGGAGCGCGGCGTCGTTGTCCACGGCGATCGGCGCCGAGAGGTCCATCGGGGCCCAGCGCGTGCGCACGATCAGGGTCTTGGCCTGGGCGACAGTGAAGTTCAGCATCTCGCCCCGGGCGGCCGAGTAGTAGACCAGGTTCCAGCCGTTTTGCTGATCCTGGCCGTAGTAGACCGGCGCGCAGCTGGGGATGGGCGAAGGCGAGGAGCCCGTCAGCAGCCCGTCGCTGCCGGTGTTGCCGTTGCTGGTGATCAGCTGCGCGTCGGCGGCCCAGGCCTTCACGACCGGGGTCACCACCGTCGCCATCATCTGGCGGTAGGGGCCTTGCGAGCCGGTGGTCTCCGCCTGCGTGATCGAGACCAGGGCGGTGGGGGCGCCACCGCCGCCGTAGGAGGGGCCGAAGCCGTAGTAGCCGCCGTTCATGTTGCCGCTGAATAGGCCGTCCGGCTGGGCGGGCGGGAGGAAGGGCTGACCGGGATAGGGGCCGGACGCCGGGGGGGCGGAGGGGTACACGGCGGGGACCGGCATCGCGATGCTGACGGAGGTTGGCTGGACGGCCGCCTGCGGGACGCCCACACCGCCGGCGTAGCGCGTGTTCTCCGCTGCTAGCGAGCGGAACGTCACCCCGGCCAGCGGCTCCACGGGCGTGTTGGCCTTGTTCACCGGCGAGGCCGAGGGCACGTTGGCGGGCAGCGCGCAGCCGCTCGCCAACAACAGGGACATGATTAGGATCCGACGCACGGCTCAACCTCCCAAGGCTTAAATGATAGCAACCCCAGGGTAGCGTATCACTTTATCGCCATGGGAATCTCAAATCACGGCCGAAGTGTGATTTTGGTCAGTGCGGCTTCAACTCGCCCTTGAAGATGCTCTCCAACACCGCCGCCCGCTTGGGGAAACGCTCCGCGAACTCTGCCACGGTGTGGGGGCCCATCGGCATATAGCGCGGCACCTGGCCGTTGAGCAGCTTGAGGTAGACCCAGAAGGACTCCGCGAAGTCCTCGGCGGGGCTCGACTTGGCGTAGTCCGTCACGGTGGTGGGGTCGGCGGCGATCGCGTCCTCCCAGCCGTCGGGGACCATGGTGTTCTTGGTGGAGTAGGTCTGGCCCAGCACGTGGCCAAACTCGTGCAGGAAGTACTCCTCCTGGAGGTTCTCCGTGCCGGACCAGAAGGTGGTCTGGCCGTTGCCGCCGGTGGCCGCGGACTTGAAGCCCGGCGTGTGGTAGGTCTCGGCCCACTGGGCGTCCATCGGGTTGGCGCCCGGCTCGATCTTCACCTGCTTCAGCGCGCCGCGCATCGCCGCCGGGATCTCCGTCCGCAGCTGGAACGCCTGCGCCACCGCCCAGGTCTCGCGCTCGCCGGCGGGCATCATGAGCTCGAACGAGCCGGCGCGGTCGGAAATCACGAACTTGGCCTTGCCCTCCGCTTCGGGGGTGCGGCGGACCGTGGTCGTCAGCAGCGAGTTGTTGGGACCCGCCAATTCCGTGGCATAGGCGATCCGCTCGGCGGTTGGGTCCTGGATCGTGACCCGCCGGATGGTTTGCTGCACGGCGGCGGGAAGCTTGCCGACCATGGGCACCACGCGCACCAGCATCGCCTGGGCATCCGTGTTGGCAGGAATCACCACCTCGAACCGCTGCCCGGCCATGCCGATCTCGAAGGCCCGCAATTCGCCCCGCGGGATCAGCTCCCGGATCGCGAGGCCACGCGGCTCGGTGTCGCCAACGGCCAACTTGATAGGCTCGCCCTTGAGGGCGGCGTCGATGGCGGCGCCTGCATCCGCGGTCACCTGGACGGCGGGTGCGGCAACGGCCTGCGCCGGCGCGCAAACGGCCTTCGAAGGCACGTACCGATCGCGCGCTACCGCCGCGCGGGCGGCCTGCGTCGGCTTGACGGCGGGCCGGGTCGCTGCGGGGAGGCGGGTTTGGAAGGGTTGGACGTTCGTAATGGTCATGGCAAGGTAGTTATCCACCCGGATAGGGCCACTCTGACCGGTTCTACCATTCCTTAACCGGTTCACAACCAGGGCTTAGCAACGCGGGATGTGGGTATGGAGCAAGGGTTAGGAGAGCATCGATGT
>JAQBPE010000216.1 GCA_028287685.1 Cyanobacteria bacterium RYN_339 | reverse complement strand
GAGTACGGGTAGTAGTAGCTGCCCAGGCCGTAGTAGCCGTAGCCGCCGTATCCGCCGAAGCCGCCGAAGCCGAGGCCACCGAAGCCGCCGAAGCCGCCGAAGCCACGGCCGCCGAAGTGGCCACCGTGACCACCGCCATGACCGCCGCCATGTCCGCCGCCGCGGGCTTGGAGCGCGTACTTGGGTGGTTCCTTGCCAATCTGGCTGGCATCGATGTGATGCAGCATCGTCTCCGCGTCCGCCACGGAGATCCTGGCGGGCAGTTGTTCCTTCGCCTGGGTCTCGTCCAGCGGATCGCCAATGTCCGAGTCGACGTCCAGGAGCGTCCGTTGCGCCATGGTCGGGGCCGGAGCGCCCGCGCCGGGCTGGTTTGCCATCGAGGTGGAAGGCGTTTGGGTGCAACCTGCCATCAGCATGATCGTGCCCGCGACCAAAGGACCGCAATACCGAATCGTAGACTTCATTTCAAGCAACCTCCTATGCTAGGTCGATGAGCCAGTCCGTCCGGCCGGGCCCCTCGGGAACCCATCGGACGTTGCTCATTTCCAACATAATGTTGTTGCGCAGCCGACGCAATGCTTGTAAACACGTCAACATACTGGGAATTGCTAGGGAATGAAGGCCTTCTCCAGCGGCAGGTCGCCATCGACGTGGTAGCTCAGCTCCACCAGGTAGCTGCCCGGCTTGCTCTCCAGCGCCACGCGCACCTCGTGCTTGCCCTTGCGCGGGACCGAGACGTAGAGCGTTTGCGGCTTGCCGGCCTCCAGCATGTAAGCGCCGGCTTCCTCGCCGTCCAGCACCGCGCGCGCCCGCCCGCCCACCAGCGGCTGGACCGGGATGGCGAGCGTATAGGAGCTCGCCAGGCCCTCGCCCAGCGTGGGAGCGGGCGCCACGCGCAGGTGCAGGCGGGCGAAGGTCGCCACCACCTGGGCCTGCACGGCCGTGCGCGTCACGCCCAGCCCCACGCCGTTGACGGTGGCGTCCGCGGCCAGGCGCTTGTAGGCATCGGACGTGCGGAAGTTGTCCAGCAGCGTGGCGTCGCTCGCCAGCACGTCGGTGGTGAAGCCCTCCATGCCGCAGGTGCCGGCGAAGCCCACCTGGCGGGCCACCTCGCCCAGGTCGGCCGAGCCCAGCAGCAGGCCGGCCTGGCGGGAGAGCCGGGCCAGGCCGTCGTCCGGCAACAACGCGGGCAGCCCCGCCGTCTTGCGGCCTTCGTTCAGCGCGGCCAGCAAGCTGGCTTCGAGGCTGGGCGAGCCCACCACGTCCGCCAACGCGGGCTTGAACGGCGTGGGGCGCAGGCCGGGCTCCAGCGCCAGCGGACGGCCCACCGGCAGCTGCAGCCGCGCCGGCAGCGGGTCCATGAACGGGCTGCGGGCCAGGTCCGCGCAGTCCACCGCGTCGTTGCGGAAGTAGTCGTCACGCTTGGGGTCGAGCTGGGGCGGCGCGTCGTCGGCGCCGGACTCCGCGTACATGAGGTCGGTGGGGTCGTCGCTGGTGTGCTCCGTGTCCGTGGCATGCGGGGCGCACTTGGGCACGAAGCCCAGGGCGTGGATCGTCTCGTGGAGCAGCGTGAACTCCTCCGTGCCGACGCTCTGGTCGCTGTTGGCCAGCGAGCAATCCACGCACTGGCTCAAGAGCACGCTGGCGTAGCCGCTGCCGCCCACGCCCACCACCCGCGAGCCCGCGCCGTGGCTTTGCGTGCCGCCGCCGTAGTAGAAGGCGTAGACCTTGTTGAGCTTGGTGAAGCCCGCCGCCTGCAGCTCGTCGGCGATCGCCGCGTGCCAGTCGTCGGGCGTGGCCCCCAGCTGCGCATGCGTCTTCTTGCTGCGGTAGAACGTCACGTCCAGGGCGCCCGCGACGGTGTCGAGGCGCAGCTTGCTGCCGCCCGTCTGCTGCCCCAGCCAGGCGTTGGCCGCGGCCACGGAGCGGGCGATCGCCCCGTTCGTGTCGAGCTGCCTGTCCTCGGCGTCGGCCGACAGGGCGTAGAGCACGTGCAGCTGCAGGCCGTTGCCGTCGTCCACGCGGTCGGCGAGCGAGCGGTTGAGGATGGCGGAGCTGACGGGCACCGTAGGTTTGGCGACGGGGCTGGGCTGCGTCGAGGGTGGGGGTGCGGCCGAGGAGGCCACTGGCCGCGGGGTGGGGATGGCCGAGGCGGCCACCGTGATCGGTGCGGACGGGCGCGAGACCGTGCCCGGGGCGGCGGTGGGGGAGACGGGGAGGTCCTGGCAACCGGCCAAGACGGCCAGCAGCGCGAGGGAAAGCATCAGGCGCATACCTTCGTTCATGCCCAGGATGCCCGTTGCTCATCCATGTGATATCTTTACGAAGAATCGTTAACAAACCAGGAGGTCCCATGCCCGCTGCCCGTCCGCGCTGGGTCAAGCTGTACTTCGTGTTGGCGCTCCTGGACCTCTCCACCGTGAGCTGGAGCCTGATGTTGAACCACAGCATCACGGGCCTGTTCGTGGACTCCGTGAAGGTCAACGCCGTGTGGGCGGAGCGCATCGGCCAGTACGCCGACCTCGCCAAGCTGGCCGGCTCCGTGAACGCGCCGGGCAACGACGTCTTCGACACCCATGACGTGGCGGTCGGCCGCACCCAGATGCGCGCCGCGCGGGTCGTCTTCGACCACGAGCTGGAGCGCGCCCGCCTGGAGCTGCGCCTGGCGGAGCCCGCGGCGGCGGGCCCCTGGCTGCGCGACCTCGAGGACGTGGCCTGGGCCATGAACCAGATGTGCGACGAGGCCGACCTGATCTTCAGCTTCTTCGACAAGCGCCGCGCGGACCTGGCCGGCCAGCGCATGGCGGAGATGGACCGCCGCTTCGCCACCCTCAACGCCGCGATCCGGCGCGTCAGCCAGCGCGCCCGCGAGGCCCAACAGGACCACCTGGCCAGCCAGCGCGCGCTCGCGGAGCGCACCGGGCGCTACGAGCTGGCGATCGCCGCCATGGTGGTCGCCATGATCGGGGGCGTGATGCTCTACGGCCACCACCTCTCGCGCACGCTGGCGGGCCAGGAGCTGGCCAAGGAGTCCGAGCACCTGCGGGTCGAAGCCGAGGTGCAGCGCCGCACGGAGGAGCTGCAGACCGCCCACGACGAGCTGGCGCGCCTGGCCCATGTGAAGGACGAGTTCCTTTCCGTCGTCAGCCACGAGCTGCGCACCCCCATCAACTACGTCCAGGGCTTCGCCGGGCTGCTGGCCACCGCGCCGCTCTCGTCCGAACATGAACAGTACCTCGAGGGCATCTCCACCGCCTCGCGCCGCATGCTGGAGCTGGTGGATAATCTTCTAGACAGCGCGGCGTTGCAGGCGGGCCAGCTGCGGCTGCACTTCGAGCCGGCGGACTACGGGGAGCTGGTGGCGGAGGTGGTCCACAGCATCGGACCGCTGGCGCGCGAGAAGCGCATCGCGGTGGCCTGCGACCTGCACGCGAGCGGCCCTTACCCGCTGGATCGCCAGCGCGTCACGCAGGTGCTCACCAACCTGATGGCGAACGCCGTGAAGTTCACCAGTCGCGACGGCCAGGTGGTGGTGCGCAGCTACGAAGCGAACGGCCGGCTGGTCACGGAGGTGGTCGACACCGGCGTCGGCATCGCCGAGGCAGACCTACCTCGGCTGTTCCAGCGCTTCACCCAGCTCGACATGGGCATCGCGCGCAAGGTCGGCGGCAGCGGCCTGGGGCTGTCGATCTGCAAGGCGCTGGTGGAGGCCCACGGCGGCCAGATTGGGGTGGAGAGCACGCCGGGCGTGGGCAGCACCTTCCGCTTCACCTTGCCGATCGCCGCTGCCGCCACGCCATCCCCCTCAAGCGACCCTAAAGGTTTGCCATGGGGGGCCTGAAGGGAACGACTGCCGGCCTCGTCGGGCAAGGGTTCCCGGCGAATTCCGGGGCAAGAGCCTCCGGCGGCGCGCGATCGGGGTGGATTTCCAGCAACGTGCACAACGCGGCAGGGCGAACTTGCTGGCCTCGGATCGGGGACGATCACCTAAGATTCATATCAAGGCCGACGGACAAGCCAAGCCCCGCCAGAGGTTCGGCACCCGAGCAGCCAAGGAGCTTCCCGCGTTCCTTCTTCCCAACTGCCTCCCACAGCGAGCAGAACGGGGTCCCGCAAGGGGCCTCGTTCTGTTTGCGTCACTGGGGCAAATCGAGCACGTAGCCTTGCCAGCTGGAGGCCAACAGTCCTTCCGGGAAGCCGGCGGCCTTGAGCTTGGTGCGGATGTTGCGCACGTGGGTGTGGACCACCTGGGGGCTGCCCACGTTGATCGGGTAGTTCAGCGCCCGGTTGAGCAGCACCTCCGCCTTGAAGGCCTGCCGCGGATGCTCCACCAGGTGCCGCATGATCGCCAACTCCGACCCCGTCAGCCGCGCTTCTTGCTCCTCGAACCGCACCTGATACGTATCCACGTCCAGCGCCAGGGCGCCGTGTGAGAGCTTCGCACCGTCGCGCGCCTCCCCCGCCCGGGAGCGGCGGCGCAAGAGCGCCTTGGTGCGCAGCTGCAGCTCCATGATGTCGAAGGGCTTGCTCAGGAAGTCGTCGGCGCCTTGCAGGAACCCGTCGTACTTGTCCTCCGGCTCGCGCCGGGCCGTGAGCAGCAAGAGCGGCACGTCGGCCAGCTGCGCCGTGTCGCGCACCTGGCGGCAGAACGTCAGGCCGTCCACTTCCGGCATGTTCACGTCGCAGATGATCAGGTCCGGCGGCTCCGCCAGCGCCATCTGCAGCGCCTCCTGGGCGGAGTACGCGTTCTCGATCGTGATGCCGTCCAACACCCGGATCACGCCGGAGATCAGCTTGTGGCTGAGGGCCTCGTCATCCACGATCAAGATTTTGCTCATGCCAACATAATAACGAACAACCAGCCAGATATCAACCAACGACAAGCGGCCGGGAGCACCCTCTCGCTCCCGACCGCTTGTCGTTGGTTGATGCGAGCCAGCATACGGCTTCGGTCCTCCCGAGACCATTACGGAAGCCCTCAAGACTCCCCGAAGGAGTGCTGCAGAAGTTTGGTCGGCCCGCCCCGTGGCAGGTGGCCGCCGATCGGCTAAGCTGCTCGCATGGCCGCTCGTACCGGCGCGCTCGCGCCCCTGTCCAACCCCACCTTCCGCGCGCTGTGGATCGCGAGCCTCGGCTCCAACGTCGGCACGCTGGTGCAGGGCGTGGGCGCGGCCTGGCTGATGACCTCGCTCGCTACCTCCCCGTTGCTGGTCTCGCTGGTGCAGAGCGCCACCTCGTTGCCGTCCTTCCTGCTGGCCTTGCCCGCGGGCGCCCTGGCGGACGTCATGGACCGCCGGGTGATCGTGCTGGGCACCAACATCTGGATGGCCGTGACCACGGCGGTCTTGGCCGCGCTCACGTTCTTCGGCGCCATGTCGCCGGCGCTGTTGCTGGCCTTTACCTTCCTGCTGGGCCTGGGCTCCGCCCTGGGCACGCCGGCCTGGCAGGCCATGTTGCCGGAGCTGGTCACGCGCGAGGAGCTGCCCGCGGCCGTCGCGCTCAACAGCGCCGGCTTCAACCTGGCCCGCTCGATCGGCCCCGCCATCGGCGGCCTGGCCGTGGCCTGGCTGGGGACCGGCTCCACCTTCGCGCTCAACGCCGTCTCCTACCTGGGCGTGATCTACGTGGTGGCGCGTTGGCAGCGCACCGCGAGCGTGGCCGACCTGCCCGCGGAGCGCATGGGCGGCGCCATGCGCGTGGGCCTGGGCTACGTGCGCCACGCGCCGGAGCTGCGCGCGGTCTTGGCCCGCACGGCGCTGTTCATGGCCTTCGCGAGCGCGATCTGGGCGCTCTTGCCCGCCGTGGCTCGCTACGAGCTGGCGATGGGCCCCACGGGCTACGGCATCCTGCTCGGCTGCCTGGGCCTGGGCGCGGTGCTGGGTGCCGTCGTGCTGGGCTGGCTGCGCGAGCGGGTCTCGACCAACCGGGTGGTGCTCGGCGCCAGCCTGGCCTACGCCCTGTCCACCGTGGTGGTGGCGCGCGTGCCCAACGTCTGGGTGGTGGCCCCGGCGCTGTTCGTGACGGGCCTGGCCTGGCTTTGCTGCATGTCGAGCTTCAACACGCATGTCCAAGTTGGCACGCCGCTGTGGGTGCGCGGCCGGGCGCTCGCGATTTACTTGCTGGTGGTCTTCGGCGGGATGGCGCTGGGCGGCGCCCTGTGGGGCGCGGTGGCCCAACATGCCGGGCTGCCGATGGCTTTGGAGCTGGCCGCCGGTGGGCTGGTGCTGGGGCTGCTGGGCGCGCGCCGCTACCCGCTGGCCGAGCCCACCGCCGACCTGGACCCCTCCCACCACTGGCCCGAGCCCGAACTCTACGCCTCGCCGCGGCCGGACGACGGGCCGGTCTTCGTGGTGGTGGAGTACCGCATCGACCCGGCGCAGGCACCGGCCTTCAAGGCCGCGCTGGGGGAGTTGCGCCGGTTGCGGCTGCGGGACGGGGCCCAGCGCTGGACCTTGCTGCACGACATCGCGGTGCCGGAGCGCTATCTAGAGAGTTTCTCGACCCGCACCTGGGCGGAACACGTGCGCCAGCACCACCGGGTGACGGAGGCCGACCGGCTGATCGAAGCGCGCGCGGCGGCATTCCACCAGGGCGACGGGCCGCCGCTGGTCTCGCATCTGTTGGCTACTCCCCCACCTCGTAGTTGATGCCGGTCAGGGCCTGGCGGAAGGGCTTGGCCGGGAAGTTCACGATCTCGCCCCAGGGGTTGCGGATCGTGACGATGCTCTTGTGGGTGTCGTAGCCGACCACCTGGATTTCGTGCCCGCCGCCCGACTTCATTTTCACGCTGGCCAGCACCGGGAACTTGGCGGACGCATGCTTCAAGATGGCCATGGCGGCGTCGCGGTTGCCGGCATTGACACCCATGTTCTCGAACTTCCCGCTCAGCATGGCGTTCTCCACCGCGATCACGTGCACGTTGTACTCGCCCACGTACTTGCGGCCCTGCTTGTCGTAAGAGCAGTCGTTGGCGTTGTCGTAGCGCCCGCCCTCCACCTCGCTCTCGGCCGTCATGATCGCGGCTTGCATGAGGTTGGAGCTGCTGGTGCGGTCCTTCGACGGCAGGTAGTTCTTGTCGGAGAGCGTCATCTTGCCGTTGCGCAGCGTCACCTTGCCGGCGGTGGCGAGCCCGGCCACCAGGCGCACGTACTCGGCCGGGTTCTGGCGCGCGAGCTGGGCCTGGATGCTGGTGGCCGTACAGGACGAGTGGTGGGCCTGGGCGACGGTGGAAGGCCGCGTGATGTCGGCAACGACGTCGGCCAGCAGGGTGTCCTTGGGGATGCCGTGGCCAATCTTGCCGTTGGCGATGGTTGCCAGGTTGTCGAGCACGGTGTGGCGCTGGGCGTCGGCGTACTTCAGCCGGTGGGCCGCGACCAGGGCCGCGAGCTGCTCCTGGCTCTGCTTGCGCGCGGCGAGGGCGGCGTAGACCTTCTCGTACAGCGACAGCTGGTCCTTGGGGAGGTCCTTCTTGCCTTGGATCACCTGCGCCTGCGTGACCTCCGCGTGGCCGTAGCGCTGGCTGCCATGCTTGTCGAGGTCCTTGCTGGCGAGGTCGATGCCCACGGTGTCGTCCTTGACTGGCGCGGCCGCGAAGGCAGGCGCGGCCAGCATTGAGAGAGAGGCCAATAGGGCCAAGGTGGTGCGCATCGGAGGGCCTCCATCGTGGTTGGGACCCGCGCTTCATACCCGTTAACTCGCTCCTGCTGCCGGGTACTTGCGACTCGCCCCACCCGACCACGAGAGGACCGCCATGCCCCCGCAGGACCACGACCCGGATGACGACATCGACGGCCTGAAGGACGACGACTCGCCTCGCCGGAACCCCGCACGCGGAGCGGATTCGGAGGACGAGAGCACGGGCGGGGACACCGAGGAAGAGGAGGAGGAAGAAGAGGAAGAAGAGGCGCGGACTTACACCGTGAAGGCAGGCGACAGCCTGAGCCTGATCGCGCAGCGCGAGCTCGGCGACGCCGACCGCTGGGGCGAGATCCACGAGTTGAACGTGGACGAGGTGCCCAACCCCAACTTGATCCACCCGGGCCAGGTGCTGTACCTGCCGGAGGAGTGACTACCCCCGGGCCGCCGCCTTGCGCAGCCATTCCTTGGCCAGCTCCGGGTCCTTGGGCACGCCATGGCCGTGCTTGTAAGCCAGCCCGAGGTTTTCTTGGGCCAACGGCACGCCTTGCGCGGCAGCGGCCTTGAACCAGCGCACGGCCGCGCCGTGGTCTTTCTGCACGCCCACGCCCTTGAGGTAGCATAGCCCCAGCTTGCATTGGGCTTCGGCGTGGCCGCGATCCGCCGCCTTGCGGTACCAGCCGGCTGCAAGCTTTTGGTCGCGCGGCACGCCGGTGCCTTCGTCGTATTGCAGGCCGAGGTGGAACTGGGCGTCGGGATATCCCTGCTCCGCGGCGCGGCGATACCAGTCGATGGCCTGCGCATAGTCCTGGGCCACGCCGTCCCCGCGCTCGTAGCGCAGGCCCAGCTCGAACTGGGCCTCGGGGTAGCCTTGTTCCGCGTCTTCGCGGAGTTGGTCGACTGTTTCCATACACGGCCGTATACCCGGCCCCTCCGGAAGTTGCCAATCCGCCGGGGCCGACGGGGTACAATCTTTGCAGACGGCGAGGAGCGGACGTTGCGCAAACCAAGGCAAGAACTCGGCGCCATGGCCTGCCTGCTCGCGCTTGCGGCCTGTACCACGCCGACCCAGGCCCGCAAGCCGACCGTCGCCTCGCCCTCGCCGCTCGCGATCGCCGCCTCCCACGCCCCCCTGGCGGCCTCGCCGGCCCCGCTCCCCAGCGTGCTGGCCGTGCCGACCACCTTGCCGCCCACCCCCACCCTGATCGCCAACAACGGCGCCAGCCTGACGGGCAAGGTGAAGATCCCGGCGTCCTTGGTCGCGAACAACGGCAGCAACCTGGTGGTGAACGCCGCCGGCAGCGTCATCTCGGATCATGGCGCGGGCATCGTCAGCAACAACGGCTCTGGCTACCGCCTGCAGGGCCTCGCGGAGAAGCCCCTGGCCGGCTTCAAGGTCGCCATCGTCGACGGCGGTGGCGTGGCCGTGCTGGACGACGCCGGCAAGCCCTACGAGGCCGTCACCGGGGCGGACGGCAGCTACGCCTTCCAGAAGGTGCCGGGCGGTGCGAACCTGGTCCTGCGCGTGGACATCCCGGGCACGCAGGGCGCCATGACTTCCTACCTGCCGGCGGGCGGCGCGGCGGCGCGCCAGGTCGACATCGACGGCGTCAGCACGCTGGTGCTGGGCTACATCATCCAGCGCTTCGTGGCCTCCCAGGCCAATCCCGGCGCGGTGCTGCAGAAGCTGCCCGGCGACGTGGAGACGGAGACGCGGCGGCGGGCCGAGAAGGCGCTGGACCCCAACCTCGCGCTCACCACGCTGGCGCCCGCCAAAATCGTGGAGGCCGTGGACGGCTTGCGGCGCAAGGACGCGGACCTGGACTCGCAGTTGACCCTGGTCGAGCACCTGCTGGTCGTGGGCGGCGTCGCCAGCCTGACGGACGGCGACGCGCTCCAGGCCCAGTTCTACGCCCCAGCCGGCGTGGTGTCGGATGCCGCCGGCAACGTGTACGTGGCCGACACCTTCAACCACCTGATCCGCAAGCTCACGCCGGCCGGCCGGGTCTCCACCCTCGCGGGCAGCGGCAGCCCCGCCTACGCGGACGGCAAGGGCGCGGCGGCATCCTTCAACCAGCCCATCGGCCTGGCCATGGATGCGGCCGGAAACCTGCTGGTGGCGGACTCGCAGAACTCCGCCCTCCGCAAGATCGCGCCCGACGGCACCGTCACCACGGTGGTCCAGCGCAACGGACTGGTGATCCCGCGGGCGCTCTTGATGGCGCCTGACGGCGTGGTCTACGTGGGGGACACGTTCGCGATCAACCGCGTCGGCACGGACGGCACGGTTTCGCGCCTGGCGGGCGACGGGAACGTGCTGGGCTACCTCGATGGAGCGGGCACCGCCGCGCGCTTCTCCCACGTCACCGCGCTGGCCTTCGACGGCGCCGGCGGCCTGCTGGTGGCGGATCCCTACAACGCCCGCATCCGCCGCATGGACCTGGCTTCGCACGCCGTGACGACCTTCGCGGGGGCCGACGACGCGGACTTCCGCGACGGCCCGGCAGCCAGCGCGGCGTTCTACTCGCCCTTCGCGCTGGTGGCGGACGGGAAGGGCGTGGTGTACGTGGGCGACAACGCCAAGCTCCGCCGCATCGGGGCGGACGGCCAGGTGACCACCCTGGCGGGTATCTTGACCGCAGGCCACGTGGATGGGCAGGGCACGGCCGCCTCGTTCAACCTGATCGAGGCCCTGACGCTGGATCCCAGCGGCCGGCTGGTGGCGGCCGATACCGGCAACCATCTGATTCGGCGCATCACCCCCGCGGGCGCCGTATCTACCATCGCGGGCAGCGGCCTGACGCCCCACCTGGACGGCCAGGGCGCCAACGCGCTCTTCAACCACCCGCAGGGCGTGGCCGTGAACGCGGCGGGCACGCTCTACGTGGCGGACACCGACGACTACACCATCCGCGCCGTCAGCCCCACCGGCCAGGTCACCACGCTCGCGGGCTCGGGCAAGCAGGGCGGCAAGGACGGCGTGGGGGTCGCCGCGAGCTTCGATGCCGTGCACGGCCTGGCCTGCGATTCGGGCGGCAAGCTGTACGTGGCGGACGCCGGCAACCACCTGATCCGCCTGGTGTCCCCCGACGGCACCGTCACCACGTTTGCCGGCTCGCAAGCGGGCGCCTGGGTGGACGGCCCGGCGGCCACCGCCCGCTTCTACGTCCCGACCGGGGTGGCACTCGATCCCGCGGGCGGCGCGCTCTACGTGGCAGACGTGATGAACAATGCGATCCGCCGGATCGCGCTGGGCGACCCTGCCCATCCCGTGACCTCGCTGGGCGCCGACGGCACCTTCGCGGCCGTCAGCGGCACGCCCACCAGCCCGTTCAAGATGCCCGCGGGCGTGGCCGTGGACGCCCAGGGCGCGCTGTACTTCAGCGACACCTGGGCCCACCGCATCTGCAAGGTGGACCTGGCCAAAGCCACCCACCCCGTCGTGACGCTGGCGGGCAGCACGACCGGCGTGGGCGGTTTCGCGGATGGGCCCGGGTCGACGGCTCGTTTCAACGGTCCCCAGGGCCTGGCGATCGGGCCGGACGGCGCGCTCTACGTGGCCGACACGGAGAACCACCGCATCCGCCGCATCGACCTGGTGGATCCTACGCACCCCGTGACGACGCGCGCCGGCGCCGAGCAGGGCAAGGACGATGGGACGGGGGCGCCGCGCTTCAATCGGCCGGCGGCGATCGCCATCGACGCATCCGGCACGGTGTACGTGGCGGACACGGCCAACAACCGCATCCGGTACGTGCGGCCATAAGGCGGTAGTGGGGCCACACTTCGTGCGGATTCAACGTACCGGAATTCTGCTTGTCGCCGCTAACGCGGTGGCCGCCGGCATTTTGGGGTTTTTATCACGTGTCGCGTGACACGCGAAACGTGTCGCTTTTTTTGCCCGTGACCGCTGGAACCGCCTGATAAGCGGCTCTTGGGCAGTATGTTCTGTAATTCTTTGCCGCGCGTTCAACGCCGCCTCGAACTTCAACCAAACAGGGGCACCACTCGTGCCCCGCCGCCAACAACGTCGCGTGGCACGGGAATGAGGGTTAGGAACCCTTGGTTGTTGGAGGTCCTTGCGCTCACCGGCTTACCTTGAAGCATAGGCATGCCGTCCGCCTGCCGCGCCGGAACAACCAGCCGAGCACCACCCGTACCGCTGCCCGAGGACATGTCGGTGGTGAATTTCCAGCCTAACGGCGGTAATGGTCTGGGCAAGCCCGTTTCGGTGCGGTGTATTACCTTTCGCGTATTACGCAAAAGGTAATACAGGGGCTCCAAAGCACCTCGACGAGCCCGCTTTGGCAGAAGTAAGCTTTTAGGAGAGTCGCGGCCCATGTTGTCACGCCGTGCGGGTCACGCGAACGGTGATTTTCCCTCGCCCGAGCCTACTGCCCCGCCAGCGTCTCCTCGACCAGCGCCACCAGCTCGCGGATGGTCTTGACCTGGGCGATCAGGCTGCCGTCGCCGGGGAAGACCAGGTCGAACTCCTCTTCGATGCCCGAGACCAGGCCCAGCAGGTCCACGGAGTCGATGCCCAGCTCCTGGGCCAGGTTGACGTCGGGCTTGAGCTGCTCGGCAGGGCGGCTCAGCATGCGCGCCAGCAGCTGGATCACGCGGGCTTCGGTGGTCAGGGTGGTCATGGGGTTCTCCTAATGTCGGCGACCGTGTCGCGCAGCGTGGCTTCGGGCCGGCGTGGGGCGAAGCCCAGCTCGGCCGTGGCCTTGGACCAGTTCACGTACCAGAAATGCTCGGCCATCTCCATCTTGGCGGGCGACATGGCTTCCGTCCTTTGCTTGCCCAAGACCGCGCTCAGCACGCGCGCACCCACGGGGGCGAAGCCGCGCGGGCTGGTGAGGGCCGGGGCGGGCTTGTCCGCGATGCGCGCCAGCACCTCGAAGAAGGTCGCGAAAGGCGTGTTCCAGGAACCCAGGAAGTAGCGCTCGCCGATACGACCGCTTTCGAGCGCCGCCACCGTCGCCCGCGCCACGTCGCGCACGTCGACGATGCCGATGCCGCCCGCGGGCGCCACGAGGATCTTGCCGTCCAAGAAGTCCGTGACCACCTGCGTGGAGCCGCCGCGCACGTCGCCCGGTCCCAGCAGCAAGCTGGGGTTCAGGACCACCACCGGCAGGCCCTCGCGGCGGTGCAAGTCCAGCACCAGGCGCTCCTGGTAGAGCTTGCTCAGGTAATACGGCCAGCGCGAGACGATCTCCAGGGGATAAGGCGCCTGCTCGTCCAACTCGCGCGCGGCCTTCGACACCGCCGTCGTGCCGGAGCTCGACAGCAGCACGAACTTGGTGCACTTGGCCTTTAATGCTGCCGCCGCCAGCCCGCGCGTGGCCTCGACGTGCAGGTCCAACATGGCCTTTTGGCCGTCTGCCGAGAAGTCCACCTTGCCAGCCATGTGGATGATCCGGCAGCCTTCCGGCAGCTCGCCCGGGTTGCCCAGGTCGCAGGGACGGACCTCGATGCCGCGGGCGGAAAGCTGCGGCGCGGGGCCGCGTGTGAGCGCGATCGCCCCGTCCAGGTCCAGCCCGTCCAGCAGGGCGGCGCCCAAGAAGCCCGTGGCGCCCGTCAGAACCAGGCGGCTCACGTCACCACCTCCGCTTCAAGCAACGCCGGCACGGTGCGGTCCTGCCAGCCGTCCAGCCACCAGAAGCGGCCTTCCGGCAACCCGTCCACGGCCTCCTGCACCAACGCGGCGATCGCCCGGTCTTGCGCCAGCTGACCCAGGTGCGCGGTGCGCTCGCGCAAGACCGACCAGGGGATAGGCGGGCCCACGTGGATGGTGGCCTTGCGGCCGCGCGGCAGGGCCTTGCCCTTGGGCAGGATCGCGTCCGTGCCCTCGATGCGGATGGGCAGGATCGCGATTTCGGCCTGCCGGACCAGCGTGCCCAGGCTGGCCTTGAACGAGGCCAGCTCCGGCCCGGCGGTGCGCGTGCCTTCGGGGAAGATCAAGACGCAGTCGCCCATCGCCAGGATCTCCTTGGCGCGCCGCAGCCACTCCGTGCCTACCTTCTGGCGGTCGGTGGGCACCAGGCGCGTGAAGTGGTTCGCCACGAAGCGCCGGGCAGGCGTGCCGAAGAAGTAGTCCTTGGCGGCCAGCGCGTGCAGGCGCTCGCCCCACGGTCCCAGCGCGTACTTCACCATGCCGCCGTCCAGGTGGCTGGCGTGGTTCGCCACCACCAGGAAGTTCTGGCCGGCCGGGATGTAGGCCGCGCCGCGCACGGTCACGGCCAGGCCGTGGCGGTAGAAGGCCATCGCGGCCACGCCCAACCCCTTGCGCACCGCCTCGCTGACGGGCTCCGGCAGCAGCGGCGTCTCCGGCTGGTCGTCCGCGGCCCAGGTCTGGACCTTGCCCAGCAGGCGGCCGAAGGCCTTGGCGGCCTGGTAGACCGGGGTGCGCGTGCGCGCCAGCTCCTGCTCGAAGGCCTGCAGGAAGCCCTGGGCGGTGATGCCCCGGGTCTTCAGCGCCTTCACCACCACGCGCTCCCAGCTGGCCAGACGCTCGTAGGTCAGGGCGCCCGCGTCCAGGCGCTCCGCGTAGAAGGCCAGGTCGGGGGCGGAAAGCCGCGCGGCCACCAGCGCGAGCGTGTCGGAGCGCAGCTGGTCGAGGTCGGGCGTCTCGTCGTGGCGCGGCTTGTGGCGGGTGTCCAGCCAGACGGCGGGCTCTTCGTCGAGCGCCAGGCCCACGGCCAAGAGGCGCTCCGCGAAGGCGGCGGTCTGGTTGTAGCGCCAAGCCTCGTCCAGCACGTGCCGGCGCCAGGCCTGCACGCTTTCGAGCTTCTCGAGGTCCGGGCGCACGACCACGCGCACGCCGTTGTCGGCGGGCTGCACGGCCACGTCCGTCAGCTTGCCGGCCCGGCGCAGCTGGGCCTCCAGCCGCGCGCCGGGGCCCTGGCGGCCGCTGCCTTCCAGGCGGAAGCCGCCGGCTTCGAGCGCCGTGGCGGCCCAACTGCTGGGTTGCCAGTCATCCTGGTTGGCCGGCGCGAACTCCAGCTGGCCATCCGTGGCGCGCAGGCGCCAGGGCGGCACGGCCAGGAACGGGGCCTTGGCGTCGTCGGCGTCGAGCACGCGCAGGGCGATCACGGCGGCGCCGTGGCGGTCCACCAGGGGCTGGTAGATGCGCGCGCCTTGGCGCCAGAACGGCTCCCGGCGAGCCTCCGGGCTGGCCGGCGCCAGGTCGATCAGCTTCGCGATGCGGGCCAGCGCGCCGGCACCGTAGGTCTCCGGGGCGGCGGCCCAGCCTGCCTCGCCCAGGGCCACCACGCTGGGGGCCGCGAACTCGCAGGTCTCGGCCCAGTCGGCGGCGGCCACGAGGTCGGCGCCGGCCTGGTGGTAGAGGGTGGAGAGCAGCACCAGCGCGAGGGCGTCCAGGTCGCGGCCAGGGGCCATGGCGAGGAGGACGCGGTCGGTGTCCGAGAGGCCCAGCTCCTGGCCCAAGGTGGCGAGGCGCTCGGCGAGTTGCCGCCCGTCGAGGGTGGGGCCGTCGGCGAAGGTAAGCTTGATGGGGGGCAACGCATCGGGTAACCCCCCTCCCCCCTCGCGGGGGAGGTGCCCGTCAGGGCGGAGGGGGTTTGACGGTAGCCCCCAAGCCCCCTCCGGCTCCGCCACCTCCCCCGAAATGGGGGAGGGAGCTAAAGTCACATGGCGGCCGGCGCGCAAGGCCCCGACCAGGTCCACGATCCACGGCGTCAGCGCGCCAACCTGGACCTCCACCGGACCGTCGCCGCCAATACCCCCCGCGGCCTCCCACAGCTCGCCGTAGCTCCAAGCCCTCGGCCGCTCGCCCGCCAGCAGCGCGAAGGCCTGCCGGTGCGGATCGCAGCGCGCCACGCCCTCGATGCGTTCCAGCAGCCCGGCCGTCGACGGCAGCGACTTGATCGCGCCGCCCGTGGCGCCGTCCGCCAGGACCCACTTCTCGAGCCCGGGCACGTGCACGTCCAGCCAGTAGGCCCGCCAGTCGATCGCGGCCGGGTCGAAGCCGTTGGGGCTGATCGTCGCCGCCAGCGCGCGGGCGTTGGCACTGGAGAAGCGGTAGTCGTGGTCGTGGCTGAAGGGCATGAACACGTCCCACAGCGCGCGGGCCTTCTCGATGTCGGCCGTCACGGCCTCGGCCCGGGTCGCCGCCTTGGCGAGCCACTGGCGCGCACGCGGGTCGACCGCGGCCTCGCCCAGCGTGCGGGCGCGCTCGCCCAGCCAGACGGCGCTCTTGCCCACCAGGGCCGCGCGGCGGCGGAAGCTGTCCGCCTCCACCAGCCGGGGCTCGCGGTTGGCCTGCCACAGGCCCTTGGCGTGGTCGCGGCCGTGCAGGTAGAGGCCCAGCAGCTCCGTCACGCGCCCCATCGTCACGGGGTTGGCGTCGCTGGTGCCCAGCTGGTAGACCTCCTCGTGGGTGCCCGCCATCGTGGCACCACCGGCCGCCAGCAGGCCCCAGGCCACCATGTCGACCGGGATCACGTCGAGCACGTGGTCCGCATGCGCGGGCACCTGGTCGAAGCCCCCCAAGGCCAGCATCACCAGCGGCGCGGAGGTGGTGGCGTTCTGGTTCCAGCCCGGCAGCGGGTACTGCAAGGCGCTCTCGATGATGGCCGGCCGCACGATCGCGTGGGGCACGCCCGAGGCGGAGAGCAGGTGCTCGGCGATCGCCTTCGTATACGTGTAAACGTTGGGCCAGCCCCACGCGTCCGCCCGCCGCCGCCCGGCCTCCACCAGGTCCAGGTTCAGCTGGTCGCGCTGCATGCGCTTGACCGCGTTCGCCAGCTGCGCCGCCGTGGGGTCGCAGCCGTTCGCCGTGCGGTGCTTCGCCACGGCCTGCTCCGCCAGGCGGGCCTTGGCGGGCAGCGTCTCCAGCTGCGCCTTCACCAGCGCGATTTCGGAGGCGATGTCCTCGTCCTCCTGCGCCGCGGCGAAGGTCAGGTAGGGGGCGTCCTCGCGCCGCGGGAAGTCGCCGGGTGTGACCCGTTCGGCCACGTACCCGTCGCGCCGCCCGGCCACGTAGCAGGTGGAGGTGTGCACCAGCGCCGCGCCGGTCGCGCGCGCCAGCTCGATCAGGTTGAGCGTGCCGCGCACGTTGGTGCGGTGCGCCAAATCGAGGGGGGCGTGGAAGTCCACCAGGCCCGAGGCGTTGAGGATCAGGTCCAGCGGGCCGAGCGCGGCGGGGTCGAGCCCGGCCAGCGGCTGCGTCAGGTCGCCCTGCACCACCTCCAGCTTGTTCTCGTCGAGCAGGTCGCGCACGGGGTCGAAGGCCGGGCCGGGCCACACGCGCTCCATGAAGCGCCGCCGCGCGTCCAGGCCGGGGCTCTTGCGCACCAGCACGTAGAGCCGCTCCATGACCGGCAGCTGCTGCATCAGCATGGAGAGCGCCACGGAGCCCAGGAAGCCGGTGCCGCCGATCAGCAGCACGCGCTTGCCTTGGTAGAGGTCGCTCAGGGAATGGGCTGCGGGCATCTGGAAACCTTGGAAACGGTGGAGGCGCGAACGAGTAAGTATACCGCGCCTGCTCGCTCTACGGATTTCCCAAGGCCCAGAAATCCCTCGGATACAGGCGGTTGACACGCGCGTCCGGCCCGACCGCCGTGCGCAGGTAGCGCTCGTAGGACGCGAACTGGCTCTCCGGGCCGATGACCAGGTAGGTCCCGTCCGGCGCCAACCCCTGGGGCGCGAAGCCTGGCAGCACCTTCCCGTACACCTGGGGCATGCGGCCGAACAGCTCGCGCGTCAGCGCGGGGTCCGCGCGCAGGGTCAGCAGCCGCTGGCGGAAGCCTTGCACCACCGCGGGCGTGAGCCCGTCCGCCAGGTCCGCCGCCATCGCCGTGCCGCGCCCTTCGTAGCCCAGCGCCTCGTTCGAGTCGCCGAAGGCCAGCGCCAGGGCGTACTCGACCAGCGCCGGATCCGGCTTGGTGCGCTTCAGCTCGCCGATCACGAAGCCCAGCGTCTGGGGCAGGTCGGGGCAGCGCTCCGCGTAATAGGTGAAGCGTCCCGCGTCCGCGCTGCCGCCGATGCCGTTGCTGTAGGCCAGGCCGGCCGCCCAGGTCTTCATGAACATCCCGTGCGCGCCATGCCCGCTGTAGAGCTTGGCGGCCAGGTAGCGCAGCAACGCCTCGCGGTCCGTGGTGCCGTAGGCCGTGCCGGGCACGCTGTTGAGGAACACGCCGCTCTGGGTGTTGCCGTTCAACAAGCCCAGGAACGTCGCCTTCGCGCCGGGCTCGCGCTGCTGCAACCGCCCGGTGATCAGGGGCGCGGCCGCGCGCCGGGGGGGCGTGATCGGACGGTCCGCCAGCGCGCCCAACAGGGGCTCGACATGGCGCGCCAGGAGCGAGGCCTGCTGCGCGCGGGCGCCCACCATCGCGACGCGCGCCCGCCGCACGTTGAACACGGCCTGGCGCACCGCCTCCAGCTCGGCGAGGGCATGGGCCGGCGGCACCAGCAGGTCGTCGCGCATCTCGCGGCAGAGCATGGCCCAGTCCTGTGCCAGCGAGCCGTCGGGCAGGTCTGCCACGTAGCTGCCCAGGTCCTTGGCCGCCTCCACCGCGTGGGCGTGGGCCGTGGGCGGAAGCTTGGCGAAGGCCGCGAGCACCGCCGGGGCCACGCTGGTGGTGGGGCCGCCGGCCAGCGCGGCCGTCAGGGCTTGCAGGTCGGCGCGGGGGGCTTTGACCTGGCCGAGCGTGTCCAGGAACGCGGCGATCGCCGCGCCCTCCGTGCCTGGGTCGCGCAGCAGCCAGCGCAGCCGGTGGGCGTAGAACTCGCGCGTCAGGAACGAGCCCGTCGCCAGTTGCAGCGGGTCATCTTGCGAGACCAGCGCGCGCGCCGGGTCCTGCACCCAGCTCTCCTCGCTGCCGCGCATGGTGCCGTGCAGGCTGGTCACGGCCTGGTCCACCACGTCGCGCAAGCGTGGGAGGTTGGCCACCCGCCAGTCCGGCGCCAGCGCCACGCGGCGCATCCAGGCGACGGCCCGCTCGCTCTCCGCGCCCGTGAGGCCCTGGCCGGACAACGAGAGCTCCGCGCGGTGCGTGCGCGGGTTGCGGCTGAAGCCGGCGCTCAGCCCCAACACCTCGTTGCGCAGCCGCTTGCTGACTTCCTCGTGCGAAACCGGCTTGCCGTTCACGATCACGCCCACCTCCGTCAACAGCGTGGGCAGTTGCGAGAGGTAGACCAGGCGATCGGTCGGCACGTCGTCGAGCCGGAGGTCCAGCTCCGTCATCACGCCCGTCATGCTGTCGAAGCTCGATGCCACGAGCGGTACGCCCCGCCGCAGCGTCTGCTGGCGGAAGGCCAGCCCGGGGTCGCGCACCAGCGGCGGGTGGGCCAGGAAGCGGCGGGCCTTGGCGCCTGCCCCGGCCTTTTCCAGCGCCGCGCTGGCCTGGTCGTAGGTCAGGCGGTACTGGGCCAGCGCGGCGCGCTCGTCGGCAGCGTGGGCGTTTGCCACCAGCCGCCGGGTCTCCGCGGCCACGCGCTCCGTGCGCGCCGCGGCGTCGCGCTCGACCAGTGTGGGGTCGGGCTTCGCGGCCACGGCGTAAGGCTTATCGGCCGTCAGCTTCCAGGCGGCGATGCGCGCGCGCCAGGGGTTGCGCTTGCCTGTGACCAGGCGCTCGATCGCGGCCAGGTCGGCGTCCAGCGTGACGGGCTTGTCGAAGCCGGGCCGCCTTGCCAGGTGGTCCAGGTGCTCCATCCAGGTGGAAGGCGTGTGCCGGAAACCGAAGCCCGGGGGCGAGTTCACGAACTTGCCGAAGGCCCGGCGCGTCTCCTTCACCAGCGCCTGCACGCGGGAATTGAAAGTTCGCAGCTCCGGCGCGCCGTCCGGCCAGGCCGCCACGCGCGCGATCTCGTCCTGGATTTGGTCCCGCAGCCGCGCGACCTCCGCGGGCGTCAGGTGCGTCGCCGCCACGTCGGAGAGGCCAACGCGGAATGGGTGCCCCAGACCGTCGTCGAAGCCCGCCCAGACGCTGGTGGCGCCCAGGTCCACCTGACGGGTCTTGGAGTCGATGAAGCGCTTGTAGAGGTTGGTGGTGGCGTCGCCGGCGAAGGCGCTGGCGAACAGGTCCGCCAGCATGCGCTCCTGGTCGTTGGCGAAGGTCAGGCGCGCGGGCCAGGCCACCAGCAACTGGCCGGGGTTCGCGGCGTTGCGGTCGGGGTAGCCCAACACCTCGACCTGCCCGGCCGGCGCGGCCTTGGGGGCCGGGAAGCGCGGCTCGCCCATGGCGCCTTGCGGGTGCGCCTCCAGGCCGTTGAAGATCGTGTCCAGGCGCTTCAACACCCGCTCCACGGGCATGCTCGCGGGCAAGGAGGCCACCATGCCCATGTTGCCCAGGCGGTAGTTGGCGTCGTGGAACGTGCGGATGTCGGCGGGCGTGAGCGTGCGCAGCGCTTCCGGCGAGCCGCCTGCCACGTACGACATCGGGTGCGTGGGCCCGTAGATGGCGCGGTCCATCTGGTGGTAGACGCGGTTCCACGGCCGCTCGAAGGTGCTGACCATCTCGTTGTAGACGGTGCCCTTCTCCTCGAGCTGCAAGCCGCCGCCCGGCACGTCCTTCACGCCGAAGTTGCGCACCTCGCGGCGCACCTCCTCGTCGGCGTAGTTGGGGTGCAGCAGCGCGTCCATGCGCTTCTCCAGCAGCTCGTAGAAGACCTCCGGGCCGGCGGAGGTGTTGAACTGGTAGCAGGTGCGCCACTGCTCCGTGTAGGCCGTGGACTCCGCCAGCGACATGCTGTCGAGCGTCGCCACCTCGCCGCCGCGCTTGCCCTTACCCAGCAGCAAGTGCTCCTGCGTGTGCGGCTCGCCCTTGTCGGAGGTGGGCAGGCTGTTCACCCAGATGAAAGCCTGCGGCACGGACTGGATGGCCAGCAGGTCCAACGTGAAGCCCGTGCGCCGGTGCACGAAGCGCGCGCCCATGGCGTGGCGGCCGGCGTCGCGGTAGCGGGCCACGGCTTTCCAGCCATGCCAGGCCTGGCCGGGCGAGAGGCCTTGGAGCGTGGCCGCCACGGCCGGCGGGGCCGGCACGAGGAGGGCGAGGGCGAGCAGCAGGGACTTGTAGCGCATGGGATTGGGACCTGTCTTGAAAAATGATGCGGCCGACCATGGTATCGTCGTCTTGACCGGAACTGCAAGGAGCCTGCCCATGCGTCGACGCTTCGCCTTCCCCGCGGCCACGCTAGCCGCCTTGCTCTCGGCCTCGCCGGCCCTGGCTTGCGGCGGCCTGTTCTGTGCCCGCATCCCGGTCGACCAGACCGGCGAGAAGATCCTCTTCGCCGCGGACGGCCACCACGTCACGGCCCACGTGCAGATCGCCTACAAGGGCGAAGCCAAGGACTTCAGCTGGATCCTGCCCGTGCCCACCCCGCCCAAGCTGGGCGTGGGCACCGATGCCTTGTTCGCGGAGCTGCGCCAGGCCACGCAGCCCCAGTTCCGGCTGAACCTCCGCAACGAGGGCCCCTGCGACCCGCCGCCCGAGCCCAAGACCGAAGGCGCCGTGCGCGGCGGCAGCTTCGACAAAGACGGGTACAACCGCCAGGTGCGCGTGATCTCCCAGGGCCAGGTCGGCCCCTACGACACCGCGGTGCTGCAGGCCAACGATCCCGGCGTCCTGAAGGCCTGGCTGCGCAAGAACAAGTACGTGATCCCGCCCAAGATCGACCCGTTGCTGGATCCCTACGTCGCCGGCAAGTACTCCTTCGTGGCGCTGAAGCTCACGAAGGACAAGGCCGTGGGCGATATCCAGCCGATCACCCTGGACTACCAGGCCACCAAGCCCGGCATCCCCATCCGCCTGACGGGCGTGGCGGCGACGCCGGACATGGACGTGTTCGTCTGGGTGCTGGGCCGCCAGCGCGCCATCCCCGAGAACTACCGCCACGCCCGCATCAACGAGGCCCGCATCAACTGGCTCGCCGGCGGCAACAACTACAAGCAGGTCGTCACGCGCGCGGTCGACGAGGCCGGCGGCCAGGCCTTCGTGACGGACTACGCCGGCAAGAGCGGCGCGGTCGCCGCGAACCGCTTCGGCCGTGCCCGCTACAAGCTGGACGAGCTCGCCAAGAAGACCGACCCGGCCGAGTTCGCGGAGGCTGTGGTGGCCGCCGGCTACTTCGGCGAGCGATACGGCGCCCTGAACCAGGAGGCGCTGGTGGCCTTCCTCAAGAAGCACATCCGCAAGCCCAAGTCGCTTGTGAAGATGGACGACATGGCCTTCTACCGCTTCATCCAGGACCACCGCGAGGCCTTGCACGAGGCCGGCATCAAGGTAGACACCAAGAAAGCGCTCGCGGAGCTGGACGAGAAGGTGGTCAAGCCGGCGGAGGAGATCCACCAGCTCTTCGCGCGCCACCGCTACCTGACGGCGATGTACACGACCATGAGCCCGCAGGAGATGACGCAGGACCCGTTGTTCCGCTTCAACCCCAAGCTGGCCGACGTGGCCGCCGTGCGCAAGGCCAAGGGCGTGCGCTACTGCAAGCCGGGGCTGCCGTACTGGAAGTCGCCCATCGAGATCACGCTCTCGAACGGGCGGATCATCACGATCCAGGGCGAAACCGGCCCCTTCCGTGGCCCGATTTCGGACCTGCCGGCCGCGGAGCGCATCGAGCAACTCAAGACCGACGGCCCCGGCACGGTGATCCAGGACAACGCCGCGGCCATCGACGCCGCCCTGGCGCCGCCCAAGCCCGCGGACAACCGCTGGTACGGTGGCCTTGCAGCCGGCCTGCTGTTGCTGGGCATGGGCTGGCGCCTGCGCCGCCGCTAGGTCAGCGACGCGGCCTGCACGGGCAACTTGTAGACGCTGTCGGCCGCCGGCCCGCGGCCCATGTCCAGGCCGATCACCAGGCGCCAGGTGGCCCCTTCCAGGGCCTCCACGGGCTTGCCCAGACGTTCCGCGGCCTCTTCCAGCGTGGGCACCGGCACGAGCCAGTTGCCGTCGAGCTGCGGGCCGTCCTGCTTGATGTCGAAGGGGCCCAGGTCCAGCTCGCCGAAGTCCTCGCCGCCGGCTTCCTTGACCACGGACCAGGCCAGCCGGGCCGGGCCGTTCAGGCGCGCGCGCCAGAGCAGCTTGCGGCGGAAGGTCATGGGGGCGGCCTGGCCGGGCACCAGGGGCCAGTCCGCGGAGACCAGCACGCCGGGCTCCGCGGCGCTACGCTCGTAGAGCTTGAACAGGCCGAAGGCGAAGACCACGGCGGCCACCAGCCCGAGCGGCCCCAGGAAGGTCACCAGCAGGGCGAAGGCGCGCATGTCGCGGCTCAGCAGCCCGCCCACGATGGCGAGGATGGCCAGCGCCAGGAAAGCCCCGCCCGCAAGGACATGGATCCGGCCATCGCCGGCCCCATCGGGATGGGCGTCTTCGAGGTCTTCGACCTGCCAGCCTCCTTCGACCGCGCGTGCTTGTCCCACTTACTTCTGGTCCAGGTGGTATTTCTTGATGATGCTGCTGGTCGCCGTCGAGTAGCTGTTGCCGTCCTGGTGGTAGACCCCCTCCAGCGCCTTGATGAACTGCTGGGGCGTGCCGCCCTTGGCAGCCACCCCCAGGGCCTTGCCGTAGTAGCCGTTGTGGAACAGCTTGCCGTGCTCCATGACGGCCTCGTAGGCGTTGTTGTACTTGGCGAAGCTGCTGACCTTGCGCTCGGAGTGGTCCTTCTCGTCGCTGGCGGCACGCGTGGAGCCGGCTGGGCCCTTGCCCTTCACGCCGAAGAAGTTGAAGCTGTCCTTGCCGGGCGTGTGCTTGCCGTAGCCGGACTCGTAGGCCGCCTGGGCCAGGGTCACGGCCGCGGGCACGCCGTACTTCTTCTCGGCCTCCTCCGCGGCAGGGCGGAGGGCGTCCAGGAACTCCTTGGGGCCGAGCTTGCGGAGCTCGTCCGCGGACATGCTCTTGAGCTTGTCCATGGCCGCGCTGTCGGTCGGCTTCGAATCCGTGGGCTTGGGCTGCTCGCCGGGCTTGGCCTGGTCGCCGGGCTTGGCGTCGACCAGGGGCGTCTGGTCCGTTGGACCGTCGGCCTTGGCGCCGCCCACCAGCTTCTGCAGCGCGGCATGCGTGTTGGGGCCGTACTTGCCGTCCGCGCCCGTGTGGCCCACATCGAGGCCCTTGGACTGCAGCTCCGACTGGAGCGCCTTCACGTCGTCGGCGCCCAGCTTGCCTTCCTTGATGTGCTTGGCCAGGTCGCTGTCCTTCAAGGCCGGGTTGCGGTCCACGACCTTCTGGGCCAGGCCCACCAGGTCCTTGTTGGCGCCGTCCTTCACGTAGCTGTCGGAGCCAAACGTGTCCTTGTAGTCCGCGACCTTCTCCGCCGCCGGGCCCTCCGCGGGCTTGGCGGCGGCGGCGGCCGGCTTGGTGTCCGCGGCCGCGGTCGTGGCTGCCCCGCCACCGGTCGTGGTGGTGGTCGTCGTCTCCTCCGTGACCGTGGTGGTCTGGGTGACGGTCTTCTTGTGCGTGGTGGTCTGGGTGACGGGCAACCCCAGCTGGCTCTGGCCGGGCTTGCCGCTCAGCGCGGCGCTGTTCGTGGCCGCAGCGCCACGCGTGACGGGGGCCACCTCGCCCTTCGCGTCTGCCGCGGGGGCCTTGGCATCGGCTACCCCAGCGCTTTGGGCAGGCGCCTTGCCGGTGACGGGATCGGTCTTGGTGATCTGGCTCATCCGTTCCTCCTGCGTCGCAAGCAACCCATAGGGTTTATGCCCTAAGGCTTGGTTATCGACACCGCGGCTGACATCCCTTGGTTGCCTGTGCTAGCGTGGAAAAGGGATATGGTGAATAGGGAGGTAACTCGTGCCGACGCAACGCGTTGTGGCGCGCGCCTTTTGCGCTGCGCTTCTGGTGGCCATGGGATGTAGCCGGCTGGTCCGGCAAGCGGATGAACCGGCCGCGCCACGGGCCGCACCTGCCGCGGCCGGAGCCGCGCAACCAGCGGCGCCGAAGGCCGCGGCGGGCCACTGGTCGTTCTTGAGCTTCGGCGCGCCGAAGCCGGAAGCCCCGCAGGTGGCCGTGGCGCCGGCGGGCGAGTCATTGCTGGATGGGCTGGTGACGCGAGCGCTGCGGGCCGCCGGCGCGATGGCGGTGGAGGCCGCCAAGGGCGCGATGTACCGCTCCGAGGACGGCAGCCTGATGGTCAGCATCCCGCCCGGCGCCTTGACGCACAACGCCACGGTGCGCTTCGCGCGCATCGACACCAGCGCCCTGGAGGCGGGCGGCGCGGGCACGCCGGCCGTGTTCGTGGCCGTCGATTGGGGCGGCGCGACGTTCAACCCGGATGCGGAGCTGGTGGCACGTGTCGAGGTCGACGATCGCTTCCTGCGCACGCTGAAGCAAGCCGCCCCCGGCCAGTCGCCGGACCAGCTGGGCCTCTCGAGCGACGGCGCCGGCCGCTGGTACCTGCCGGTGCGCGTCCGCGCGGACCCCATGGGCCGCGAGGAGGCCGTGTCGGGCACCTTGATCGGCTCGGGCTCGCTGGTCGAAGCGGCGCGCCTGCCGGTGTCGACCACGAAGTACCTGCCGGCCAACATGATCACGCGCTACGATCCGGACCCGCTCCCGGCGGAGGTGAAGGACACGCCGCTCATGAAGCCCCGCACGGCCACGGATCCGCTCATCCGGCGCTACCCCGCCTTGCCGGTGGCCTGGTACGGCGACGACGACCACCACCCGGTCAACGAGCTGGCCGCGGACGGCTGCAACCCGATCAAGGTGCGCCACACCGTGATCGAGACCTTGATCGGCCAGCCGGTCTTCGTGAACAAGGCCATGGTCACGTGCGTGCTCAACCCGTGCGTGCCCACCGTGGGCAAGGGCGTGGTCGAGGCCGTGCGCTACAACGGCGCGATCGAGGCCGGCCGGCTCCCGCCCAAGGCGTTGGGCGAGCGGGTCCACGCCAAGGTGGATTGCAGCTGCGCCGCGGCAGCCGCTAAGCGTTAAGCAGCTTCTTGGGGGCCTGTTGGCGCCAGGCGTGCAACATCAGGGGCTTCAGCTCGGCCTTCTTTACCAGCGGCAACCGCACCAACACATGCGGGTAGCCGCGGTAATGGTCGGTGGTGAAGAACTTCTCGGGCTCGGCTTCGAGCAGCGCGTCGCGCTCCTCGTAGCCGATCTTGAGCACCAGCGTCTCCCCGTCCTCCCGCAGCCGCGCGATCAGGCGCTTGGCGACGCGGAAGGCTTGCGTGCCATGGCAGGTGTACTCTTCCATGCCGGGGTGTGACAGCGCCAAAGCGCGGACGTCGTCGAAGGTCATGTTCCTATTGTACCCGATGGGAATAAGTTAACCCTGCCTTAACTCCAAGTTATGCTACCTTAATCTTACATGTCCGTCCGCCTGCGCCGCTCGTTGCTGCCCTTGCTCGCCTTGTCGCTGGTGGCGACGAGTTGCGGCAAGCAGCCGAACGCGCCCGCGCCCCGCACGATGACCGGCGAGGAGCGCACGTTGCAGGCCGATGGCCTGTTGCCGGCGAACTACGGCGCCTTGATCGCCGCCGGAGACCCCACCACCCTGGGTCGGCATGGCCTGGCCGGGCCGTTCTCCAGCGATTTCGGCGACCCCGACGCGCAGCTGGCCGCGGCGCGCTACGCCAGGACCCACGGCGAGTTCCACCGCTTCGTCCGCACGGTCCAACCGGGCGACCTGGTCTTCGTGGCGCCCAACAACCCCAAGAACTTCGTGGCGCGCATGACCGGCGGCCCCTTCAGCCACGTCATGATCTGCACCGCCGCCGGCGCCCCGGGCGAGTTCATCGAGGCCGTGGGCGTGACGGGCGAGCGCGGCGACCAGGTGCTGGACCGCGTCCGCCGCACCACGGCCGCCGGGCTGGCGAATGACCAGGCCACGTTGCGCATCTTGCGGCCCACCGGCGCCTCCGCCGAGGCCCGCGCGAAGGCGATCGCCTTCGCCACGGCGCAGCTGGGCAAGCCCTACAACTACGCGTTCTCCGACGTGTTGGGCGGCGATCGCGCCTTCTACTGCTCCAGCCTGGCCTACCGCGCCTACCAGGCCGCCGGCATCCCGGTGACGCCCAAGAAGGACGCGGCGCGCGACCGCCTGGTCGAGGCCTTCACGCGCCCCGTGATGGCCTTGCAGCCGGACGACCCGGTCGACCTGGCCACCCGCGTCATGTACAAGCTGCACCAGACGCCGCCGCCAGGGCCGGAGGAGTTCGCCAAGCTGATCGTGGAGGACGTGCTGCCGCGCTGCAAGCGCACCGCCCGCCTGGTCACCAACGATCGCGAGAAGGCCAACCTCACGCGCGCCCTGGGCCGCTTGATCGCGGGCAAGCCCTTCCCGCACTTCAGCGAGGACGCGGCCGCATACAAGGAAGCCTCGACCAAGATCAAGATCCCGGTGGTCCACTGCCTCCGCAACGCGGCGCTGGAGGCCAAGATGGTGGCCGACTTCGCGCGCGACACCGCGGCCTTGCTGGGCATCGCGGACATCAACGGCTTCCGCGCGCTGCAGGCGCTGGGCGTGGTGTTGCACGCCATGGGGCCCTACGTGGACGTCTTCGCGGCCTACCTGACCGGGCCCAACTCCGCGGAGACCCGCGCCGCCGCGCGCTTGCTGGACGTGCTGGACGCCCTGAAGCCGCTGGGGCCCTTCTGGCCCAGCTCGGACCTGGGTCCCCAGAACCTGCCCGGCCGCGCGCCCTGGACCGTGGCCAACGACTTCGTCAGTCCCACGGACCTGGCCTGGACCGACGTGCCCCACGACGACTTCAACACCGTCGAGCCGAAGGCGCTGTTGACGCCCTGGCTCTACGCGGTCGTGCCCGCCGACGGGCGCTTCATCAAGCTGCTGGAGTAATGGCGACATAGTTGCCGCGATCGCCGCCGTCATGGGTGGCGAAGAAGGCCTGCAGCTGCTCCCACGTCACGACCTGGCCCTCGCCGCCGACGTCCTTGGCGGGATCCTGGATGATGTAGTTACCGTCGGCGGTCATGCCGGTGACGACGATGAAGTGGCCGCTGATGCCGTCCAGGCCGTACATCGCGTAGTAGTTCCCGTTGGCGACCAGCACCTGGCCGCTCTGCAACGCCGCGTCGATCGCCGCCTGCTGGTCCGCCGCGTCGTACACCGGCGCCTCGGCGCTCCAGCCGGCCGCCTGGGCCGCCTGGTAGATGCCCTGGGCGCTGGTGCCGGCGTCGCGATCGGTGCCCGCCAGGCCGCCCATGGTCTCGATCAGCTGGGCGTCGGTCTCGTCGCTGCCGTAGCCCTGCAGGCGCGCCACCATCGCGAGCGACGTGGCGCCGCACTGGGAACCGCCGGCGATGCCGTCGGAGGTGGTGGTGTCGGCGTCGTAGGTCGCGTCTTCGCCGTCGGGGTGGTACTGGCTGATGTAGTGGACCCGGTCCGGGTCGGCCACGGCGCCCTTGCCGCCCGGGGTGCGGGTGGCGCCGGCGGTGCCAGCGCTGGCACCGGCGTCCTGCGCGGCAGGAGCCGCGGTTGCGGTGGGCACGCCGTTGCCGGCGTTCAGCTGCGCGATCGCCGCGCGCGAGCCCTCCGTGTCGGGCACGTGCAGCTTGGTGCCGGCCGCGATCACCGGGTTGCCGCCTTCGGGCCAGCCGTTGGCCTTGCGCAGCGCCGCCTCGTCCACGCCCAGCTGCTGGGCCAGCTCCGCGACCGTGTGGTCGAACTTGGTCGTATACTCCACCGTCTTCGGGTGGTGCTTGTGGTGCGGCTTGACCTGGACCATGCTGCCGGTGGCGATGTTGCCCGAGAGCATCAACTGGTCCGCGCCCGATCGCGGGCGGTCCTTGGGTGGGTCAATCCGTGCGGGAGTCGGCGGGGCCGCCGGGATCACCGCCGGGATCACCAACGGGCGCATCGCGTTCAAAACTTGGCTCAACATCCTTCAACCCTCCTACTCGACTCTACGTAGGGGATATCCGGGCGGGCGGATACAACGAAGGTACAACTGCCGCGAGCGGACGTTAAGCTTGCGCCAACCCGACCAGGTCTCGGTAACGCGCCTCGAAGGCCGCGTCCGGCGCCGCATGCAGGGCCTTGCGGAAGTCCCAGTAAGCCTGCCGCGCCCGCTCCACCTGCCCACGTGCCATCAGGTGCCCGATCAGGCGCAGGCAGGGCTCTTCGTCGGTGGGGGCGATCGCCGTCATGCGAACCAGCGCCGCCTCCGCGCCGGCGAGGTCGTGCCGGCCGGCGCGGTGGTCGGCGAGCCAACCCAGGGCCGCCAGCGCCTGTTGGCGGTACTGCCCGCGCTCCGCGTGGAAGTGCTTGGCCAGGAACCCGTCCGCCAACAGGTCGCCCCGATAGCAGGCCGAGGCGCGCTCGTAGGAAGCCGCCGCCGCCTCGGGGTCGCGGGCACGTGCGAAGTCGCCTTGCCGGATGGCGGCCTCGAACTCGTGTACGTCGGCGGCCACGCCCTCCAGCACATAGCGCTCGCCGTCCCGGCGCGGTCCCGGCAGCGGCTCCAGCGTCTTGCGCAGCCCGGCCAGGGCGATCTTCATGGCGCCCGGGCCGTCGCCCTCGCCGAGCCACTCCGCCATGCCGTCCAGGCCCAGCCCGCGCGGACGCAGCACCAGGCAGGCCAGGATCGCGGCGGCCTTCTTGCGCGGCCAACGCTCCACGCGCACGCCTTCCACCCTTACTTCCAGGGCGCCGAAGAGCCGCACGTCCAGGGCCACCGCGGGCGTTGCCGCGGGCACGTCGGAGCCCATGAGCGGCCGCAGCTCCGCCCAGAGCGCCCGGTCGCGCCGGCGCAGGCCATCCAGGCCCTGGGCGGCGATCGCCGCGTCGGCCCGCGCAAAGGCCACCGCCGCCCCGCCCCGGTCGCCGGTCGCCAACCGGGCCGCCGCCTCGATCAGCTGCCCGTGGGCCAGATGCAGCGCGGCACCGGCCGCTGCCAGGGCGGGCAACGCGTCCGCGAGGACGGCCACGGCGGCGGCGGGATCGCCGCTCAGGG
>JAQBPE010000203.1 GCA_028287685.1 Cyanobacteria bacterium RYN_339 | reverse complement strand
ACCTCGTTACCTTAAAAGACCTGAACGGCTGGTTCAAACATTGTGGTTTTGGATAAGCCGTGCGTGCATCGGTCTAGCGGAACGAAAGCGTGCGCGGGCAGCCGTGCGCGCAGAATGGCTTGCGCGCCACCCACGAGCCCCTGAGTTGGCCCCTCTCACGCCCGAGGACTTACGCCAAGCTCCGGACTTTGACCTCAATCCACCGGACTTCGAACTACCTCCGCAGCCTTCGACTCGGCAGCGGCCCAAGCGAGGCCTCAGCGCGATGTGGCGTACCTTTCAGCCAAAAGAGGACCGGGACGCTTACGAGCGTGAAATCCGACGTTGGGACTAAGCAGGGCTCGGGACACCAGGTAACTTCGCTTATCCGACCATCAGTCACCGTATCTCGTTCTTCAAATCAAACACGCCGAAGTAATGAAACAGCAGGGCATCCAAGAGAAAAGCCAACAGGCCTCCCACAAGCAGCACGGCCACTGCTTGCCCCTTGCGCCCCTTCGCCAGCAACCACCCAGCCACGATCCCCAGTCCCACAGCGCTCACAAGGGGGAAGAACGTCAGCCAGTAAGGGATGGCGACAGGTGCCCCAGACCGCAGCACAACACCTTCAAAGGGCGTGGCGGTTGCGACCGTCACGGGAATCGATAGCTGACTTTCAGGCACTCTCGCCTGCTTTACTCGGAGACACAGCCCATAACAGCGAGTCGCGGCTACAGATAATCACCGTTCTCCGTCCTGACGCTCTGCCAGGGCCAGGGCTGCCTGGTAAGCCTCCCACTCGTCGCGCGTCAGACCGCGGGCAGCAAGCCTCGCCTCCAGTTGGTCGGACGTGCGGGTCCCGATGGCCATCCAGGCCGCGACCATGGCCAGGGCCGTCTGGCGGACGGGATCGGGGCCAGGTTCGGTTCCGCTCACCGGCTCGGCTTGCGGGCGTTCCGCGAGCCAGTCCCATTCGGCCCACAGATGAGCAGGGACCACCAGGGCGTTGAAGCCCCCGGTAAAGCGTACGCGGTCGTCGTTCAGGTCATCGACTTCGAGGACTTCGCCCGTGGTCTTGTGTTGGCCCCAGCGCGTGCCTTCCGGCGGCCGGGCGGCCTCCGCGGCCACGCGCGCAAACGGCAGGCGTTGTTGCAGGACGGGCACCGGATCGCCCCAGGTGGCTTCGAGCGTTCGCATCACCCAGCCGGCCGGGTTGCCGATGATCTTGCGGCTGCGCTCCGTCTCGAGGCGGTCCAGCACCCAGCGCACGCGATCGGCGCCGTAGCGGCTCAGGTCCGCCGGCGCGAGTCCCAGCGCCCGAACTTGTTCGACCAGCTCCGTGTCCAGCAGCGGCTTACTTCGCCGGAGCCGGGTGGGCGCCGGCCCAGTCGCCTTCGGTGGTCTTGAGCACCGGCGCCACCAGGGCGGGGTCGTCGAGGCGCAGGCCGATCTCGCGGTTGTGGTCCAGCGAGTTGGTGGTGAGGTTCTCGCTGCCGACGTACATGCTGCGCCCGTCCGCGATCACGGTCTTGGCGTGCAGCGTGGGCACGGTCATCAGGCGCACGGTTGCGCCCGCGGCCGTCCAGGCCCGTGCGGTCTGGTAGTTCAACGGATCGGGTTCGGAGGCGCTGGGCTTGAAGTCTTCCAGCAGCCCGCGCACCCGCACGCCGCGGGAGGTGGCGGCCTTGATCGCCGCGGCCACGCCCGGGTCGCCGGCCACTTCGTCGGCGATCAGCACGTCCTTCTTGGCGGAGGCGATCACGCCCAGGATCTGCGCGCGGGAGTTCACGGGGCTGATCACGCTGTCGGGGTTGGTCGGCGTGTAGGCGACGCGGGCCTGATCCGCCTGGAAGACGCGCACGAACTCCGCCACGTCCGCCGGCGCGCGGTCTTCCACCACGTACTCGCGGTTGCCCTTGGGATCCACGCCCAGGCCCGTCTTGGTGAAGTTGGCGGTGGAGACGAAGGTGACGGCATCGTCCACGCTCATGAACTTGGCGTGGGTGTAGGTGTAGGCCGGGTTGGTGTCCGCCACCGCCACGCCGCCGGCGCGCAGGGCGTTGATGGCCTTGTGGTTCACGGGCAGGGGCAGGTTGGGGTTGCCCGGGTTGTAAGGCTTGGGCTCGACCATCACCTGCACGTCCACGCCGCGCGCCTTGGCGGCGATCAGGCCGTCCACCACGCCCTGTTCCGTCAGGATGTAGACCTCCAGCCGGATCACGCGCTTGGCCTTGGCGATCGCCTCGTGCAGGAAGCCAGGGCCGGCCTCCGGCAGCACGTAGAGCGTGCGGTTGCCGGACTTGTAGCCGCCGTGGGCGGTCTTCTGGGCCGTCAGCCCCTGGAGCTGGGTGGGCGAGGCGAGCTGCGGGGCCTTGCCGCAAGCGCCGAGAGCGAGGGCGACCACGAGAGCCAGCGGCACACGCACGAGTTACCTCCCCATCAACAAACCTTAACTCCTCCCTAACCATACGCGCGTCTCGGGGCGCTGCATAGCTCGCTAACAGAGATTTGTGTGATGGACAACACGGGCTTAAAGCAGGCAACATGGATTTAACAAAAGGAGGCCGATCATGCTCCGTGCCCTGTTCCTGGCAGCCGCCGTCGCGACCGCCACGCCCACGCTCCCCACCCAGTGGGAGTACACCGTGATCGAGGCCTATGGGATCAACCCAGGCCCCACCCAGGAGTTCTTCGGCCTGAAGTCCGAGCCCACCGCCAAGCTGCTGAACAGGCTGGGCGCCCAGGGCTGGGAGCTCGTGACCGTGACCCGCGCCGCGGAAGGCGAGCGGGTCTACATGTTCTTGAAAAGGGAGATCCCTAAGCGGTAGCCTTCGGCGTCATCCGGAACGTGACGGCGCCCTTCACGATCTTGTCGATGCACTGGTAGCGGCCGGTGGTCTGCACGCCGGTGGCAGTGGGGATCGTGGTGAAGACGATGTTGGAGGTCACGGCCAGCAGGCTCGACTGCTTGTGGTCGATCGTGAGCTGCAGGCCGCCGTTGACGACGGCCACGTCGAAGTACAGCGCGACGTCCTTGCCGTCGACCGTGAAGGTCTCCTTGAGCTGCTTGCCGGCCGTCTCGAAGCGGGCCAGGAACAACGGCTGGCGCTTGCCCTCCACCACCACGTAGCGATCCCAGTGGGTGCGGCCCTGGAGGTCCTTGTAGAGCTCGCTCTCGAGCGGGTAACCCTCGAAGCCCTTGCCCTTGTCCGGGATGTTGCCCAGGCCGGAGACGGCAGGGCCCAGGGCGCCCAACACCAGCGTGCTGGGGGTGTTGTCGAAGTCCACGCCGGTGGAGATGTCGAAGGCGCGGGGGTCCTGGTAGAAGGCCGCGACCTTGGGGTCGAGCTGGGCCAGCTGCGCGGCGCTCAGGACCTTGGACAGGTCGATCATGCCGGTGGCCGGGCGGTGGGTGGTGGACGCCTGGATCCGCTGGGCCACCGACGACCCCATGATCCGCTTCAGGCCGCCCATCATGGTGATGCCGGAGACGGCCCGCTCGAACAGGCCGTGATCCGTGGGCAGGCCGCGGGCGTCCAGGCTGGGGGCGTGCGGGTCCTTGGCCCAGGCGAAGGCCTCCTTGAGGTCCTGCTGCCAGAAGGGGAACGAGCCGGAGGACGCCACCGTCTTGGCGAAGTGCGTGAAGCCGGCCGCGAACGCCGCGTCGTCCGACAGGTGGGCCGCGGTGGCCTTCTCGAACTCGATGCGGCCGCCCACCATGGCCTGGGTGTAGACCGCCATCGGCTGCATGGCCTTGTCCTTGCCGGCGGCAGCCCAGAAATCTTTCAACTGCGCCTGGAAGGCGGGCGTGTCCACCACCTTGAAGTCTTCCATGTGGGCGCGGAACCACAGGCCCTCCAGCACCTCCATGGACGGCTGCCCGCTGGCCTTGTGGCGGTCGTAGGCGTCCGCGTAGGCTTGCCAGAAGGCGTTCTTGGGCTTGCCCGCCCGGTCCATCGGCATGATCGCGTTGGCGAGCGTGCCGAACATCTCGCTCTGGCCGTACGAGCCCGTCATCGCCAGCATGTTGGCGCTGTAGACCAGGATGCCGGCTTCCGGAGCCGGGTACGTGTCGAAGAAGGCCTTGACCAGTTGGCTGCGTGCGCGGGCCTGGGCCTGGCGCAGCACGCCCGCCACCTCCGCGCCGTCCAGCACGCCGTCCGGACCGGCCATGCGCTGGCCGCCGTGCAGCTTCTGGGCCGCCGTGAAGTCGGAGAGCAGGAGCGGGTAGCGCGGCGCGGGCCGCTGCTCGTCGAAGCGCGGGGCTTCCTGGAATGTGGCGCCCTGGAAGTCGGCCTCCGTGAGGTCCTGGCTGCCGGCCTTCAGCTTCAGGCCGGTCTGGGCGGCGAGGTCGCGAGCCTGGGCGGCCGTCAGCGTGAGCCGCACGCGCGTCGGCGCCGGCTGGGCTTGGTTGGTGAAGCCCAGCATGCCCTTGAAGATGGTCCAGGCGCCGCGCGCGACCTGTTGGGTCAGCGGGTTGAGGGGGTTGAGCGCCGAGGCCACGCCGCCGGCCGTTGCCATGAAGCCGTTCCAAGGGGCGCGGCGCTTCCAGAGGCAGGCGTTGGTGTCGGAGAAGAGGTTGCGCGAGAGGGCGACCGGGCTCTTGCCCGCGGCCAGGCCGTCCTTCACATGGGCCAGCGTGTCGAGGTAGGCGTCGACCACCTTGCGGTAGCCGTCGTCCGACTGGGCGTACAGGCGGCGGAACTCGGGGGTGGCGGTGGCACGACGGAAGGCGTCCAGGTGCGCGTCGAGGAAGGCGCGCTCGATGTCGGCCGCGGGCAGCCCGGCGTCGACGGCGTTGGCGTAGGCCTGCCAGGCCGGCCCGTTGGGCTTGCCGGCGGCGCCCACGGGCACGGTCTGGTGGTAGAGGTAGGCCTGCAAGGGGTGGGTGGCGAAGGTGCCCTGCTCCGCCCAGAAGGCGTGGAACAAGGCGACTTGCTGGCCGCCCAGCGACGGGTAGCGCTGGAAGAAGGCCCCGACCGACAACGCCTCCGCGCGGCTGCTCGCCGCTGGAGCAGCGGGCGTGAGCGGTCGGGCTTGGATCGGGGAGACGGCCATACGCCGTTATCGGGCGCTACGGCCAAGATCCGGTGATGAACGCGTTAAGCCACGGATAAACTTTGGCCAACCTCGACCCGACGAAGCGGTTCGGCAGGATGGCCGAAGGCCGGCCCGCCAGGGGGGCGTAAGGTGACGCTGGAGGTGCCGCCATGATCATCGCCGGCTACGTCACCGTCATCGTCCCCGTCCACGACGGGGCGCTCTCGATCCGCCGCTGTTTGGAGGCGATCGCCGCCCAAACCTACCGCCCGCTGGAGGTGGTGGTGGTGGATGACGGTAGCACCGACCCCACGCCCGCCTGGGTGCGCTCCTTCCGGGCGGCCCACCCGGAGATCCTGGTCCAGCTGGTGCCGCAGCAGCGGGCCGGCACGGGCGCCGCGCTGGCGGCCGGGCTCGAGAAGGCGCGCGGCGAGTTCATCGCGCTGGCCCACCAGGCCGACGTCTGGGAGCCCACCAAGCTGGCCCGCCAGGTCTCGCGGCTGCAAGGCGCGCCCGACGCGGCCTACTGCCTGGCCGGCGTGGTCGAGCAGGTGGGCGGTTGGCACCGCGCGCGCACCGCCGCCCGGGTGGATTGTTGGCCGCTTTGCCAGGGCATCGCCCTCTCCAGCCTGGTGGCCCGGCGGCGGGCGATCGAGGCGGTGGGGGGCTTCGACCCGGAGCCGGGCCTGGCCGTGGCTCACGAGCTGGCCTGCCGGCTGGCCCGGCACGGCCGCGGCGTGCGGCTGGCGGAGGTGTTGGCCGTCTGCCACCGCGCCCCGCGCCACGCCATGCCGGCGCTGGCAGCCTCGCTGGAGAAGCTCGCGCGCACGGGCCGGCTGCGGCCGGAGGAACTGAAGCGGGGCCGCGGCCGGGTGCATGCGAGCGAAGGTTGGCAGGCGCTGCTGGACGACGAGCCGGTGGCAGCGCGGCAGCGCTTCCGCGAGGCCCTGGCGGACGATCCGCGCCTGCCCACGGCCTGGCTGGGCCTGGCCTTCGCGGCGCTGGACCGGGCGCTGTTCGCCAGCGGCTTGCTGCGGCCGGCGGCGCGCTGATTTCTTTTTCGTTATCGACGTATTAAAATCAGCAAGTTAACAGGCAAACCGCGGTATCCATGCATGGACCCCCGCGCCATAGAAGGATCTCCATGCCCCGCCGGATCGCCTTCGCCCTCGTCCCCTTGCTGGTGCTGACCGCCTGTAGCGGCCAGCCGTCAGTAGCGGTGAAGGCCAGCAAGGCCAGCACCAAGGCGCTGGCCGGCCTGCCCGCCCAGGCCCCGCGCCTGGTGACGGCGCCCACGGATGCCGTGCGCCTGGAAGGCACCGTGCAACTCGACGCCAACTACGCCGTCAACAAGGCCGGCGGCAAGCTGCTGCTGAACGGCAGCGCCAAGGTCACGGCGCCCGAAGGCGGCAAGCTGGTGGGCACGAGCGTGATCTCGAACGACGGCGCGAGCGTGGTGGCCCAGGGCGGCGGCAACGTGATCGTCGAGGGCGCGCCGCCCATGATCTCCAACGACGGCGCGAGCATCGTGGCCCAGGGCGGCGGCAACATCGTGGCGCAAGGCGCCGGCAACATCGTGGCCCAGGGAGCCGGTAACCTCCGCTCCGTGCAGGCCGTGGACGAGCTGGCGGTGGGCGCCCAGCTGCCCGCCGTGGGCATGGTGGTCCAAGTGCGCACCTTGCGCGACGACAAGCGCGTGGCCCTGGGCATCGACCCGCAGGGCAAGCCGGTCTACGCCATCTACACCAACCTCGACGGCAAGTTCAAGCTGTTCCTGCCGCGCACCGTGGCGGAGAACGTGCGGATCGTCGTCACGCCACGCACCAAGGACGATCGCCGCCTGCGCTACGCCATCATGGGCATGGCCAACGCGCCCGCCCAGGTGGACGAAGACACCTCGCAGGCCACGGGCTACATCGCGCGGGCGATCGCCGGCCGCGTGCAGCAACTGATCACCCACAAGGCGGCCGAAGTGGCCGCCGCCGCCCCCGTCTTCAACCGCGACCTGGACGCCGTGCTGAACGCGGCGGCGAACCGTGACAACAAGGTCGTCGCCGACGCCGGCGCGCTGGCCGTCAAGGTCACGAACACGCTGCTGGCCCCGATCGACCTGAACGCCGCGACCTTCGAGGACGCGGACGGCCAGAACGTGCCCTGCCTCAAGACGATCACGGAGATCATGGCCGTCACGCGCCAGAACATGGGCACGCGCATGACCGGCATGAAGGACGCCACCACGGAGCTCGCGGCCTTGCTGCCCGGCACCGAGATCAAGAAGCCCGCGGACTTCGTGAGCTTCCTGGTCGATACCCAGCTGTCCGGCCTGGACGACAACGAGCTGGCGCGCTTCCAGCGCATCCACGAGGTCGTGCTGAAGGCCGGCCTGGAGACCGACGACGCCCGCATGCTGAAGCTGGCCGCGGCCAGCAACGGGCTCTTGAGCTACATCGGCGCGCAGCTGGCGGGCATGCAGGCCACCAGGGACGCGGCGCTCTCGATGCTGCGCGGCGGCTAGTACAAGCCGGCCACGTACTCGCCGTAGCCGTTGTACTTGAGCGTGGGGCTGCGCCGCCAGAGCCACTCTTCGCCGTAGTCCAGCACGCGCTCCGTTGCCTGGGACCAGCGCGGGTGCGGTTTTTCCGGGTCGATGTTGGCTTCGAAGTCATACTCGTCGGGCGCCAGCGTGTTCCAGAAGGTGGGCGTGCGCCGGTCCGTGAAGGTGATCTTGACGATCGACTTGGCGCCTTTGAAGCCGTACTTCCAGGGCAGGCACTGGCGCAGCGGGGCGCCGTGCTGTTTGGGCAGGTCGTGGCCGTAGATGCCCGTGGCGAAGAAGGCCAGCTCGTTCGCCATCTCGTCGAGCCGGAGGTTCTCTTCGTAGGGCCAGGGCAGCTTTTCCCCGCCGAAGCCCGGGCCCGGCTGGACGGCGTCGTTGTGGTAGGACGTGAACGTCACGAACTGCGCCTCCGGCTTGGGATCGGCGGCCTGCAGCAGCAGCTTCATGGGGAAGCCGGTCCAGGGCACGGTCATGGACCAGGCTTCCACGCACCGGTGCTTGTAGACCCGCTCTTCCAGCGGGAACAGCCGGGACAGGTCCTCGATGGCGTAGGTCTTGGGGTTGTGGACCAGGCCGCCCACCTCCACGGCCCAGGGCGTGACGGGCAAGGCCTGGGCGGCCGCGGCGATGTGCTTGGTCACGCCGAACTCGTAGTAGTTGTTGAAGGCGGCCACGGCGGCCTCGTCCGAGAGCGGCCGGCCGGCGTCGGCGAACTTGGGGTTGCGCGCGGCAGCCAGCATGGCCATGGGCGGGACGGCTTGCCGCCCGAAGCGAGGCTGCAAGGTGTCCTCGCAGCCGAACAGCTCCGCCAGCGCCAGGCCCGCGGCGGCCCGGCCGGCGCCGCGCAGGAACCGCCGGCGGTCCAGGTAGAGCTGCTCGGGGGTGACGAGGTGGTCGGGGACGTCCCAAATGCGGGGCAGGCGGATCAGCATGTCAGGCCTGGACCATGACGTCGTCGCCCACCAGCATGGCCGAATAGGCCATGAGCGGGCCCAGCGGCGGCCCGGCCAGCACCTTGCCGGCGCGGTCGAAGGTGCCGTCGTGGCAAGGGCAGACGAAGCGGTTGGAGGCGGCCTCCCAGGCCACGGGACAGCCACGGTGGGTGCAGACGTTGGAGAGCACGACCACCTGCTCGCCATCCTTGTAGGCGTAGACCTGGTCGCCGCCGTTGGCGGTTTGCAAGGGGAAGGCGCTGGGCGTGGCCGTCAAGGCGGCCAAGGACGCGACCTTGCGCGGGCCGCTGGGCGTGGCCGCGACGAGCGGGGGCCCGAAGGAGGCGCGGAGCGTGTCAGCGCAGCCCGCCGCAACGCCGGCCGCGACGAGCACCAGGAACTGGCGGCGGTTCATGCCCTACTCCCCGAAGGCGATCACGCCCGCGGACAGCGCCATCAAGCCGATGGTGGTGTAGCCGGCCAGCGCGTGGTACGGCGAATACTGCAACGAGCCGTAGGTGGTGAGCAGGCCCAGGCCTACGGTGCCGGCCAGGCCCGCGGCATGGAGCCAGCCGATCTTCCGGTGCAGCTCCGTGGTGTCCCACGGGTTGTCCGACGCCGGCAGCGGCGAGGGCGGGGCGGTAAGCGCCAGCGTGGCTGCCGTCAGGTAGAGCCCGGTCGTGACCCCGGCCATGAGCAGGTGCCCATCGAAGACGCCGGACGACCCGTTCTGGCGCGACAGCCAATAGCCCATCCCGCCTGTCACGGCGATGGAAGCCAGCGTCGAAAGGCCGAAGGCCTGGTGCAGTTGCAGCTGGCCGTGGCGCCAGGGCAGCACGGAAAGGTCCGCGGGCGGTTCCTCCAGCGGGGGCACGTCCGCGAAGGCCGGCGCCTGGCAGGCCAGCACAGTGGCGAGGGCGACGCCGCATAGGGCCGTCAGCTTCACCTTACTTCTTCATCGTGAGGACGCCGGCGATCGCCGCGGGAGCCAGCACGGCCCCCCAGGCAAAGGCGGCGGCGCCCCAGATGCCACCCGCCAGCGCGGCCACGCCCAGGCCGGCGGCGCCGGTCAGCAGAGCGACCTGGGGCCCGTTGGCGCCGGAGCCGTCCGCCATGCGGACGAGGAACTGCATGAAGCCCTGGGCCAGCCCGGTGCCGATGGCGGCGCCCCAGGCGGCGCCGATGGGCCCACCCACGGCCAGACCGATCAACGCGCCGACGCCCGCGGCGATCGTGCTGTGGATGGCGGTGCCGCTGACGACCTCGCCGGTCTTGTCTTGCGGCGGGAACACCTGGCCCGGCGGCGGGTAGGCCGGGGGCAAAGGCACCGGCGGCGGGATGTCCTGCGCCTGGTACGGCGGCCGCATGGGCGGCGCCTGGTAGGCGTAGGGGACGTACGAGCTGGCCGGCCGGATCATGGGAGTCCTCCGAACGAGGGGGCGTTCCGGAGGTTATCGCCGTTCGGGCGCCTCAGCTTGCTACGGGCGCCGGTGTGGTGCTGGGCGCGCAGGAGGGGCGGACCAGCGGCACGGCCCAGAACGGCTGCTCCAGGCGCTTGCCCACCAGGTGCTGGGTCTTCGGGTTGTAGGTCAAGATGTAGCTCAGATCGTACTTCGTGTTGCCGACGGGGTTGTCGGCGGCGGCGCCGCCCAGGTTGCCGTCGCCCGTGCCCTGGAGCTGCACGTCGCCGTCATGGTTCGTGCCGTCCAATTGCTCTTGCTTGGTGCAGAGGCCGCCGCAGGCGTCCAGGCTGCCTTGCAGGCGCACGCCGGTCTGCGTGAGGGTAAGAATCTGGTCGGCGCCACACGCTACCAGGCCGCCAGCTGGCGGCTCCGCGCGGCTGCCGCCGATGATCCACTGGCCGGAAAGGTCCTTGGCGCTGACGTTGGCGGAGGCGTAGACGCCCACTGGCGCGGCGCCGCTGCCGCCCACGGCCGGGGCGATGGCGGTGCCCGTGCAGGCGGCGGTCAGCAAGGCGGAGAGGATCAGCAGGCGGCGCATCCTCCGATGCTACCCCAACTCCGGGGCGCTGGCCAACCGCCGGCCGGCAGCAGCCGTGCTAGAAGGCCGGGTTTCGGGCCCGCTCCTGCATGGCCTTGCGGGTCGTTTCGCTTTGCTGGCCGGGCGCCACAGGCCACATAAGGCGCGGCTCGCCGAATGGCAGCTTGTCCTGGCGGTAGTCCCAGACGTGCCACGTCTTGCCCCAGGTCTTGCGCACGGTGGCCAGGACGGCCTTTTGCTGGTCCGCGGGCAGGCCGGGCAACACCAGCATGCCGCTGTCCACCTCGCCGTCGTGCGGGTGCCAATACTTGCGCTCCGCCGCCGGCAGGCCGCGGTAGACCGCCTCGGGCACCACGTACTCCACACCGATCAAGCGGGCCCCCTTGCCGTTGCCGTCGTACAGCACGCACTGGATCAGCTCCGGGCTGTAGTGGCTGCAGTAGTGGGCCACGCGCAGTTGGGACTGCTTGGCCGGCGGCAGGCCAACTTCGCGCTTGTAGTTGTGGAAGCCATCCAGGTACATCTCGATCTGGCGCACCGGCGTCAGGTCCTGGGGCTCGGCCCGGACGGCACTGGCCAGCAGGAGGGGCAGCAGGCAGGACAACAGCGCGACGGTGGACTTCATGGGGCCTCCTTTCAGTGGGGGCGAGCCGCCATTTAATCCGATTTGATACTGTTTCGCAATCACGTTTTTAAATTTATCCAGGTCGCCAGCGGACGGACCCTACCCGCCACTCCTCGGCCTGGATGGCGGTGCAGAGCCCGATCGACGCCGCACCGGCTACCCGCAGGCGGGGGAGCACGTCACGCTGGTAGGCGGCGTGGGCGGCAGCATCGGCGAAGTAGGTCGCGACCAGGACGCGGGCGGGGTCGTCGCGGCGGCGCCAGATGCGACCGCCCAGGAAGCCGGGTGCCGCAAGCATGCCGGGGCTCCAGGTCTCGCGTTGCACCGCCAGGAATGCGTCGAAGTTGGCGGCCGGCACCTCGCAAAGCGTGTGCCTCAACACCGGGCCAGGCAGCGCCAGGCGCTCCCAGTCCGGCGCCAGGCCCACGTCCTCGACCCACTCGTAGTACGCGACCTCGTACGAGCGCAGCAGCTCGCCCAGCGGGTGGTCGCGCATGAGCGTGTCGTGGCGGCCTTGCATGAACCGATCGATCGCGCCCTGGTCGGGCCACTCGATCAGGAGCAGCCTCCGGCCGGGCGTGCCGGCTACCACGTAGGCCTGGACGTCCTCGCCCTCGAACGTGGCCTGGTTCCAAGCGGCCTGCTCGGCGTCGTAGGCCGCTTGCCGGTCGGGCAAGGGGTGGCACAAGATCCACTTCAACAACATGGGGGCGGGGCGCTGGCCAACCGCCGGAAGGTGGCGACGGCGGGGGTGGGGATGCGGGTGAAGTCGCCGGCCTGGCACTCCACGCGGTAGAGGCCGAAGCGGCTGTCGTAGGTGCCCCACTCGTAGTTGTCCGTCAGGGTCCACCACAGGTAGCCGATCACCGGCACGCCTTCCGCCATGGCGGCCTGCATGGCGGCGACATGGGCCTCCATATAGCGCGGGGCGTCCCAGCCGTCGCGGCGGGGTGCGTGGTTGCGGGTGGCAAGGCCGTTCTCGCCGATCAGGACGGGGAGCTTGAACAGGCGCCAGGCGGCCACGATCGCCCGGCGGAAGTGGTCAGGGCGGGTGTCGAAGTTGTCCGGGCGGGTGGGGAAGGCGCCCATGTCCGCGAAGGAGACGTCGCCGTAGTAGTGCAGGCTGACGTAGTCCAGCGGCAGCCGGCGGAACAGCCGCGCCAGGTACAACCCCGGGGAGTAGAGCACGGCGATCGGCCCCAGCGGCAGGACCCCGTTGAACTCCGTCAGGGAGACCTGGGCCTGCGGGTCTTCGGCGTGGATAGCATGGTAGGCCAGGATATGCGCGCGGTGCATCACCCGGGTGGCCCGCAACGCCGCCAGCGGCCCCTTGCGGAAGGGCGGCATCAGGCCGCCGGCGTAGGCGCCCACGATCAGGTTGCTGGGCTCGTTCAGCGTGAGGTAGTAGGCGATCTGGCCCTTGAACTCGCGGGCGATGAAGGCGGCGTAGCGCGCGAAGGCCTCCGCGGTGGCCGGCGCCTCCCAGCCGCCCAGCCAGGCGGGCGAGGTGAAGTGGTGCAGCGTGGCGATGATCGTGATCCCGCGGGCCCGGGCGGCGGCGAACAGGCGGTGAAGGTAGGCGATTTCGGCCAAATCCCACTCGCCCGGCCGCGGCTCCACGCGCGCCCACTCGATGCTCAGGCGCAGGGCGTTGCCCCGGAGGTCGTGCGCGATCAGGTCCAGGTCGCCCTCCAAGTGCTCGCGGAAGCGCGCGCCCTCGCCGCTGGTGTGCGGGTAGCGGCCCTCGGCCTCGGCCTGGGTCCAGTCGCTCGCGGGCGCGCCGCCGTCGTTCTGGTGGCTGGCGATCGCCACGCCCCACAGGAAGCTCATGCCACCCCTCCCCAGGCCGCCACGGCGCCCACCGCCGCCGCAAGCACCACCACCCAGGCGGGGTCCAACCACTTGCGGATCACGGCCACGGCCGACAGCGCGCAGATGCCGGCCAGGAGCGGCGAGCGCACGCTGTCGCGGCCCAGCGTCCAGGCCGCCGCGCCCATCAGGCCGATCGTAACCGGGCCCATCGCGCCCTGGAACTTGGTCACCCAGGCCGGCGGCCGCGGGGCGGCAGCCACCCGGGCGACACCGGCCAGCAGCAGCGAGGTGGGGCCGAACATGCCGAGCCCCGCCGCCAGCGCGCCCGGCAGGGCGGCCACGCGGTAGCCCACCAGGAAGACGTGCAGCATGTTGGGCCCGGGCGCGAACTGGCCCAGCGCGTAGGCCTCCACGAAGGCCTGGTGGTTCATCCAGCCGTGGACCACCACCACCTGGCGCTCCATCTCCGGGATGACGGTCATGGCGCCGCCCACGCTGATCAGGCCCAGGTAGGCGAAGGTCAGGAAGAGGTCAAGCAGCGCCGGCATCGGGGCCTTCCCGCCGCGGCCAGAGCAGCGCCACCATCACGGCGATCGCCACCGGCGTGGGCACGCCCAGCGCCACGCCCACCGCCGTCACCGCCATGGCCAGGCCCCGCAGGCCGCGCAGCCGCGCGCTGGCGCCCAGCTGCCACATAGCCGCGATCAACAGCCCCACGGCGGCGGCAGCCACGGCCGCAAGCCCGCCACGCACCACGGCTTGCTGCGGGACGGTCGCCAACAGGTGGCTCAGCAGCAGCACCAGCACCGCGCCGGGCAGGACCAGCGCCACCGTACACAGGACCGCCCCCAGGCCGCCGCCGAAGCGCCAGCCCAGGAAGGCCGACAGGTTGGTGGCGTTGGGGCCCGGCAGGTTCTGGCACCAGCTGACGGCGTCCAGGTACTGCGCGTCCGTCAGCCAGCCGCGGCGCGAGAACTGCACCAGCAGGTGGCTGGTCACGCCGCCGCCGAACGCCAGCATGCCGACGCGCGCGAACACGGCGACCAGGCTGGGAAGGGACGGCTCGTTGCTCACCGCGCCAGCGTAGCGGGCGCGGCGCGGCGCGTCAACGGCGCTTCGTGCCGCGCCGCGGCGGCTTGGGCGGCTTCGGGGGGTCGATCGGGCGCCCCATGAGGCGGGCTTCGATCAGGCGCTTGGTCAGGTCTGGCATCAACATACGGGGATATCGCCGCAAGCACGTAGACCCTGGCTCACACAAAGGGAAGGGGAATTTAAAGACGGGTAAAGATCGCATCCGGCCGTGGAACGCCCGCTTGCTGGCGACCGGCAGGCGTCCAGAGGCGTGCTGACAAGATCTTAGCTTCGGGCTGAACAAACTTGATCGCTTCGTCGTCCTTGAGGTACCCTGTAGTTACGATCCCAGATGGGCCCTATCGGCAGTCGTGGTTGCTTGGGTGGGGCCTCTCGAGCGCAGTAAATTTACTTATTATTGCAGCCCGATTGGGCCATAACGCTCGGGGGTAATCTTTAGTTAACCCCCTTCTGTCAGTCGAAAGGAATCTCCCTTGAAGCACATTTTCTCCGCCCTGGCTCTGGCGCTTGCTATCGGTGGCGCCGCGGCCCCCGCGTTCGCCGAAGGTTCGCAGGACTTCAACCTGCATAACTACACCGGCATGTCGTTCAACGAGCTGTACGTCGCGCCGATGTCGCAGACCGACAGCTGGGGCAACAACCTGATCCCGGACGGCAAGGTCCTGGGCGAGGGCGCCATCGGCATCACCTTCAACAAGAACAACGAAGAGTGCGCCTACGGCATCAAGGTCGTCACGCCCGAAGGCAAGTACTACGAAGTGATGGACGTCGACCTGTGCAAGGTGACGGACTTCGGCTTCGTCCTCGAGGGCGGCAAGGTCGTCTACAAGACCGCCGAGTAGTCTTCTCCAAAACGTCAAAGCGCCCGGTCCCCCTGGGGGACCGGGCGCTTCGCTTTGGCGGGCTCGGGTGCCAACGCATCAGGAGCGCGCGTTAGGCGCCGGCAATCGCGAGTTCCTTGACGCGCATGCTGGGCGAGCCGATGTACGAGCCGTGCGGGAAGAAGCGCAGGTCGTCGCCCACCCCCTCCACGGCCTCCAGCAAGTCCACGAAGTTGCCCGCCACCGTGAAGTTGTGCACGGGGTGGCGGTACTGGCCATCCTCGTACAGGTGGCCCTGCGAGGCCAGCGAGAAGTCACCGCTGATCGGGTTGGTGCCGGCATGCAAGCCTTGCAGATCGTCGATCACCACCACCGGGCCGGGGCCGTCGACCAGCTGCACGGCGGTGGCCCCACCGGACTCGAAGAACAGGTTGCTGGGCGCGATATCGACCGTGCCCTTGTAGCCGCCGCGGCTGGCGTGGCCGGTGCTCTCCACGCCGGCCTGGCGCGCGGTCTGGGTGTTGTGGAGGAAGGTTTTGAAGTCGCCCATCTCGATCAGGGCCAGGCGGCGGCTGGGCACGCCCTCGTCGTCGAACGGGCGGGTGGCGATGCCGTCCACGCGCAGCGGATCGTCCACCAGGCTGACCATCAGGCTGGAGACGCGCTGGCCCAGCTTGCCGGCCAGCAGGCTCTTGCCCTCCTGGGCGGCCTTGGCGGAGAAGACGCTGCTGAAGGCGCTCAACAGCTCCGTCATGGCCTTGGGCGTGAAGATCACCGGGTAGCGGCCGCTGGCCATCTCCTGGGCGCCCAGGCGGCGCAGCGCACCCTGCACGGCTGCCTGCGAGAGCGCGGCCATGTCGAGCTTGGCGAAGTCGCGGCCGATGGCCATCTCGTAGCAGGTCTTGTTCTGCTCGCCTTCCGAGACGATCGGGTAGACCAGCGCGTAGACCATGTTGGAGCGGTAGAAGCGGTCCAGGCCGCGCGTGGAGGCGATGCGCACCACGCTCTGGCCGTCGGCATAGCTGCAGCCGGGCACGGCCTTCACGCGCGGATCCGCCGTGCGGGTGATGGTTTCGAGGTGCTTGACCTGGGCGATCTTCTCGGGCAGGGGCACGGCGTCGAGCGCCGGGTTGAACAGCTCCGGGGCCTCGGGCACGGGGGCGTCCGCCGCCAGGGCCGCGCCGGGCTGGGCTTCGACCAGTTCCGCGTTGGAGCTGGCTTCGTTCAGCACGCGCTGGAGCGCGGCCGGGGCCAGGTTCTCCGTGTAGGCGTAGCCGACGCGCTCGCCCAGCAGCACGCGCACGCCCAGGCCCACGGAGTCGGAGCGCTGGAAGCTCTCCAGCTCGCCGTTGTGGGCGCGCAGCGTCAGGGCGATGTCGCGCTTGGCATAGACCTCCACGTCACCCAGGCCGTTCTCGCGGGCCAGGTCCATCAGGGTACGGATTTCGGTCTCGAAGGGGGCGGTCATTTGGCTCCTTTGTTGCTACTTCCGACCGCCGACGACGATCTCGCTGACCTTGAGGGCCGGCTGGCCCACGTTGGTGGGGATGGTGCCCGAAATCGAGCCGCAGCGACCCGCGGCCATGGCGAAGTTGTCGCCTACCATCACGATCTTGCGGAGGATGTCCCCGCCGTTGCCGATCAGCGTCGCGCCGCGCACGGGCTCCGCGATCTTGCCGTTGCGGATCATGTAGCCCTCCTGCACCGCGAAGTTGAACTCGCCGGTGCCGGGGGAGACGCTGCCGCCGCCCATCTTCTTGGCGTACAACCCGTACTCGACCGACCCGATCATCTCTTCGAGCTTGGAATTGCCCGGCGCGATGAAGGTGTTGCGCATGCGGCTGGTGGGGGCGAAGCGGTAGTTCTGGCGGCGGCCGGAGCCCGTGACGGAGTAGCCCGTCTTCTTGGCGCCCAGCTTGTCGACCATGTAGCCCTTGAGGATGCCGTTCTCGATCAGCACGGTGCGCTGGGTCGGGTGGCCCTCGTCGTCCACGGCCAAGGAGCCCCACTCGCCGTCCATGGTGCCGTCGTCGACGGCCGTCACGCACGGGTGGGCGATCTCCTCGCCGACCATGTTGCAGAAGATGCTGGCGCCCTTGGCCACGCTGGTGGTCTCCAGCAGGTGGCCGCAGGCCTCGTGGAAGATCACGCCGCCGAAGCCGTTCTCGATCACGACGGGCATCTTGCCGCTGGGGCAGTAGTCCGCGTGCAGCATCGTGATGGCGGTTTCGGCCGCGGAGCGCGCCAGGGCGTCCACGTCGAGGCCGTCCATGAACTCCCAGCCGGCCATGGCGCCGGGGGACTCGCGGCCGGATTGCTTTTCATCACCCTTGGAGGCGATCGCCGTCAGCATGAAGCGGATGTACGGCCGCTCGTCGGAGAGCCACAGCCCTTCCGAGTTGGCGATGAAGACCTGCTGGACCTCCTCCGCCACCATCACGTCCACCTGGGTGATCTCCGGGCTGAAGGCGCGGGCCGCGCGGTCGGCCTTCTGGAGGAAGGAGACCTTGGTCTGCTTGCTCACGTCGTCCGGGTAGATCTTGAGCGTGTGGCGCGGCGGCACGGCGATGGGCTTCCAGTCAGCGCGCGCGTGGCGGCCTTCGGATTCCTTGGCCTGGCTGACCTGGTCGGCCACGGTCATGAGGCCGGCCAACGAGAGGTCGCTGGTGTAGGCGTAGATCGCCTCGTGGCCGTAGAACACGCGCACGCCGGCGCCGTAGTCCTGTCCGCTCAGGCTCTCGTGGACCTTGCCGTCCAGCAACTGCAGCGAGGCGTAGGTCTTGTCCTCCGCGAACACTTCCGCGAAGTCGGCGCCGCGGCTCAAGGCGCGGTCCAGGACCTGCTCGACGAGCTCGCGGTCGAGCTCGAACTGCTTCCGGCGTTCCAGTTGTTGCATGGCGGCCTCCTGGGGGTCGTGATGCCCCCATTCTACCACGCTATTGGACGATAAAGCGGATGGCGCCGGGGGCGGAAGTGCCGCCAGCCGTGACGTTGACCTGCACGGTGTAAGTGCCGGGCGTGGAGGGCGCGGTCCAGACGACGGGGTTGCCGCCGCGCGAGCTCAGGCTGCCGCCGTTGGTGTTCCAGGCGTAGCTCACGGTGCCGCCGTTGGGGTTGGTGACGTCGACGGAGAGCGTGACGGAGCTGTCCGCGGCCACGTAGCTGCTGCTGGGATCGGCGTTCAAGCGGATCGAGATGCCGTTGCCGACCGGGTTGGGCACGTTCACGAGCCCGTTGAGGTCGGTACAACCGGTCAGCGGCGCGCCCACGAGCGCAGCGGCGAAGCAGAGACGAACGAGCGAACGGCGCATCGGCGAATTTCTCCCTGGCAAGATGATAGCAGAACGTCCCAGCTTGCGGTTAAAAGCCCCTTATGATAGCCTCAAGGCAGTCAAGAATCGCGATCAAGCGCGGGTTAGCGCCATCGCCCGGGGAGTTTCCCCGATTCTTCCCTGCTCCCGGCTCGGCCGGGGGCCATCCACCCGATGTCCGGAGGGAGGTACCAATGCTTCGGAATTACGAACTCATGTACATCATCAAGCCCACGCTTGATGAGGATTCCATCGATGCGGTCGCGAAGAAGATCGACGACCAGATCGCTGGCAACAAGGGAATTGTCGAAAAGTCGGAGAAGCGCGGGCGCAAGCGTCTGGCTTACGAAGTGAAGGATTTCAAGGACGGTTTCTACGTCCTGACGTCCTTCCAGGCCGACCCGGCGTCGCTCTTGGAGCTGGAGCGTCTGCTCAAGCTGAACGATGACGTCATCCGTCACCTGGTCATCCGCCTTGACGAAGAGGCGCTGGCGCATGCGGAGGCCCTCAAGGTCGCCGCGGCGAACCCCCAGCCCGTCGTGGCCCCCCGCCCGTTCAACTAAACCGTCATGAGCATCAACCACATCACCCTGATGGGCACGATCGCGCGGGGCCCCGAGTTCCGCCTGACGCCCAGCGGTGTCGCGAGCGCCTCGTTCTCCGTGGCGGTCGTTCGGCCGCCCCGGCAAGAAGGTGGCCCGGAGATCACGGACTACGTCCGTGTGATCACCTGGCGCAATCTGGCCGAGCGCGTCCGGGACTCCGTATCCAAGGACGATCTGGTGACGATCGAAGGGCGCCTTACCACGCGCTCCTACGAGACGAATGACGGCCAGCGCCGCAAGACCATCGAGGTCGAGGCGAGCCAGGTGGAGCCCGTCCGCGGGGGTGGAGGCCAAAAAGCCCCCGCCGCCAAGGCCGGTGCTTCTTACGAGGGACCGTCGGACGACGAGTGGGGCGCCCCGCCCCCTCAGGACGACGACTTCCGCGATTTGGAAGCCGCTCCGCCCGCGGCGCCGGCCAAGCGGGTCACCGCCAAAGCCGCGCCGAGCGCTCCGCCCCCCGATCTCGATGACGAAATTCCGTTCTAGACCGACTGATTAAGCGAGGAAAATAACCATGGCCAAGCCTGGAGGCTCCAGTAAGGGCGGCGGACGCATGAAGCGCCGCAAGGTCTGCGTGTTCTGCGTGGACAAGGTCACGTTCATCGATTACAAGGACGTGATCCGCCTCAAGAAGTACATCACCGAGCGTGGCAAGATCCTGCCCCGCCGCGTGACCGGTAACTGCGCGAAGCACCAGCGCGGTCTGACCGAAGCGATCAAGCGCTCGCGCGAGATCGCCCTGATGCCCTACGTCATCGAATAAACCCGACTAAACAGGGCAATCAAAGGGAATAGGGTAGAAGCGAGCAAGCTTTCTCCCTATTCCCGTTCCCATTTAGCGCCTGCGGCAAAAAACGGGTGTGCGAACGATAACCCATTACTGGGTCCATCCAGGAGCAGTGTTCATGAACCAAGCGACTATGGAACAGGTGCTTAAGGATGCTGAAGTTGCCTTAGGTCATCTCGAGACCGAGGGCGCGCTCGAAGCCTGGTACGTGAAGTACTTCGGCCGCGAGAACGGCGAGATCGGCAAGCTGCTCAAGACCATCCCCGAGCTGCCGCCGCAGGAGCGCGGCACCGTCGGCAAGGCCATCAACCAGGGCAAGCAGGCCCTGGAGGCGGCGTACGAGGAGCGGCGCGGCCGCGTGGCCTCCGCCGCCATGCAAGAGCAGCTGCGCGGCGAGCGCATCGACGTCACGCTGCCCGCCCGCGGCCAGTTGGGCGGCTCGATCCACCCGATCATGGCCGCCAAGCAAGAGCTGATCGACCTCTTCGCCTACTACGGCTTCACCGTGGCCGACGGCCCGGAAATCGAAGACGACTGGCACAACTTCACGGCGCTGAACACCCCCACCGACCACCCCGCCCGCGACGCGCAGGACACCTTCTACCTGCCCGACGGCCGCCTGCTGCGCACCCACATGTCCAGCGTGCAAATCCGCGCCATGGAGAGCGGCAAGCCGCCCCTGCGCCTGATCATGCCGGGCCGCGTCTACCGCCGCGACGACGTGACCAAGCGCCACTACCCGATCTTCCACCAGCTGGAGGGCCTGATGGTGGAAGAAGGCACGACCTTCGCCCACCTCAAGGGCCTGTTGACCGCGCTGTGCCACGAGCTGTTCGGCAAGAACCGCCGCGTGCGCTTCCGGCCCAGCTTCTTCCCCTTCACGGAGCCGTCGACCGAGGTCGACGTCGAGTGCCCGTTCTGCGGCGCCAACGGCTGCGGCACCTGCTCGTACTCCGGCTGGATCGAGCTGGGCGGCGCCGGCATGGTGCACCCCAACGTGCTGGAAGCAGTTTCGCTCGACCCCGAGAAGGTCACGGGCCTGGCCTTCGGCATGGGCATCGACCGCGTCGCGATGATCCGCTACGGCATCAACGATATCCGGCACCTGTGGGAAAACGACGACCGTTTCCTCCAGCAGTTCTAGGAGACCAAAGTGCGCTTCCCCGTTTCGTGGCTGAACGATCTGTTGATGAACCCGGTCTCGCCCACCCTGCTGGAAGAGACCCTGACCCGCATCGGCCTGGAGGTGGAGAGCCTCGAGTACCGCGCGCCAGGGCTCGAGACCGTGGTGGTCGGCCAGATCACGCACGTCGACGCGCACCCGAACGCGGACAAGCTGCGCATCTGCCAGACCGACATCGGCGACGGCCAGCCGCTGCAAATCGTCACGGGCGCGCCCAACGTCAAGCTGGGTGACAAGATCCCGGTGGCGCTGGTGGGAAGCAACCTGCCCGGCAACAAGAAGATCGAGGCCGCCAAGCTGCGCGGCGTGGACTCGGCCGGCATGTACTGCTCGCTGGCCGAGCTGGGGCTGCCCCCCGGTGAGGACGGCGTCTTGATCCTGCCCACGGACACCCCGCTTGGCCAGCCGATCGCCGCGGCCATGAAGCTGGGCGAGCTGGTGCTGGACGTGGCCGTGACGGCCAACCGCCCGGACCTGCTTTCCGTGATCGGCGTGGCGCGCGAATTGGCCGTGGCCTTGCCCGACTCGGGCCTCAAGCTGCCCGCCGCCAAGCCGCAGACCAAGGAACTGGCGCTCGAGGCCGGCAAGGTCAAGCTGGGCGACGTGGACGCGGAGCGCTGCCCCGTGTACCTGGGCCTGAACATGACCGGCGTGAAGGTGGGCCCGTCCCCCGACTGGCTGGTCAAGCGCCTGGAAGGCGCCGGCATGCGCGCCATCAACAACGTGGTGGACGCCACCAACTACGTGATGCTGCTGACGGGCCAGCCCCTGCACGCCTTCGACACCAGCAAGATCAAGGGCCACGAGATCCGCGTCCGCAAGGCCACGGAGGGCGAAACGCTCGTCACGCTGGACGGCCAGAAGCGCACGCTGCAGGCCGACGACCTGGTCATCGCGGACGCCGAGCGCGCCCTGGTGGTGGCCGGCGTCATGGGCGGCGCGGACGCCGAGGTGGACGCCAACACCACGGAGCTGTTCCTGGAAGCCGCCTACTTCAGCCCGTCCGGCGTGCGCAAGACCGGCCGCCGCCTGGGCCTGAGCACCGAGAGCAGCTACCGCTTCGAGCGCGGCGTGAACCCGTCCGGCACCGGCGCCGCCCTGGCGCTGCTGCGCGAGACGATCGCGTCGCTGGCGGGCGGTGAGGCGGTCGGCGCCCAGGTGGAAGCCCGCAAGCCCGGCTTCCCGGAGCCGCGCCAATTCACCTTCCGCCTCGACGCCATCAAGCGCCTGCTGGGCCTCGAGATCCCCAACCAGGAGGTCGAGCGCGTGGTGAGCGCGCTGGGCTTCAGCCTGCACCGCCACTCCGACGGCGTGTTCGAGCTGAGCAGCTACGACGTGTCCACCCCCGGCTGGCGCTACCACGACGTGACGCGCGAGGCCGACCTGGTGGAAGAGGTGGCGCGCCACTATGGCTACGACCGCATCCCCACCGTGCTGCCGCCCGTGACCGATCGCCCCCGCCAACCCGCCATCGTGGGCCTGGAGGCGCGTGCGCGCGCCGTGGCCGCCGGCCTGGGGCTCTCCGAGGTCATGACCAAGAGCCTGACCACCCCCGAGGCCGAGCGCCTGGCGGGCCTGGCAGGCGTCGGCCACATCGCGCTCGCCAACGCGGTCAAGGAGATGAGCGTGCTGCGCACCTCGCTCTTGCCCAGCCTGCTGGAAGTGCTGCGCTACAACCGTTACCAGGGCCAACCGCGCCTGGGCATCTTCGAGATCGGCAAGACGTATGGCGCTGAAGAGCGCCTGTGGCTGGGTGCCACCCTGGTCGGTTCGCTTTGGGAAGGCATGTGGCTGCCGGAGCAGACGCCCGCCCCCCTGCAGGCCGACTTCTACTACGCCAAGGGCCTGGTGGAGAAGCTGATGCAGCGCCTGGAGCTGGAAGGCACCCTGTCGCTGAAGCAAGTCGATAGCCACCCCACCCTGCACCCCGGCCGTCAGGCCGAACTGTTGTGGAACGACGAGGTCGTCGGTTCCCTGGGCGAGTTGCACCCGCAGGTGGCCAAGGACTACGACCTGCCCGGCAGCCAGAAGGTCAGCGCCTTCACGCTGGATCTGACCAAATTGGCGCTGCTGCCCCGGCGCGAGGCGCGCTTCGAACCGTTCAGCCGCCTGCCGGCCGCCTTGCGCGACCTGGCCGTGGTGGTGGGCGTCGACGTGGCCGCGGACGACGCCATCAAGGCCATCCGCGAGGCCGGCGGCGAGCTGTTGGAAGACGTCACGCTCTTCGACCGCTTCACCGGCGGCAACCTGCCGGACGGCAAGGTCAGCCTGGGCTTCAGCCTGGTCTACCGCGCGCCGGACCGCACCCTCGGGGCGGGCGACGTCGAGCCGCAGCAAGCGAACATCCTGAAGGCCTTGGAGGACCGCTTCGGCGCGGTCCTGCGCGGGTAGAGCGGCGTGAGCGCTGGAGGACCTCCCCCCATGGCGGGTCGCAAGCCACCCAACCAACCGGGTCTCTGGACCCTGCTGTTGGACAAGATCGGCCTCGCGCCGCAGCCCAAGAAGGGCAAGAAAGGCACCGGCAAGCGCAAGAAGGCCGGCGGCCGGCCGATCGGCGGCACGCAGCGCCTGGACGTGGCCGGCGGCGACCCGGCGCTCGACGCGCTGGTAGGCGCGCCGATCCCCGAAGCGCCGGAAGGCGCCTCGCCCTTCGCCCAGTACGGCCAGGAGTCCGGCATGGGCTTCGCGGACGCGCTGGGCTACGAGGCCGCGGCCGCGGCCGGCTACGCCCCCCAGATGGCGGGCGCCATGCCTGCCCCCTTGCCTCCGCCGATCGAGATGCCCACCAGCGGCCCGGTCTTCCCGGAGCCCGTGTTGCCCTTCTCCAAGCCGGCGCCCCCACCGGTTGCCCCCCTCGTCACGCCGGACCCGGGCAAGATCTTCAACGAGGCCGCGCTCGACAGCTCGCTCGACGCGCTGTTCTCCGGCCTGGAAGCCGGCATCGGCGCGCCGCCCACCTCGATCGTGGACGATCGGCCCAAGCCGCGCTTCGACGAGTTCGGCCTGAGCGCGCCGATTCCCGTCGCCCCCACGCCGGAGCCGGTTGCCGCGCCCGTGCAAGACGAGCGCCCCAAGCCGCCCCCGCCGATCATCGCGGACGCGCACGCCGTGCCGCCGGCACCCCCCACCACCCCACCGCCGGCGCCTCTCATGGCCAAGCCTGCGACAGGGCCTTTGCCCAGGTCCCACGGACCCTTGCCTGCTCCAGCCAAGCTAGAAATTGCTAATGGCGTAGATCTCAAGGGCCTGATGGCAGCAATCGACCGTTCCCCGGGCGTGGCCGGCAGCCTGATTGTCGGGTATGACGGCCTCGTGATTATGTCCACCTTGCCCCCCGAGTTGGACGAGGACTATTTGGGTGCGCAAGCAACCAGCTTGTTTGCCGGAAACGGTGTCCAGTCGCAGAAGATGAAGCGCGGGGAGCTGCAACGCTTGCTGCTCGAGTCGGCCGAAGGGTCCATGTTAATGACCTCCGCCGATATGGGTATTTTAGTCGTAGTGTCGCAAGACGGTCAGCCGATGGATGTCGCTGCTGTGTTGACGGCCATCGCAGGGGCGCTGGGTATGGGATAACCCGCGCGCGGCCCAGGGGGCCGTTCTTTTTCTCGTTCTTCGAGGGAGGTTAGCCGATGGCATTGGTGAAGATGAAGTTGGGGGAAATCCTCCTCAACGCCAATCTTGTCACCGAGGGTCAGCTCAAGAAGGCGGTCGAGATCCAGAAGGAGACCAAGGAGTCTCTGGGCATGATCTTGATCAAGCAGGGCTACATCTCCGAAGCGAGCATCAAGGACGCCCTGGAGCTGCAATACGGGCTCCGTTACATCAACCTCCGGAAGATCAAGGTCGCTCCCGAAGTCCTCAAGATGGTGCCGGAGAACCTCATCCGCCAGCACCAGATCATCCCGATCCAGTTCGCCAACAACCGCCTCACCTTGGCGATGGTCGACCCGACCAACCTGATCGCCATCGATGACGTGCGCTTCTTGCTCAAGGGCGTGGCCGTCCAGCCCGTGATCATCACGGAAGACGAGTACTTCGCCTTCCTCGAAAGCCAGTTCAAGGTCGAGGTCGAGGCGCTGCAAGCCACGGCCGTGGACGATCTGCTGGCCCAGTTCAACGACGACTCCCTCGAGCTCGATGAGGACGAGGAAGAAGAGTCGGCGAACATGCACGACCTCGAGCGCGAAGCGAACGAGGCGCCGCTGATCAAGCTGGCCAACACGATCCTCACCAACGCCCTGGGCTCCGCCCGCAAGGTGTCGGATATCCACATCGAGCCCCAGGCCACCAACATCATCGTGCGCTTCCGCCAGGACGGCGTGCTGCACAAGCAGATGGAGCTGCCGCAGAAGATCCTGCCCGCGCTGATCTCGCGCTTCAAGATCATGTCGAACCTCGACATCGCGGAGAAGCGCCTGCCCCAGGACGGCCGCATCAGCGTGAAGTTCCGCGGCAAGGAAATCGACTTCCGCGTCAGCACCTTGCCCTCCAAGTACGGCGAGAAAATCTGCATGCGAATCTTGGACAAGAGCAACACGGGCGTGCCGCTCGACAAGCTCTTCATCTTCGAGCACGACTACAAGGTCGTGATGGACATGGTCAACCGCCCGTTCGGCATCATCTTCGTCTGTGGGCCCACCGGCTCCGGCAAGACCACCACGCTGTACTCCGTCCTGGCCTACCGCAATACGCCGGACGTGAACATCAGCACGGCCGAGGACCCGATCGAGTACGACTGCGCCGGCATCACCCAGTGCCAGGCCAAGCCCGAAATCGGCTACACCTTCGCCCGCATCCTGAAGTCCTTCCTGCGACAGGATCCGGACATCATGCTGATTGGTGAGACCCGAGACAAGGAGCTGGCCAAGATCGCCATCGAAGCCGCGCTGACGGGCCACTTGGTGTTCACCTCGCTCCACACCAACGACGCGCCGGGCGCCATGATGCGCCTGGACGAAATGGGCGTGGAAGGCTTCCTGACGGCGGCCGCCACCATCGGCGTGATCGCCCAGCGCCTGGTGCGTAAGATCTGCGGCA
>JAQBPE010000111.1 GCA_028287685.1 Cyanobacteria bacterium RYN_339 | reverse complement strand
GCGCACCACCGTCATCACCGGGGGCGCGTGTTTGTGACTAATTGCGTAGTCAAGCAAGGGAGGGTCGTAACTTCATCAAGATTGTTGTACGGAGCCGCCATGTCATCCACCACCTGGATCCTAGCCGCCATTACCGCGACCGCCGCCTTCCCCGACATCCCGGCCGGGCACTGGGCCGAGAAGGCCGTGACGGAGGTGGCCGTCCAGCGCCACTTCATGCACGGCTACCCGGACAAGTCCTTCCGGGGCGATAAGCCCTTCACGCGCGCGCAGATGGCCCTGGCCTTCGACCCCTTCATCGACGAGCTGGAAATCCTCTCCAAGGTGACGTGGGAGCCCTTGGGGGCCGCCCGGCCCGCCTTCACCGACTTGCCGGCCGACGCGGGCGTGCGCAAGGCCGTGGACCGCGTGGCCAACCACTACCACCTCTACGACGGCATCATGACCGGGTCGCGCTTCGGGGGGGACCAGCCGGTCTCGCGCTACGAGATGGCCAGCTTGATCGAGCGCCTGCTGCTGCTGGGCGAGGCCAAGCACGTGGTGGATGCGGGCGTGCTTTCGCCGCACCACTTCCCCTTCACGGATGTGCCCGGCACGCCCTATCCACGCGATCTGGTACAGGACGTGGCGGACAAGTACCAGGTGATGGTGGGCTTCCCCAACCAGACCTTCCGCGGGCTGGAGAAGCTGACCCGCTACCAGTTCGCCGCCGCGGCCGCGCAGACCTTCCCGCTGGTGAAGCAGCTGGTGATCAAGACCCAGGAGAAGCTGAACCCGCCCTCGCCCAAGCCCACGGCGAAGCCGACCCCCCGGCCGACGCCCGCGCCGGCCGCCCGCTTCCTCGAAGGCACGCCCGTGCAGGTCGGGCCCCAGAGCCGCGTGAACAACGTGGTGGGCATCGGCGCGCAGACTCGCTTCCTGGGCTACCACGACAACTGGTTCTGGCTGTTGCAGACCCGGCTGGGGGTGCCGCTGTGCACCTCCGAAATCGCCTACGACGGCGACCTGGTGGGCGGCTACGCCTTCCAGCTGACGCCGACGCTGGCCTTGCAGCCCTACCTGGGCGGCCGCCTGGTCGACGTGAACCCCAGCCTGGGGTACGCCGGGACCTACGGGGCGATCCTATACCACCGTCCCGTGCCGCAATGGGGGTGGTACGCCCAGGCCCATGGCGCGACCAGCGCCGTGGCGGCACAAGGCCTGCCGGTGGGCGCGACCTGGTTTGGCGGCGCCCTGGGGCTGGAGTACAAGTGGACGCCCGGCTTCGGCACGTACGCGGAGGCCGGTTGGGCCCAATGGCCCCGCACCCTGAACGCCCCCGCGGGCACGCCCTTCGACGTCGACGCGGCCATCACCGGCTCCGTGGGCGTGAGCTTCGGGCTGTAGGAGGTTCCATGCGCATCTTGCCCCTGCTGGCGGCCACCCTGCTCTTGCCGGCTTGCATCATCGTCCCGCCGCAGAACGCCTGCGTCTTCCCGTCGCCGGTGCCCGGCGGCGTGGGCACGGGGACCGCGGGGTCGCCCGTGCCGGGCGCTTCGGCGGCGCCGGGCACCACCACGGTGGGCGGTGGGACGACCGTAGGCGGCGGGACCACGGTGGGCGGTGGGGTCGCCAGCGCCACGCCCACGCCCGCGGTCGTCGTGGCTGGCGGGTTGGCGGTCACGCCGGCCACGCTGAACCTCAACGCGTTCGGGCCCGCGGGCACCGCGTTGCAAGCCCAGGCCGGGGCGACCTTCGCGTCGGACAACCCGGCGATCGCCACCGTGAGCGCCGACGGCGTGGTCACGGGCGTGGCGAACGGCTCGACCACCATCACCGTCAGCGCCGGGACGCAGTCCACCAAGGTGCCGGTAACGATCCAACAGCAAGCGACCACCCTGCGCCTGGCCACCACCTTGCCGGGCGATCCGCGCACGGTCGCGCTGGTGGCCGGCACGGTCTTGAAGCTGGCAGCGACGGTGACGGACGCCAACGGGCGGCCCGTGGCGGGCGTGACGTTCCGCTACGACCCGGATGCGGGCACGAGCTCGAGCGTCTTGTTGCTGGACAACCTGGGCAACGTACAACTGCAGGCGCCGCCCCTGACCAAGGCCAGTGGCACGATCCGGGCCGTCACGCCTGCCGGCCAGGCCAGCGTCGACGCGGATTCCATCCGCGTCACGATCGGCCTCTAAACGCCTTCGCCCACCGGCAGCGGCTCGGGAGCGGCGGCGATCTCCGCGTCGCCTTCGCCTTCGCGGTTCATCACGCTGTTGAAGCGCAACCCCTCGACCGCCAGGAACATCACGCCGAACAGCGTCACGGGCAGGTACTCCGACACGTTCAACACCAGCCCATAGCCAACGGCCACTTCCTTCGGCACCCCGAACATCGCCAGCGAAATCATGCAGAAGAACTGGAACACGCCCACGAACCCGGGCGCGGACGGGATGATGGTGCCGAGGTTCACGATCACCATCGCGATGAAGTAGGCGCGGGCCGGGATCGTCAGGTGGAAGGCCTGGCCCATCAGGGCATACGTGCTGCCCTCGATCCCCCAAACCAGCAGCGAAGCGCCGAAGACGAAGACCAGGGTCTTGAAGCTGCGCAGGCAGCTCACGCCCTCCGCGAAGGCCAACAAGATGCTCTCCAGCTTGTGCGCCACGCTCTCCGGGGCGAAGCGCCGGATCAGCCCGGTCAGGATCTGCGTCAGGCCCGGCCAGAACTCCAGCGCCAAGACGAAGCCGAAGGCGCCCACGAAGGCGAAGCCGGCGAAGACGCTGGCCCACTTCACGCTGGCGGGGAAGTCATGCGCCATCGAGATCCAGCCCATCGTGTGCGCCACCAGGATCGAGCCCAGGATGAACAGCAGCGACAACCCGTCGAAGATCCGCTCGATGAAGATCGTGGCGATCGTGGTGGTCTTGCGCACGCCTTCCTTGCGGCCCAACACGTAAGCGCGGACGAGCTCGCCCAGGCGGGCCGGCAGGACGTTGTTGGCCATGTAGCCGATGAAGATCACGGCGAAGAGCCGGCGGTAGCTGATGCGCTTCGCCGGGTCCAGCAGCACCTTCCAGCGCAGGGTGCGCACGAAGAAGGTGGTGAGGAAGACCGCCACCGCCGCGGCGAGGAACCGGAGGTCCAGGTGGGAGACCGAGGTGCCCAAAGCCTGCCAGTTGATCTTGTGGAGCACCGCGAACAGGCTCACCGCGGAGATCAACAGGCTGATCACGATCTTGCCGTACTTGCCCAAAACCGGAATCCTCTTGGTACCAGCGTCGCCGGGTTATGGTACCACACGACCCCGGAATCCCCGTGTCGCGGCCGTCACAAGTTCCGGTAAGCGTAATGGACGGCGAGGGCCTCGATCATGGGATCAAGCGCCTGGCGCACGGCGCTTTGCCTCAAGCGGTCATACAGCAACGGATCGGGCGGCAACGGCATCGAGGCCGGCGGCGGTACGGGATCGCTGCCCGGCCAGTTCAGCGTCACGGTGTTCGTCTCCGTGCTCATGCCGGACTGCTCGCGGCTCCAGACGGGCGTGCCGGACTTCGTGACGAGCCGCAGCACCAGCGTCAGTTGGACCACATGCGTCACGTCCATGTCCCAGGCGTAGACCTCGCCCGTCAGGGTGGTGGTCTGCTTCTGCACGCGGCGCGGGCCCGAGGGGGTGGAGCGCTGCGTGAAGTTGGTGATGGCGCCGTGCAGCACCGCCTGGCCTTCGCCCGTCTCCACCAGGGTGACGGTGCCGCGCCCCAGGGCCTCGGCGATGGCGCGCCGCGCCGCGTCCGCCGCGGCCCAGGCCTCCGCCGGCGCCTCGAAGGCGGGCAGCTCCACCTTCAAGATCCCGCGCTCCTCCCAGGGCACCTCGGAGCGGTTCAGGTAGAACTCGCGCGTGGGGCAGCCGGCCAAGACGCAGGCCGCCAGGAGCAAGGCCAGGCGCTTCATCGCACCACCCATGTGAGCGCCAGCGCGCCACGCCGGCCTTCGATCTTGACGGGGAGCTTCAGCGTCATCTCCGTGCCGGGCCGGTAGGCCGGGAAGGCGATGCGGCCCTCGACCTCGTGGTTGGGCTGCACCAGGCGGTCCAGCAGGATGGTCTGGAGGATGGCCTCCAGCGCGGCGGATCGGTCGACGTCATGGTCCGGCGTCTCGATCGCCCAGCTGGGCCAGCGCCGGCGGAAGTCGTCCAACGTGCGGGCCGCCTTGCGGCCGCTGGGGCCCTCCAGCGTCGCCTCGCCAGGGATCACCAGGGCGATGTGGTCGGTGGGGTTCATGACCGTCACATGGAAGACCAGCGAGTCCTCCCCGTAGGGGTTCACGGCCCGGGCGATCCGGCCGAGCGGCGTGGTGGCGGTGACGATACGTTCCCCCAGGCCCAGGTAGCGGGCCTTCACATGCAGGTCGGGCGTGCGCAGGTCGCGCTCCGCTTCGACGGCTTGGAAGGGGGGCAGGGGCTGCGGCAGGTGGTCCAGCCCCAGCATCCAGGCGCAGCCATTCAGGGTCGTGGCCGCCAGGGCCGCCATGCAGGCGCGCTTCATGCGCCGCACCATAGCACAAAAAAAGGGGGAGCCGCAGCTCCCCCCGATTTCCCAAGAAGTTAGACCCTGCTGGTCTGAACTGCCTTGACGATGTAGAGCAGAATCACGGCGCCGACGAAGGCCACCAAGACGCTCCAGATGTTGAAGCCGGTCGAACCTGCAGCCCCGAAAGCATTGAACAGCCAACCACCAATGACGGCACCAGCCATACCAACCAAGGTATCAACCAGCCAGTTCTGCTTGCCCGGGACCACCAGGTCCGCCAACAGGCCGGCGATCAGACCAACCACGATCCAAGTCAACAAAGACATCCGAAACCCTCCTCTGATGCTTGGCCCTGGGCCTCCGCACGGCTCCGGGCGCTTCCCCCTAGTGTTGTTGTCATCTTGCCGCGCACGTAAACTTTTGTAAACAAGGGAGGGAGGGTTAAGTTTCATCTCGGAGTGGCGTCAGCCGGACCACGCGTGGTAAATCAGAGCCATGGGACAACATAAGACCGCGGTCTTCCTGGACCGGGATGGCACGATCAACGTCGAGGCGGGCTACATCCGGGATCTGGCACAGCTGCAACTCATGCCGGGCGCCGCGGCAGCCGTGAAGCGGCTCAACGACCAGGGCATCCCGGTCTTCGTCGCCACCAACCAGAGCGGGCCGGCCCGCGGCTACTATCCCGAGAGCCACGTGCTGGACCTGAACCGCCGCCTCACGGAGTTGCTGGCGGCGGAAGACGCGCGCGTGGACGACGTCTTCTACTGTCCCCACCTGCCGGAAGGCACCGTGGCCGCGTATACGCAGGCCTGCGACTGCCGCAAGCCCGAGCCCGGCATGCTGCTGGAAGCCGCGCGCAAGCACGGGCTGGACCTGGCTGGGTGCTACATGGTCGGTGACAAATCGACCGACGTGGAAGTGGGCCAGCGGGTCGGCTGCCGCACCGTGCTGCTGAAAAGCGGTTACGGCGAAGCCATCTTGAAGGGCGAGTACATGTGGCCGTGCACGCCCGATCATGTCGCGGACACGCTGGTGGAAGCCGTCACCTGGATGCTGGATGATATGAAGGCACGTGGCTAGAGGCTTCCTGGGGATTGCTTCGGCGATCGCCCTTTTGTCCTTGCTGTCGAAGGGCTTCGGCTTCGGGCGCGAGGTGGTGGTGGCGGCCGTGTTCGGCGCCAGCGCCGCGAAAGACGCCTATACCATCGCCTACACCATCCCGGCCTTCGCGCTGGTGATGCTGGGCGGGCTGACCGGGCCCTTCCACACCGCCACCCAGAAGATCATCACGACGCTGCGCCAACAGGGCCAGGATGACCACGTGCCGGGGGCGATCGCCACCGTCCTGGTGGGCGTCACCGCCGTGATGGGCCTGCTGTCGCTCGCAACCTACTTCGCGGCCCCCTGGGCGGTGACCCTGGTCGGCGGCCACCCCGCGCCGGAGGTGCTGCGGCTGGCGGTGCTGCAGTTGCAAATCATGAGCCCGTTGGTGCTGTTGGGCGGCCTGATCGGCGTCTTCTGCGGCATCAGCAACGACCGCGGCGACTACACCCTGCCCAGCCTTTCACCGCTCGTGGCGAGCTTCGCCGTGATCGCCGTGGTGCTCTGGAGCCGCGACCCGTTGGCCCTGGCCTGGGGCACCATGGTGGGTGGCGTGGGCCAGACCCTCTTGCAAGCCCCGGCCGCCTGGAAGCTGCTGCGCGCCGGCCCGCCCATCAAGTTGGACTTCCAACACCCGGAAGTGCGCGCCATGGCCGGCCTGCTGCTGCCCGCGGCCATCAGCTCCACCGTGGGCACGCTGAACGTGATGATCGGGATGCGCTTCACGTCCACGCTCGCCACCGGCGACATCGGCGTCTTCGACTACGCCAACAAGCTGATCCAGCTGCCCCTGGGCATCCTGATGACGGCATTGCTGATCCCGCTCTTCCCGTTGCTGACGCGCGCGGCGGTCGACAACAACCGCACGGAGCTGTTCAGCTGGATGAACCGCGGCCTCGCGACCATCGCCTTCGCCACCTTGCCCCTGATCGCGTTCTTCCTGGTCGCCAGCGAGCCCTTCGTGATGCTGATCTTCCAGCGCAGCGCCTTCGACGCCTACGCCACCGCCAAGACCGCCGCCGTGCTGGCGCTTTGCGCCATCGGCATCTTCCCCTATGCCGCGCGTGACCTCATGATCCGCGTCTTCTTCGCCCTCAACGACAGCCGCACCCCGCTCCTGGTCAGCCTGTTCTCGCTGGCGCTGACCACCTTCGCGATGTGGATGGCCATCGGGCCCTGGGGCCTGAACGGGCTGGCCGCCGCCACCTCGATCGTCACCTTCGTGAACTGCCTGCTGGTGGCCGTGTTGCTGCGCCGCAAGCTGGGCGAGCTGCCGCTGGGCGAGTCGCTGCCGCAGCTTGGCCAGGCCACCGTCGCCGCGCTGGCGGGCGGCACGGCTGCGTGGCTCGCGGTGCGCCTGCTGCCCGCGCCGCCGGTCCACCCGGGCGGCTTCGACGTGTTCGTGACGGCGCTGGCCCGCGTGGTCCTGCAAGGCGCCGTCCTCACCGGGGTGTATGTGGTGGCGCTGGCGTTGCTGGGCGTGCCGGTGCTTCAGCTCGCCCGCCGCCTGCGCCGGCCCCGCGCGGTGCCAGGCGCCTAAGATCGATTCGCACACGGTCTGGTCGCGTCTCGCTTGTCCTGGAACTCGCTGACTGCGTCGCCAGCTCGCTTGTGTACCCCTCCGGTAGACGCGCGAGCTGGCTCCTTGCCATCGAGCCCCAGTCCTGCGCGATACGCTGACCATCCCGTATGCGAACCGGTCTCGACTTGGGTATAGGACGCTTGAAAGGAACTCGGTGACTTGTCCATCTCCTCCAACTCGCTCCTAGAAGGCAACCTCGGCTCCATCAGCCTGCCGAATCTCGTGCAGCTGATCGCGCTCGAGCAGAAGACCGCCACGCTGACCTTGTCGCGCGTGGAAATCGGCCAGAACGCCGAGCTGGTCTTCCACCATGGCCACCTGATCTCCGCCCGGGTCAACAACCTGGAGGGCGACTTCGCCATGTACCGCATCCTGGGTTGGTGGAACGCCGGCACCTTCAAGCTGCTGGCAACCGCGGACGACGAGCTGCCTGACACCAACATCACCATGCGGATGGACTACCTGCTCCTGGAGGGCATGCGCCAGATGGATGCCTGCGCCCAGTACCGCGAGCTGGTGCCGCACCTGACCAGCGCCGTGAGCTTCACGCAAGCCGCGTTGGACAGCTTCGCCTGGGACCGCGCGGAGCCGCCGGAGTGGATCCCCGGGATCGTGCGGGGCCTGCCGCGGTCGTTCTCGATGGCGCAGCTCCACGCAGCCTGCGAGCTCGACGAGGTCCGCCTGGGCAACCTCATGAAGATGCTGCTTTCCACCCAGGCCGTGCGTGTGCACACGGGCCAGACGGACGAGTGGGGCGAGAACCCGTCGGGCGACGGGCAGAAGAGCACGCGCTACGAGGCCTTCGCCCAGCTGATCATGGAGTACGTGGGCTACGAGCAGGCCTACGGCCTCGTCGACCAGTCCCTCTACGATCTTGGCTGGGATGACCTGGAGTCCGTCAGCTTTACGCAGTTGCTCGATCTGTGCGATCGCCTTAGCATGGCGCTGAACCAATACTTGGAGCGCCGCCAGGTCAACGAGGCCATCCGCCGCCTGCGCGCGCGCGCCACCAGCTTGCTGTAGCCAAGGAGGCTTGCCGTGCCGATCCGCGTGATGGGGAAATGCCAGTTCTGTGAAACCGAGATCAAGGTGGACGACAAGCGCGAAGCCGCGATGATCCCCATCTACGAGCGGGCCGCCAAGCTGGGCAAGCTCACGTGCAAATCGTGTGCCGCCAAGGGCGTCAAGGGCGTTGACCGCGACAACCCGCCGGACGTGCGGACCAAGACCGAGATGGGGTAACATAACCCCAAACGACGGCGGTGCCTGGCTTGTGCGCTTTGGCACGGAGGGCACCCCGGCTGCGCGGCTAGGATGGGGGCATGTCGCTTGCCGCTTTGCTAGACCGCTACGCCCCGGATGCCCCGCTCGAGGAGCGCCGCGCCTTGTTGGAGGCGATCGCCGCCCACCTGCCCGCGCCGGAGTTCCTCTGGTACGAGATGGCCATCCAGGCCCTCCACGCCGAGGGCGACGAGTTGAAGCCGCTGGTGCTGGGGTTGCTGGCCCATGCGCCGCGCAGCTGGCACCAGGTGTTGATGACGGCGCTGACGTCGCCGGCCTCCGAGGTGCAGGAAGCAGCCCTGGCCGCACTCTTCGCCCAGGCGACGCTGGAGCCCGAGCGCCAGGAGGCCTTCCGCGCGTTGGGCGAGTTGCCCGGCTGGCGCCTGGAGGCGCTGGAACGCTGGTCGGACCTGATCGACCAGCTGGCCGCGCCGCCGCCCGCCATCGACCCGCACCTCGTGGAGCAGCTCGAGGCCCGCGTGATGGACCTGGAGGAAGAGAACCTCATGCTGCGCGACGACCGCTCGCGCCTGGGCACCGCCTTCGAGGCCGAGCACGCCCGCGCCGAACGGCTGGTGGTCGAGCTGGATGACCTCAAGGGCCGCCATGAGGCCCTGCACGTCGAACTGCTGGCCCAGGTCGACCGTTTGCACCTCGAAAAGGACAACCAACAACATAACCACCACCTGGTGATCGTCGGGTTGCAGGAAGACCTCACGCGAACGTCGCTGCGCCACCGCCGCACCTTGGCCGCAGGCCTCATGGCCGTCGTGGCGATGGTCGTGGTGGGGGGCCCGATCGGCTACTCGCTGTTGGACAAGTCCGCGGTGATGGCGATGAGCCCGGAGGAGATGGTCAACCGCGCCCCGCGGCCGATCTCGACCAAGTCCGACCAGAGCTACGAGCGCATCATGGCGCAGTTGAAGGACGAGGCCGAGGCGTTGGAGGGCGAGGGCCGCAACGAGCAGGCGCTGGCCGTTTGGCAGGCCGCCGTGCGCGTGGCGCCGAGCGACCACGAGGCGGTGCCCGCCCAGCAAGGCGCACAGCATCTGCTGGAGCGCATGCGCGGCATCAAGTCGACCGCCAAACCCGCCGGCCAACCGGTGGCGAAGTCGGAGGCGCAACCCGTCGCCAAGCCCGCGAAGAAGTCGGCTGCCAAGCCGCTGTTGGCCAAGCCCAACGTCGCCAAGGTACCCGCCGCTCCCATGCCGTTGCCCAAGGCCCCGCAGTTCCAGGCTCCGGCCACGGACCTCATCCCCGGCAGCGTCCGGGACAAGTTCTAGGAGCTCCGATGCGCTTCATTGCTCCCACCCTCGCCCTGCTCCTGCTGGCTGCCCCGGCCGCCCTGGCCGCCCCCGGCATCGACCTGGACCGGCTGCAAGCCATCGCCCGCAAGGAAGGCATGCCCCTGGCGGGCGTGCGGGTGGCCGGCCAGCAGCGCCTGCTGCTTTCCAGCACGGAAGACCTGCCGCGCAGCGCCTTCTTGAAGCGCGCCGGCCTGCTGGCCTTCGTCGTCTTCAAGCGGCTGCCCACCAAGGTCCAGGCGATCCAGTTCACGAACCGGCACGCCGGCGGCGAGCAGAACTGCCGCATCCTGCGCACGGACTTCGAGGCCTACCTGGGCGACACGATCACCAAGCCGGAGTACGAGCGCCGGGTGGGGTACCGCGAGGAGGGGATGGTGCCCCTGGCGCATGGTCCCGCGACGCTGCCTGGCATTCCGCTCGCGCCCGTGATGCGGCCGTTGCAGCTGCTGGCGCCGTTGCCGATCGCCGGCGATGCGCCGCGACCGGCCATTCCGCGGGCGCCGATTCCGGTTGTGGCGGCGGCCCCGACCTTGTTGGGCCTGTCGTACGGGCTGGCGTTGGGTGGGGGGCGCTACGACGCCTACCAGTTGGAGTATGGCCACCCGATGTTGCCGTCGCTCGATTTGCGCCCATCGATCCAGATCATCAGTGGGTTCTCGCCGGTCAACTTCATGAACGGGGCGTCGCGGCCGGCGGATGGGCTTTCGTTTGCCTGTGACTTGATGGGCACGACCCGCCAGCACCCGGGTTGGGGCGGGTTGGCCTTTGAAGGCGGCTTGGGCGCTCGCGTGGCGAGCGTTCAGGGGACTTCGGCGGGAACCTGGCCGGCGATGCATCTGCGGCTGGGCCTGAGCTGGTCGGGGCTGAACGTCGGGATGCGCTACCCGCTGCTGCACGCGGGCGGGGACCCGACGGGGACCTGGGAGGCGTCGCTGGGGTATAGCGTGCCGTTTAGTGCGTTTGGTGGGTCTTAAGCCCAGCGCTTCTTTTCCACCATCGCGCACGGCCCATGCGCGATGACGGCGAGCCCTGCCTGCTCCGCCCGCGAAATCGCCTCTTCGGCTTCCGCTCCCGGCTGGAACCACACCCGGGTCACGCCCGCGGCGATGCAGTCTTCGATCACCTGGGCCGTGGCCGCCGGCGGGATGACAAGGTCCACCACGTCGGGCGCCTGGGGAATGTCGCCGATCCGCTTGAACACCGGCGTCCCGTCGTCCAAGACGTTCAGGCTCGGGTGCACCGGCACCACGTCGTACCCGGCCCCGCGCAGGGACTCGAAGATCCGACGCCCGAACTTCGCCTTGTCATCGGACACGCCGACCACGGCCCAGCGCCTGAGACCCACGAATTCTTCGATGTTTCCGCTCATAAGCCCATTGTACACCCGCTTCCCCCGGGGTAAAACAGTTAAGTGATCGAGACCAACCGTACCGCATACCAGCGCGCCGTCCTCAAGGGCGGCATGGAGGCGGCCTCCATGCGAGGCGCCTGGCTGGGCGTCGACCTGGTGGGCCTGCAAGAGAACTTGAAGGCCATCAAGCGCAGCCTGGCGCCGGGCACCCGGGTGATGGCGGTGGTCAAGGCCGACGCGTACGGCCACGGCGCCCAGGCGATCGCCCAGGCCGCGCTGCAGAGCGGCGCCAGCCACCTGGGCGTCGCCACCGTGGAAGAGGGCATGAAGCTCCGCCGCTCCGGCCTCGACGAGCCGATCATGGTGCTGGGCCTGGTGCCCGACGCCGCCATCTCGCACGCGATCGAGGCCGGCTTGCAGCTCACGATCAGCTCGGGCCGCCAAATCCAGATGGTCGAGCGCATCGCGGCGGGCCTGGGCAAGACCGTGGAAGTGAACCTCAAGGTCAACACCGGCATGACCCGCGTGGGCTGCGAGCCCCACGAGGCGCCGGCCCTGATGCAGTACCTGCTGGCCTCGCAGATCCTGCACGTGATTGGCATCAGCTCCCACTTCGGCACGGCGGAAGGCAAGCTGCCCGTGGATGCGGAGGCCCAGCTCGCCAAGTTCGACAAGCTGGTGCGCCGCATCGGGCTGCCGCCCGGCCAGATCCTCCGCCACATCGCCAACAGCGCCGGGGCGATCTACCTGCCCGCCTCCCACTTCGATATGGTGCGGGTGGGCCTGGCCATGTACGGCCATTCGCCGCGCGGCCCGGAGCCCTCGCCCATCCAGCTCACGCCGATCCTGTCCTTGCGCGCGCGCATCGCCCAGGTAAAGGAGGTGCATGCGGGCGCCAGCGTGGGCTACGGGGCCACCTGGACCGCCAAGCAGTCCACGCGCCTGGCCTTGCTGCCCGTGGGCTACGCGGACGGCCTGCCGCGCTCGCTCTCGAACCGGGGCCAGGTGCTGGTGCGCGGCACGCCCTGTCCTATTGTGGGGCGCGTCTCGATGGACCAGACCGTGGTGGACGTGGGCCGCACGCCCGTCGAGCCGGGCGAAGAGGTCTTGCTGCTGGGCGGCCACGGCGACCAGAGCGTCAGCGTGGAACGCTGGGCCGAACTGGACGGGACCATCAGCTACGAGATCCTGTGCGGCCTGGGGCAACGGCTTCCCAAGATGTACTACCGATAGCCGGCGTCATTGACGCTGGCTAGCGCTGGCTCTACAATGTCCGGCAAGCAGCCTACTTAGCCACAACGCAGCAAAGGAGTCGCTCATTATGGTGGGCCTCGTATTTAATTGGCTGGACGATCGCCTCGGCATCCGTGACCTGGATGCCGCGCTCGTCTCGCGCAACGTTCCCAAGCTCAATTGGTGGTACACCCTGGGCTTCGCGGCGCTGTTTACGTTCATCATCATGTCCGTTTCCGGCATGTTCCTGGCGGTGTACTACGCCCCCACGCCCGACCACGCCTGGATGAGCATCAAGTTCATCACCCAGCAGGTCACGTTCGGCAAGTGGGTGCGCGGCCTGCACCACTACGGCGCCTCGATGATGGTCATCATCGTCGTCATGCATATGCTGCAAGTCTTCTTCTACGGGGCTTACAAGTACCCGCGCGAGCTGACCTGGATCTCCGGCGTCGCGCTCTTGGGCGTGGTCATGGGCCTGGGCTTCACGGGCTACTTGCTGCCGTGGGACCAGAAGGCCTACTGGGCGACCGTCGTCGGCACCCAGGTGCCCGAAGTCCTGCCCATCGTTGGGCCGATCTCCAAGGTGGCCCTGCGCGGTGGCGAGAGCCTCGGCGCCCTCACCCTGACGCGGTTCTACGCCATCCACATGCTGATGTTGCCGGCCTTGATGCTCGTCTTCCTGGGCCTCCACATGTACCTGATCGTGCGGATCGGCATCACGCCGCTTCCGGAGAAGCTGGACGAAGCTTACGATCGCGTGAAGGCGGGCAACTAAGATGTCGCAAGATCCGAACCAGACCAAGCGCCCCCTGACGGAGTCCGAGATCCACAAGCGGATCTACGACGTCGAATACAAGAAGATGAAGGAACAGGGCTACCCGTTCCATCCCTTCGCCACCTGGAAGGACATCGTGGTCGCGATGTTCATCCTCCTGTTGCTGCTGGGCTTCACCGCCCTGTGGGGCGTGCACTTCGACGCGCCGGCCAACCCGACCTCGCAGTTCCTGCCGCGGCCGGAATGGTACTTCATGTTCCTGTTCCAGTTGCTGAAGTACTTCCCGGGCCTGTGGGCGATCTTCCCGGTTGCCATCATTCCCGGCGCGATGGGCGCGGTGCTGGTGCTGCTGCCGTTCTTCGACCGCAACCCGTACCGCTCCTGGAAGCGCCGCCCCGTGGCCGTATCGCTGATGATCGCCTCGATGCTGGCCCTGACGGGCTTGACCGTCCTGGCCTACGTGCAGGACCACAACGACCCCCACGCCGTCGAGTTGCAGGAAGCCGCGGACAAGGCGGCGGAAGCCGCGCAGAAGTCCGATATGTTCGCCGGCCCGGACGGCGCGACGATCTTCGCCTCGACCTGTGCCGCCTGCCATGGCGCGCAGGGCACCAACATCCCCGGCGTCGCGCTGCTGGACAAGGCCTTCATCTCGTCGCACAACGTCGAGGAGATCGTCACCAACGGCACCTCGAAGGGCATGCCTTCGTTCAAGGGCAAGCTGCAGCCCGAGGAGATCAAGGCCGTGGCGGCCTACCTCAACGCTACGGCCAAGTAGCCCGAAACGTCCGAAGGGGATCGCCAACGCGATCCCCTTCTTTTTTTGCCGGTGGGACCATGCAGAAGTCTGTCACGCGGTTGTTCTTGATGTGCTTGCCCGTGCTCGCGGCCTTCGCGTTGGCCCGTGGCACGGCGGCGCCCTGGGAGATGCAGCTGTTGCTGGCAGCGAGCTCCGTCTATCTCGTGGCGGCCTGCGTGGCCCTCTTCCTGCCGGCCTCGGCCTTCCAGAAGACGGGCCTGGTGATTGCCTGGACGGGCGTGACGCTTATGTGGCTGTCGTCAGCCGGCTTCAAGCCCCCGGTGGTCTGGTTTGCTTACGGCCTGGCGCTGCCGGCGGTCGGCGCATACGTGGCCTACTGGCCCCGCCTGGAAGGCCGGCATGTCGCGCAAACGCTGGCCGTGCTCGGGGTGCTGGCCCTGCTCTTCCCCGGCACCTGCTTCTGGACGTTCAGGGACGTGCCGTACCATCCTTGAGCGAAAGGGGGCGCGCTCCTGGCTAGCCCAGGCCAAAGGCTGCATGCAGCTGTTGGCGCGCCAAATTGACGTCGTCGCGGTTGTCGTCAAACTGGTTGTTCAGGTTGTTGTTGACGGCGCTTTCCGCCTCCAGCAAGCGGTCCTCGATGCTCTTGGTGCGGCCAGTTAAATCGTCAACGGTGGGGAAAGCCAGATACTGGAGGACCTCGCCCATCCACTCCGAGCCCTTGGAGCCCAGCCCCTTCCCCAAGCCGTTCAGCACGGCAAACGTGTCCTTGTTCTTGAACAACGGCAGCACGTTCTGCTTGAACTCCGGCAGCGCAAAGTCATCCAACGCCGTGGTCCAAGGACTGCCATCTTTCACCAGCGCCTTTACCTGGTCGGAGGTCAGGCCCAAGTTGGTGACGGCCGCGTCGAAGGCCCCGGGATCGCTATCGGTCAGGAAGGTTACCAGACCTTTTTCCATGCCGACCCTGTCCATGACCGCTCGAATCTCGTCGACCCGATGATCGTAGACCTGCGATTCGCGGATGGCGCCAAGCACCAGGAAACCGCCCGCAAAGATGGCGGCGGCGACGTCTACTCCCGGGATCTCGGACGTGGCGGCGATGACACCAAGGGCGACGTTGACGCCGTCTTCCGTCGCGGCGACCAAGTCGCCATTGAGCAAGTCCTTCACGCCCAGGATGGCACTCGCTACGGCGTTTAACACCGGGCCAGCATGCTCCAACAGTTCAAGCGGCAAATGCTCGCCCAAGCGGGCAAAGCCCTTGCCGGCCAGCGCGAAGACCTCGGCGCTCGTGGACCCCAGCTTCACGGCCGCCTCGGCCTGATCGGCGAAACCGTCGGCATTGGCCAGCCCCAAGGCGCCCGTCACCAGGCCGATAGCCGCAAGCGCCGATCCAAGCTTGGTCCCGAGACCAGCGGCTTTCTCCACCGCTTCAACGGCAGCACCCGAGTCTTTAGACGACAAGGCGTCTTTCAGGCTCTTTACGCCCTTGGCGAAGGGTTCCAACCCTTCACATGTTTCCTTGGCCTGGTCGATGGCTTCGCCCAGCTTCGAATCCTCGAATTCGGCCAAGGCCGCGACCGGGTCGTTGCCATTTTCGGCCAGCGAGCGCAGGACCAAGGAGTTGAGAAGAACTGGCAACACGTCGTCCGTGATCAACTTCAGCCGCTCTTCGGGCACGTCCTCGGCATGGTCCAACACGGCCGTGGCAATGAACCTGGCCGCATCCATGCCTGCCGGGGCTTCCGCGGCGATCGAGACGGCCTTTTCAAGGACTGCGGTATCCACGTTCCCAGCCTCCTCGCCGCTCTGGAGCGCGGTAGCAATGGCGTCTTGGTTCCGCGTAACCGTCTCGGCCAAGTGGGACTGGGCGGCTTCGAACCCCTGGTATTCGGGATGGTCCGCCTTGAATGCCGCAATGAACTTGCTTTGTTCGTCTCGCGAGAGGCCCTGCATGTCGGCAAGCGCCAATTGGAGGGTGATATTGGCATCTTCGCATTGCTTGAGGGCCGTGTCGTAGGCCGTCTGCGCCGCCGTGACTTCCTTGACGGCCGTCAGCTCGGCGGTCGTTTCGACGCCAATCGTTGCCGCCCCGCCCGCGCCGGCGGCCGCCAGGTCCACGGCATTGGTTGCCGCTTCGAGCGCCTTTTCGATGTCCTTTGCGGTGTCCTTGTCGTCTTTCAGGGCTTGGATCACATGGAGGCGGACTTCGTTGCTGACGGCAGGATCACCGACCGCCCTCACGGCGGCCGCCAACTCGGGCTTGCCGAGGCGGTCGTAGTGGTCCGCTACCCGGTTCAACAAGGCCGTGTTGGGGTTGTCCCAACCTTCGGGCTGGGCCTTTACGATGGCCTGCAACACCGCCTGCTGATCCATGCACTTGGATTCAGCGACGGCCAGAATGGCATCCACGTCTTCGGGAGTTTGGGCGTGTTTGGCCGCGTCCAATAGATCCTGTTGGGTGTCTTTATCATCCTTGAGGGCGTTATCCAGCTCCTTTTGGACCTTCGGAGAAACCTCGGGTGCCGCCGATGCGCCGAACAGGTGGCCGAGCTCCTCCTCGGACAGGCCCGCCGTACCGTCGACGTCAAAGCGGTCGAATAGCGCCTCGCGCGCTTTGGGGTCGGTGCCCGCCACTTTGCCTTCTTGCACGAAGGTCTCTTTGGAAATCTGGACGACGGGCTTGGCCGTGCGCTGCTCCTGAATCTCCGTCAGGCGCTTGCGCTCGATGGCCGCATCTTGAGCCTGTCGGGCCCGCTCGGCCGCCTGGCGGCTGCCCTCCAGGGAACCCGTTCCGTTGCTAACATTGGGCACACTGGTTCCCCCTGCCCTATGTCATACCCGTCAGGCAAGCGTCTAATTCTGAAGATCGATCTTACCGTTCAACTCCACGTACTCGACCAGCGGCGAAGCCTGGATGGCCTCGATCAGCTGGCCCAAGTCCACGTCGCCGGTGGGCTGTTCGATGAAGATGCCCAGCGCCTCGATCTTGCCGACGTTCTGCAAGCCGAAGCGGCCGCGGAACGCCGAAAGGTCCACCGCGCGCGGCGTGGCCTTGAACTTGATCAGCAGCGTGGGGTGGTCCACCTGGGCGGCCGCGGTCGCGCGGGCTTGCAGGCGGGTCGATCGAGGCAGGGTGGTGGGGCTCTGGCAGCCGGCCAACAAGGCCAGCGTCAGGGCTATCGTCATGGCTTTCATATGAAAATCCTCTTCTTTACAAGGTCTTAATCTAGATATAACATCTAGGGGTGCCGTCAAGAAACTTTCATTACCTCCTGCCGTTGCTGTTCATGGCCTTGCCGGCCTGCCATACGGCGCTGCCGCACGCCGCAGCCCCGGCCTCGCGGGCGGTTCGGGCGCTGGACACGGCGGATCTCTATCCCTTGATCCAGGGCCAACGCTGGGAGTACGAGCTGCTGCAGCGGCAGAACGACGCCGCCCCGGTCAAGAAGGCCATGACGATCGCGTTGACCCGCGTGGAGGCCAAGGGCGACACCACGGAAGCCACGCTCGAGCGCACGTACGGCAGCTTCGCGCCGCCCCCGACGCGCGTGGTGAAGACCGCCGCCGGCGTGCGACTCTCGCGCCTGGCCGACCCCGTAGACGGTCCGTCCATCACGATCCTGAAGTTCCCGCTGCAAGCCGGCCAGACCTGGCCCGGCCGCGACTTCGGCGGCGGCAACACGGAGACGATCGCCCCCCAAGGCGCGGAAGCCGTGGACGTGCCGGCGGGCCACTTCGACGCCCAGCGCGTCGACCACCACATCGCCTACGCCAACGGCGCCACCGACACGCTGAGCTACTGGTACGCGCCCGGCGTGGGCCTGGTGAAGATGATCGAGCGCATCACGGTGTGGCAGGGCGACCAGGCCATGCACCTGGCGTCGACCGGCAGCCTCACGTTGCGCGGAAGCGCGGCCGGATCAGATTATATAAATCTTGAGGGGTGGGGTTTTCTAGCCGCGCCAGGCGCTTTTCCACTTTCTCCAGCCCGTTGAACGCGTCCGTGCAGTCGGGGTCCAGCGACAGCGCCTCCTCGAACTGCGTGCGCGCCAGGTGCACCTTGCCCACCAGCAGGTGGTAGGTCCCCAACTCCACGTGGCTCGACACCGTGTGGCCCAGTTGGAGGTGGACCTGGCTCAGCAGCTGGCGCGCGGGCGCGAAGGCCGGGTTCAGCTGGGCGGCCTTTTCCAGGCAGGACAGGGCTTGCTCCGGGTCGCGGCGGTGGAACAGGCTTTGGCCGCGGTAATACCAGGGCGAATAGACCGTAGGAAGCTGCAAGCACAGCGTTTCCAGGTGGCGTAGCGCCTCCGCCTCCGGCTCCAGCAGCTTCGCAAGCAGCAGTCGCGCCAGGTAGTCCGTGGCGCGGGCTTCGACGGCCTGCTCCAGCTCGGCGATCGCCACCTGCTTGCCGTCCCCGCCTTCGCTCGCGAGGCACTTGAGCGCGAAGTAGCGCGAGACGGAGTCTTCCGGCGCCAGGCCCAGCGCCTTGCGCCACATCGAAAGCGCCTCCGGCAGCCAGCCGCCGCGCGTCAGCAACCAAGCGTACGTGCGCAACGCGTCGAGCTGGGCGGGCTGCTCCGTCAGCAACCGGTGCAGCGCCTTGCGGGCCATCTCGCGGCGGCCCGAGAGGATCAGATAGTTGGCGGCGGTCAGCAAGCGCTCCGCGGCCTCCGGGCTGTTGGCGTTCTCCGCCAGGTAGGGGTCCGTCACGTCGGAGTAGCAGCCGCGCTGGCTGGCGGGGCCGTGCGGGCCGTACAGGATCGGCGCGCGGTCCCAGAGCAGCAGGGCCCGGCTGAAGGCGGCCGCCGTGGCCTCGGCGTCGCCCGCCGCGTGGTGCAAGAAGGCCAGGTCGCAGTGGTGCAAGGCCTGGTTGGGCTCCAGGCGGGCGGCCTCGCGGATGGCTTCCGCGGCGGCGTAGGGCTCTTCCTCCCACAGCGCCATGGCGCGCAGGGCATGGGCTTCGGCGCGATCCGGCGCCAGCACCAGGGCCTCCTCGAAGGCCTCCAGCGCGACGGGCTGCTTCTGTTGCAGCGACAGGGCCGCGCCCAGCTCGATGAAGTGGTCCGGCCGTTCCGGCTGCAGCTTCACGGCGCGCTTGGCGTGGTGAAGGGCGGCATCCAGGTAGCCCAGGTTGCGGTTGATCTTGGCCAGCAGATACTCGACGCAGGGCGTGCCCGGCTGCGAGACCGCCCAGCCGAAGAGCGCCTTGAGGAAGGCGCTCACGCCCTCGCGGTCGTCTTCGTCCAGCCGGCTGCCGTTGCGCAGCCAGTGGTAGAACACGCCCGGCGCGAACTGCTGCTCCTGGCAGTAGGCCCGTGCCAGCAGCCCGTAGCAGCCCACCTGGGTCTCGCGCGGCCAGTCGTCGAACTCCGGCATCTGGAGCATGTCCGTCAGGCAGGAGATCACGAGCGAGGTGCGGCGCGCTTCCAGCAGGGTCTCCGCCAGGAAGATCGGGGCGTTGGGCTGGCTGGGATCGAGGGCGATCGCCTCCGTGTACACGGCGATCGCCTCGTCCAGGCTGCCGAGCGCCCGCAACGAGTTGCCCAAATTGCCCAGCAGGATGGCCTGGTTGCAAGGCTCTAAGAGCAACGGCGCCGCGCGTTGGTAGTGCTCCACCGCCTCCTGGTAGAAGCCCAGCTCGTGGTAGAGGTTGCCCGTCGCGTTCAGCACGCTGAAGAGGTCCGGATCCAGCTCCAGGCAGCGCTGGTAATAGGTCAGCGCCTCCGCCGGGCAGCCCTGGCTCTCGCACTTGATGCCCAGGTAAGCCAGCGGCACGGGGCTGTGCTGCGAGCACTCCACGCACCGTTGCAAGAAGTAGCCGGCCTTGTCGAAGGACTCTTCCTGCAGGGCCTGGATGCCCAGGACCAGGAAGTACACCGGGCGGTCCAGGGAGTTCTCGCCGCCAGACCAGTGCTCCGACCAGTCGCCCCACCCGTAGCCGTGGTGGGCCAGCTCGTCGAGCAGCTCCGCCCACAGCTCCAGTGCGGAGCTGTGCTGTGTGACCAGCGCGCGGAAGCGCCGCGCGGCCTCATCCAGGTCATGCTCCCGGAGGCAGGTCTGCAGCTCGACGGTGAGCAGCTTGGGGTAGTCTTTGGGGGAAGGCACGCGGGCTCCCGTCTAGGGGTATTATGGTATTCTAGGGCCGACGGGCCAAGCGGGGCCATTATAGCGGAATTATGAGCGATCTTCCCCCCATCAAGACCCGCGTGGCGGGCGTAAGCTTCGATAACCGTGACGGGACGCCGCGCCAGCCCTACGTGAAGCAGGCGCAAAAGGGCGATCCGTTAGCCCTCCGCCGGGAACCCGACAACCCGTTCGATGGCAACGCCATCGGCGTCTACTGGACCGACCCGCAGGGCGACGCCCACCAGATCGGCTACGTGCCGCGCGGCCTGGCGGAGCTGTTGGCGCCCATGGTCGATGAGGGCGCGCACCTGACGGCGGCCGTGGTGCGGCGCGGGCAAGCCCGGCCCGGCCCCGGCAAGCCGCAGTGGTACGGCGTGCGCATGGACATCGCGGGCGATCTGTCGGCCCTGGCGGCCCATTGGCGCAGCGGGCTGGAGCCTGCCGTGGAGGCCGCGCTGGCCCTGCCCGACGACGCCCCGTTGGAACGCCTCGCCCCGGCCCTGGGGAGCTCCCGCCAGGCCATCTCCTGATGGCGGGCCCCGTCCAGCGTGCGCCGAAGCCGGTAGCGGGCAGCAAGCCCTGGCTGCTGATCGGCGTGGGCCTGTTGATCGCCGCTGCGCTCGCCCCGTCCGTCCCCGGCGCGGTGCAAGGCGTGCGCGGCCACTTCGACGAGGCGTCGGGCCGGGCGCTGGCCGAACGCATCGCGAAGGCCCATCCCGGAGAGATCATCAAGATCGCGGCCGGCCGCTACGTCCTGCCCGCCCCGCTTCACATCACCCAGGCGATCCACCTGATAGGAGCCGGGGCCGACCGCACCACGCTGCTGGGCAGCGGCGACGACTACCTGGTGGTGCTGGGCGTGCCGAACGGCGCGATCTCGACGGTCAAGGGCCTGACGCTCGCCCATGCGCCCAACGCCACCGGCAACATCCTCGAGATCACGCGCGGCCACGTCGTCGTGGAAGGCTGCAACGTGCAGGGCGGCAAGCGCTCGCCTGGCTCGCGGCGGGTCAGCTGGGCCGGGACCGGCATCGTGGGCGGACCCGGCTCGGATCTCACGCTGGTGAAGGTGACGGTGGAAGGAAACCGCGGCGGCGGGCTGACCACGCGCGGCAACGTCCACATGACGGACGTGGACTTCCGCCGGAACATGGAGAGCGCCTTCGAGTTGCACGACGGCGCCCACGGGGGCGTTACGCGCCTCCACCTGGAAAGCAACCAGGACGGCATCAAGGTGACCGAGTCGAAGCTGGAGATCTCCAACAGCATCCTGGAGACCTCGGGCACCGCCCTGTACCTGGGCTACAACTCGCACGGGATCGTGCGCTCCAACCAGATCCTCCACAACCGCATCGGCCTGACGGTGGAACTGGGCACGAGCGCGATCGTGGCGCACAACCGCATCACGGACAACCCCCGCGGCGGCATCCGGATCGATCCACGCGGGGTGGGACGCTACGGCGCGAGCCGCGTCACGGCGTCCGATAACCAGGAGAGCGGCAACCAGTAGCGGCTGCCGGCCCTTAGCTCCAGCGGCGGACGGTGACCTTGAGGGTCTGGTCGGCGCCGGACTGCTCCTGCACCACCTGGAAGCCCTGCTTTGCGACCTCCGCCACCACCTTGTGGTAGGCGTAGCGCTGGGTCACGGGCTCCACGAAGGCCTTGGTCGAGAGCTTGGCCTCGTTCTCGACACCCCACCAGTCGGCGACGACCTGGTAGCTGCCGTCCTTGCCGCGTTCGAAGCCGATGTCGTACCCGCCGCCCGGGCGCACGACCACCTCGGCCTGGAGCTTATCGCCCTGGTAGCCGCGGACGGTGGCGTTCTCGGACACGCTGTACTTGAGATCGGCGAGCGCCTTGACCAGCATCTCGCGGTCGGTGATCTGGGTCTTCACGCGCGTAAAGTGGGACACGGTCGTTCCTCCTGAAGCTTGGGAACACTCCTATGGAATCATACCCTGCAAGCATGGCTTTGTCCGCGACCAACCGGGTATTTTGTTAGCCTAGCCATCGACGCACCAGAAAGGACTCCCATGACCACCCACATGCTGGCCATCGACCAGGGCACCACGGGCACCACCGTCTTGCTCTTCGACCGCGAGGGCCGCGTGGCCGGCAAGGGCTACCGGGAAATCACCCAGCACTACCCCAAGCCGGGCTGGGTGGAGCACGACGCGGAGGAAATCTGGGCGCGCACGCTGGAGGCCACGGCGGAGTGCCTGCAGGCCGCCGGGGTAGACGGCGGGGCGATCGCGGGGCTGGGCATCACCAACCAGCGCGAGACCTTCGTGGTGTGGGACCGCGCCACCGGCAAGCCGGTGCACAAGGCGATCGTCTGGCAGTGCCGCCGCACGGCCGAAGTCTGCAAGCAGTTGGCGGCCGCCGGCCTGGAGCCGTTGGTGCGCGAGCGCACCGGCCTGGTGCTCGACGCCTATTTCTCGGGCACGAAGCTGCGCTGGCTGCTGAAGCAAGACGCTAACCTGGCGGCACGCGCGGAGACCGGCGAGCTGGCCTTCGGCACGATCGAGAGCTGGCTGCTGTGGAACCTGACGGGCGGCCAGGTCCATGCCACGGACGTGAGCAATGCCGGGCGCACCATGCTCTTCGACATCCACAAGCTGGCCTGGGACCCGGACCTGCTCGCGGCGCTCGACGTGCCCGCCGCGTTGTTGCCTGAAGTCCGGGCGTGCGGCGCGCGGTTCGGCGAGACCGTGGCGGTGGGCGTGCTCCCCGCGGGCTTGCCCATCGGCGCCATGGCCGGCGACCAGCACGCGGCCCTGTTCGGCCAGGCGTGCTTCCAGAAGGGCATGGCCAAGAACACGTATGGCACCGGCTGCTTCATGTTGATGAACACGGGCGAGACGCCGGTGCCCAGCCAAAATCGCCTGCTGACCACGCTGGCCTGGCAGCGCGAGGGCCAGCCCGCCCTGTACGCGCTGGAGGGCAGCGTCTTCATCGGCGGGGCCGCGGTGCAGTGGCTGCGCGACGGGCTGGGGATCATCCAGGTGGCCGCCGAAAGCGAGGCGCTGGCGACCTCCGTGGCCGACAACGGGGGCGTGTACCTGGTGCCGGCCTTCGTGGGGTTGGGCGCGCCCTACTGGGACGGCTTCGCGCGCGGAGCCCTGCTGGGGCTGACGCGTGGGTCCACCAAGGCGCACATCACGCGCGCGGCCCTGGAGGCGATCGCCTACCAGACGCGCGACATCCTGGACGCGATGGTCAAGGACAGCGGCGGCGCGCTGGCGGAGCTGCGCGCGGACGGCGGCGCGACGGCGAACGGGTTCCTGATGCAGTTCCAGGCCGATTTGTTGGGCGTGCCGGTAGCCCGCAAGAACGACGTGGAGAGCACGGCCTGGGGCGCCGCCAGCCTGGCCGGGCTGACGCTGGGGTTCTGGCGGGACGAGGCGGAACTGGCGGGGCTGCAGTCCGGCGACCGGCGCTTCGAGCCGGCGATGGACGAAGCGCTGCGGCAGTCGTTGTACGCGGGCTGGCAGAAGGCCGTAGGCCGTTCGCTGAACTGGGCCGAAAGCTAAGCCCCGGCCTTAGGGCATTTGCGGCAGGCTCTCCGGGTCGCTCGACGGCTCGGGGGCGCGCCAGGTCGGCATCGGCGTGGCCGGGGCCAGGGTGTGGGTCGGCGCCGGGCGCGGCGTGGGCTTGGGGGTCGGCTTGGGCGTGGCGTGCGGGGCCAGGGGCGTCAGGCGCGTGTGCGTCATCGGCGTCGGCTTGGGCGTGTGCTTGGGCGGCCGCGGCGTGCGAGTGGGCGTGGGGCGCGGCGTGACGCGCACGCCCGGGGTGGGCTCGGCCGTCTCCGGGACGTCGATCGGCCGGGGGGTCTGCCAGCGCACG
>JAQBPE010000097.1 GCA_028287685.1 Cyanobacteria bacterium RYN_339 | reverse complement strand
GCGTCGGCACCGGCCAGCTCCACGCCGGCTTCGGAGCCCGCCAGCTCCACCCCGGCGACGACCCCGGCTTCGTCATCGCCCACCAGCGGTAACCCGCCGTCATCGACCTCCACGACCCCGGCCTCCTCGTCACCCACCAGCGGCAACCCGCCGTCCTCGACCTCCACGGCCCCGGCCGGCCAGGGCCCTGCCGCACCGGATCCGGCCGGCGGTGCGCTGCTGCAGCAGATGAAGGACCACCCGGATCAGAAGCTGACCTTCGACCAGCAGAACCAGGTCAACACCTACGTGAAGGCCACGGTCGACCAGCAGATGGCCGTCGCCAACGACCCCAGCAAGACGCCGGCGGAGCAGCTCGCGGCGGCCCAGTCGGCCGACAAGACGCTCACCGACGCCAGCCAGGCGGCGGCCGACTCCGGCAACAACGACCTCGCGGAGTCCTTCGCCCAGAAGTACGGCGACGCCAAGGTGGGCGAGAAGCTCACGGAGCTCAAGATCAAGACGGGCGATCCGGGCGCCACGGAGAAGGCCATCGGCGATGCGGGCAACGACCCCGCCAAGCTGCGCGCCGTCGCCAACGCCCTGCCCGACAGCGATCCGCGCAAGGAGGCCCTGGGCCTGATCGCGGACGGCAAGGTGACGGGCGATTCGGCCCGCAAGCTGCTCGACGCGATGAACGACCAGGACCACACCTTCGGCGAGCTGGCAGACGCCATCGGCAAGAGCGACGGCAACCCGGACGTGCTCAAGGCCGTCGCCGACGTGGCGCAGTACAAGGCCAAGCAGAACGCCGACCAGGGCAACGGCGACACCGCCGCCACCATGCAGAACCTGGCCGACACCATGACGGCGATATCCAAGGCGTCCGACGGCGTGCGCAAGGAGCTCTCGAAGGGCTTCGACGACAGCGGCAACTTCGGCGACTTCCAGCGTGCCTTCGATTCTGCCGGCAGCAAGGCCGACGTGGACGCGCTCAAGGCCTTCGTGGGCTACACCTCGGCCCAGGAGAAGGCCGGCGACCGGAACCCGTCGTTCTCGCACGGCGAGGCCGACAAGCTGCAGACCATCTCCGACAACTTCGACGCCCTGCATGCCAACCCGGAGACCTGGAAGAAGGTCCAGTGGGCCGTGCGCGACAACAACGACACCAGCCGCGACCTGCGCGACGCCGCCAAGAACACCAACGACCCCAAGGCGCTCGAGGCGCTGCAGACGCTGGCCAAGCAAAGCGGCGACAACGACCTGGCGGTCCGCCTGGAAGTCGTGCGCACCCAGTACAAGGACCTCTCCGCCGACGCCAAGGAGAAATTCCTGAAGGACGGCCACTTCTAAATCGAAACGGGGGGACCAGGCGGTCCCCCCTTCTTTTTTTAGAGCCTGGCGTCCAACCGGTCGAAGAGCCCCTTGCCCTCGCGTCCGGCGGCGAAGATGTTCCACACCGCGCTGCCGAAGCCACCCAGCAGCCCCAGGCCGCCCAAGGCCGCGGCGCCCAGGCCCACGGGCCCGCCGAAGACCAGGCCAGCCGCGAGCGCCACGCCCCCCAGCCCGAAGGCCGCGAAGCTGCCCATGAAGCGGTGCCCCACGTGGGTCATGCGCCCCTTGGTCGCGTTGGCGTCGTCCAGGATCGCCTGCTGCTGCGCCGGGGCGAGCTTGCCTAGCGCCTGCGCCAGCTCCGCGGGCGTGATGCGCCCATCCGACAGCTGCAGCCGGTCGATCGCGTCGAACTTCGCCGAGGGGAACTCGCCGCGGTCCAGCACGCCATCGGGCGGGATCGTGTCGTCCTCGTCCTTGAAGGCCCGCCGCACGGACTTGGACTGGTCGAAGATCTGGAAGAGCGTGGACGCGGTGGTGGCCGCGAGGCGGTTGTCTGACATGAAAGAACCCTCCGGTGGGTCTATCCGTAAAGGGCCGGTAGAGCTTGCCTTAAGAAACGATTAAAGACGCCAAATGGGGTACATAAGCTGTGGCGCGGATCATAGCGCCTGCTTGCTTCCTGGACGATCATGGGCCTAAGATATAGGATCCCGCCTGGTTACCCCCTGAAAACCCCGATGCGCCTCGCTCCCGTCCGTCTCGTCGCCTCCTTGCTGCTGGCCGCCTTCGTGGCAGCCGGCCCCGCTCGCGCCGAGGACGCCATTACCCAGGCCACGCGCCAGCTGGCCAACGGCCTGGTGCACTCCCAGGTGGTGCACAAGACCAAGGCCGGGCCGATGGCCATCAACGTGCTGCGCGTGAACCCCCGCCAGCTCTCCATCCGCAGCCTGGTCGCCACGCGCACGGGCGGCGGCTTCGGCCGCGCGCCGGTCACGGCGATCGCCAAGGCCTACGGGGCGATCGCGGCCATCAACGGCTCGTTCTTCAACCTGATCTCCTCGGAGCCCGCGGGCCTGCTGGTCATGGACGGCCAAATCGTCAGCAGCACGCCCTTCAACCGCTCCGTGTTCGGCATCCGCTACGACGGCACGCCCTTCATCGACGACGCCCACGTGCGTGCGAGCGTCTTGTTGGAGAACGGCCGCGAGGTCCTGATCCAGCGCGTCAACCACCAGGCCAAGTCGGGCGAGCTCACGCTCTACACGCCGCACTGGGGCAAGAGCACCAAGACCACGATCCACCCCTACCGCTACGAGGCGGCCGTCGATTCCAACGGCACCGTGATCGAGGTGTCGAACGGCGACCTGCCCATCCCCAAGAACGGCTACGTCGTGAGCGGCCAGGGCGCGAGCTACCACAAGCTGGCCTCCTTGCTGCAGCCCGGCGGCAAGGCGCTGGTCTACACCCAACTCAAGGGCGTGTGGGAAGGTGTGCGCTACGCCATCGGTGGCGGCCCGACGATCGTGCACAAAGGCCAGGTGCACGTGACGGCCAAGCAGGAGGGCATGCCCGGCGAGATCGCCACGGGCCGCGCCCCGCGCACGGCGATTGGCTACGCCGCGAGCGGCGAGACCCTGATGGTCACGGTGGACGGCCGCAAGAAGGACCACTCCGTGGGCTGTACCCTCATGGAACTGGGCCGGATCATGGTGGAGTTGGGCGCCTACGAGGCCATCAACCTCGACGGCGGCGGCAGCAGCACCATGGTGGTCAACGGCAAGGCCGTGAACCAGGTTTCGAGCGGCTCCGAGCGCATGGTCAGCAACGCCATCGGCGTGTTCGTGCGCGAGTAACTTCAGTCCAGGAAGGGCAGGACCGCCTTGCCCTTGTGGAAGTTCACCACGTAGCGCTCCAGCCGCTCCAGCCGCTCGTCGAACGAGCCCTCCTGCCGGCCCAACAGGCTCATCACCGTGATCGTGGTGATGGGGCTGGTCTCGCTGCCCGCGGGCACCTTGGCGAGCGCGCGCGCCAGCTCCTGGTCGAACACGGCCACGATCGCGGGGTCGTCCAGGCCGCCCAGTTCGGCCAGGAAGGTGGCGATCGCCGCGAAGATCCACTCCCCATACTCCTTGGCCTTGCCCCTTGGCGGGATCTCGCCCTGGTGGATGGCCTTGTTGCGCTGGGTCGTCCAGCCGATCAGCTGCTTGTGGAACGTCTCGGCGACGGGTCGCTTGTGCAAGAGCAGGTAGCAGAAGTAGAAGGCCCCCAGCTGGCGCTCCGAGAGCTGGATGTACTTCCAGCTGGCGTCCAGCGCCGTCACCGGCACCCCCAGCTTGGCGCACACGACCTCGATGAAGAACTCGTAGAAGCGCTCCAGCGCGGCCGCAAAGCTGGACACCGCCTCGCGCGGGTAGCCCTCCACCAGCGCCATGCAGCCGTGCTCGAACAGGATCTCGAATTTGGGGTTCTCCAGCACGGCCCAGTTGGCGTGGCCGCGCGGGCACGCTACCTGGTAGAGGCTCTCGGTTTGCACGTCCGTGAAGAACACGTGCCGCTCGATCTCGCCCGGCTCGAGGCCGGCGCCGGCCTCCGCCCGGCAAGTAGGACAGGAAATCGCGACCTTCATGGAACCCCTTCGTTAACCCTTCTTCGACATGCGTCCAGCGCTGTAAACCGTCTCTATAAAACCTTTTTCGGGATTTTTGTCCAGCCGCGACCGAAATACCATAACCTGGCCTTAAGCATCCTTAAACAAGGTACTAATGTCTATAATAGAGATTTGAAGTACGTTTCCGGATTCCGCGTGCATAATAAGCTTGTCCACCAAGCGAGGTTCCCCGAAATGCTCAAGACCATCCGCCAGTTCAACCACCCCACCGTCGGCACCAGTGCCGTCGTGGCCCTGCCCTGGGTTGAGCAGCCTTGCTTGCAGATCTCGGCGGAGACGCGCCGCCTGCTGTTCGAGGACGACGAGGACGAGGACTTCGAAGAGCTGGAAGCGCCCGCCAAGGTGCTCGACTTCGCCGCCTTCAAGGCCCGCCGGGCCCGCTAAGCCCCGTTAACCGCCCCGCCTTCACCGGCGGGGTTTTTGCTGTGGAGGGAAAGATGCCCGACCCCGCGACCTGGCAGCGCTGGCTGGTCGAAAACCTCCTGCGCGGCGTCGAGCCCGCCGCCCTCCTGGCCCTGCTGACGGCCGAAGGCGTGCCCGCGGCCGAGGTGCAGCAGGCGCTGGCCACGTTGCCCGCCCAGCCGGCCTACCAGGCCGCGGCGCGCCTGGCCCACGCCGTCGCCCGCTCGCGCTCGCTCGATGCCCGCGCCCGGAAGCTCGCGGCCTACCGCGACCCGCCGGACGGCGTGCCCCGCCGGGCCGGGCTGACAACCCGCGCGTTCTACCGCGAGCACGTGGCCACCAACTTGCCCGTCGTGCTGACGGACGCCTGTGCGGCCTGGCCTGCCGTGGGCCGCTGGTCGCCGGCCTACCTGCGCGAGCGCGTGGGCCCGGCCACGGTGCGCGTGATGGCCGGCCGTGACGCCGACCCGCGCTACCACCAGCACCAAGAAGAGAACTGGCAGGAAATGAGCATGGCGGCTTACTCGGCCCTGGTCGAGCGCGCCGGATCGTCGAACGACTTCTACATGGTGGCCAGCAACCGCAACCTGGAACGCACCGACCTGCTCCCCTTGCAAGCCGATCTGCGGCCCCTCCCCGCGGTGATGGACCCCGGCTCGGCGCCTTCCACGATGCATATGTGGTTCGGCCCGGCGGACACGCGCACGCCGCTGCACCGCGACATGCACCCGGTCTTGCTCTGCCAGGTGTACGGCCGCAAGCGCCTGTGGCTGATCCAGCCGCGCGAGATGGCGCTGATCCTCGCGGAGGAAGGCTTCTACGCCCCGCTAAATTGCGAGGCGCCGGACTTCGCCCGCTTCCCGGATCTCCCGCCCACCAGCATCCTGGAGGTCGAACTGGCCCCCGGCGAGGCCCTCTACATCCCCTGGGACTGGTGGCACCAGGCCCGCGCGCTCGAGCCCAGCATCTCCGTCGCGCTGGACGCCTTCCGGCGGCCCGAGGACGTGTGAGGGAAATCACCCGCACGGTGTGAACATTTCCATGGCGGTTAGTGCGGCAAAGCCCCATGCTGGGGCGGTCACGGTCGCGCCACAGGAGGTGTCCCATGCCCAAGCCCCTGGTTGGGTTGGCCTGCCTGTCTTTGGCCGCCTGCGCCGCCGTGCCGCCCCCGGCCGCGGCGCCTACGTCCATGGCTTCGCCCGCGACGGCGGCCCCGTCTCCGGTTGCCACCAGCCTACCCGGCCCGGTTGCCACCCAGCTGCCCGGCCCGTTCCCCACGCCGATGGAATCCTACCCCCCACCACCCGCTTCCGCCCCGGCCCCTGGCGGCCGCACCGCGGTCGTGTCTGGCAACGTCTACGACGCCGCGGGAGCGCCCGTCGACAACGCGATCGTGCGCGTCACCTCGCTGGATCCCAGCGTCCCCTACATCGCCTCGACCAGCGCCGCCCAGGGCTCGTACGTCGTCAACAACGTCCCCGAGGGCGCCCAGGTCGAGATCACCGTCTCCCTGGAGGGCTGGACCACGCGCCGGCGGGTGGGCACGTTCGATGGCCTAGCCGGCGTCAACCAACTAGACTTCGGCTCGAGCGCCCCAGGCAAGCCCGCCGATGCTCGGGCCGCGGCCTTCTTCCTCTCGAAGTACCCCGAGATCGCGCACGTCAGCCCCGCCCTGGACGCCGCCCTGGTCGAGCCCACCAGCCTGGCCTACGTGCTGGCGCTCAGCGAGCCGCTGGACGCCCCCAACCGCCGGCGCTTCGAAGACGCCCTGCGCATCTTCCCCGCCAACCTCGACGCCGCCGGCACCGCGGCCGCCGCCAGCACCTACCAGGACCTGACGCAGGCCTTGGATGCCAACACGGGCAGCCAAGCCGACTACCGCCCGGACCAGGCCTGGGCCTACGCCATCGCCAAGGGCAGCGCCCTCGACGCCGCCTCACAAGCGCGCGCGAGCGTCACCTGGAACACGCGCGGCGACGAGGCCACCCTGGCCTTCCCGGCGCCGCTGCTGGCCGGCCGCGGCCACCCCGCCCGCTACCAAGTGGGCCTGGTGGCGGGCCCGGAGCCCATCCGGGACGCCGATGGCAACCAACTGGGCACCGACCGCATGGACCGCCACAGCGCCTACCCCGCCCCGGGCTCGTTGATCCACGGGGCGATCGCCCGCGCCCAACTCGCCGCCCTGCCCGCCGGCGCCGATCCCTGGGCCGCCACGCACCAGCTGGTGGCGGGCTTCCAGGTCCAGTCGAGCGGCCAGGCACCGCGCCTGCTGGGCGTGGCCTACGAGGCCGCCGGGCGCGACAGCCGCATCGCCATGCGCTTCGACAAGTCCCTGGCCGCCTTCAACGGCAAGCCCGGCGGGCAGCGCTCGCCGCGTCTGGCCTTCGTGGACACGCAGGCTGCCGGCAACCCCGGCTATGACATCAGCGACGGCGCCGAGACCGACCCGCTGGCCATGTTCACCTTTGCCGCCGGCGAGTCCGGCCTGCCGGCACTCGGGAGCAGCCCCTCCACCAGCTTCGACCCAACGCAAGCGAACGCCGTCTGGACGGAGGCGGGCCGCGGGTTCCGTTTCGCGCGCGACAGCCTGACCCTGCGTGCCCGCACGGCGCTGGTAGCCGGCAGGGACGACGGCCGCGTCACGTTGGAGGTTGACCCCGACGCGCCGACGACCCTTTACATATATGTCTTCAACCGCCCCCGGCTGTTCGACCCGCGGTTGACGACGCTGTCGGCGCGCGTTCAGGACCTGCAGGACCCGGCGGGCAACGCCATCGGCACTGGGGACGCCGACCGCTTCCAAGTGAAGGGACCGCTTTAGCCGGCTACCGATAAACGGACCCACCTCGCAACCGGAAGGGCCGGGGATGGATGGTTCGGTACTCGGAATTATCGGAATACCGGAACCGTCGGTTGATTGCGCGACGCTTGGTTTTCTGACTCTTCTGGAATTTCCGGGTGTACTTTGCGCCGAACCAGCGGGCTTCAAGGCCTGCGCAAGCGAGCGCCATCCTCACCCTAACCGGGTTGTAAGCCGGCTCCTAGTCAGCAGTCCCGCGGGCGGCGTAGCGGGCTTATTCCTTGGCGATCAGGTGCTTCGTCGCGTAGACGTCGAGCTTGGCCTTCTCCTGGAAGTAGGCGAGCTCCTCGAGCAGGGACTGGCGGCTGCGCAGGCTGGCGCCGCCCAGCCCGTCCAGCAGCAGGTGCATGTGCTCCACGCGCTGCTTCACCGCCTGCTCGAAGCCCGCGACGGCCTCGGTGGTGGGCTTCGGCACGCCCCGATCGGCGAGCATCATCAGGTCCGCCAGCTCCTGCTGGGCCGCGAGCAGGCTCGACAGGTCGTGGTCGGCGCGGCCGGTCTCCGGCAGGTGGTAGATGTGCTGGCAACGCCGCACGGCGTCGGCCGTCTCCTCGTCGAACTTGCCCGTGATGGGCAAGTTGGGCCAATTCGGCAGCAGCAGGCGCTGTAGCTCGGCCACCGCCGGCCCAACGCAACCCACCTCCAGCAGCTCACCGCCACCCGGCGCGGGGGGCAGCTGCGCATGGGCGTCGAAGGCGGGCAGCGGGGCCGCCTGCACGCCTTGGTCGGCTTGCAGGACGGGCTGCGGCTTGACCAACGTGGGGTCGGCCGGCCGGGGCGTGGGCCGGGGCGAGGGCGTGGCGGACGGCTGGGGACCGATGGGCAGCGTCACGTTGCACCTCCTGCAGGCTTCCGGCTCAGTTGGCGGTCCAGATGTCCATCACGTTCTCGGGCGTGAAGTAGGCGTAGGGCATGTAGAAGTAGCCCTTGTCGCCCCACTCGGTGCCGAACGAGTTCTTCACGATCAAGACCTTGGCCTTGTTGTCGAAGCCCAACACCGTGACGGCGTGGCCGCCGACGAGGATGTCGCCCGCCTGGGGCATCGGCAGCTTGCCGTCGGCCGCCACGTCGCGGAAGGTGTTGTAGATGCGCATGCCCATCACGACGGGCTGGTGGCGCAGCAGCGCCTTCTTGACGTCTTCCAGACCGGCCAGCTGGACGCCGGTGGTCAGCTTGTTGGCCTTGGCCTCGGCGTAGGCCGCCGCGGGGGGCTGGATCGCGAACTTGTTGAAGTCATAGCTCCAGGTGGCGTCGGTCGAGATGCCGGCGGTCGAGATGGCCTTGATCGCGTCCGTGATGGTGGCGCCGGAGTCCGTCTCCGTGGCGTGGCGCAGCTTGCGCGTCTCGTAGTAGAGGAACAGGGCGCTCAGGGGCTTGTGCGCTTCCTTCTTCGAGACCTGCAGGAACTCGCGCATGCCCTTGCCCACGGCGAAGGCGGTGCAGGAGCCCAGGTCGTCCTGGTCGTAGACCGGGCTGGCGTCAGCGCGCAGGTCCACCTTGGCGGGGGCGATGCCCTGGGTGGGGGGCAGCGAGTGCAGCTGGGCGGCGGGCGCCTGCTGGCGGGTGTAGCGATCCAGGTCGAAGCCCAGCTTGCGCTGGTGGCCGGCGGCCATCACGGTGGGCGCGGCGGCCTGGCGGAGCTGGACGGGGGCTTGCGTGGAGCCAGCGACATGACCGCAGCCGGTCAGTGCAATGTTCAGGGTGGCAAGGGCCACTAGGAACAGGCGCTTCATCCGGGGGGTCTCCAGGCGGCTGGGGGGGACGCAAGTTAAGAGAACCTTAACTTGGACTTACTGTAGCACCCGCCAAAACGCCGGAACAAGGCCTAGAAACAAGATTTGAACCACATTTAACAAACGGTTAATAAT
>JAQBPE010000080.1 GCA_028287685.1 Cyanobacteria bacterium RYN_339 | reverse complement strand
AGCTCCTCTTTGAGCCCCTCTTCCAGGAACCACTGGAAGGAGTTGCGCTGGATCTCGATCAGGTCGGGAAGGTTCTCGGCCAGTGAGGTCACACCGCTATATGGGGTCACTCGGAGCTTATTCTGTTGAGGCATTCACACCACCCTTGTTCGATGTTGGGGACATCGGTAGGTCCGCTTAGACGGACATATCGCGCGAAAAAATCGCAGACCAACCATCTTACGCCGGTGCTTATAGAGCGTCAAGGCCGCTTGACCTGTAGCGATCCGGGCGTGTCAAGTCCCCCCCAAACGTTTGACAGCGTAAGGTCTGGCGGTTATGATGGCCCAAAGTTCGGGTAAAGCGCTTGCCCGTCAGGTTAACAAATGTTTGAATCACTCTCCGAGAAGATCCAGGGCGTTTTCGCCAAGCTTCGCGGCCAGGGAATGCTCACGGAAGATAATATCTCCGAGGCCCTGCGCGAAGTACGCCGTGCGCTGCTTGAAGCCGACGTGAACCTCGGGGTGGTCAAGGCCTTCATGGCCAGGGTCAAGGAACAGGCGCTGGGCGAAGACGTCCAGAAGGGCCTGAACCCGGGCCAGAGCTTCATCAAGATCGTGCATGACGAGCTCTGCGTCTTGATGGGCGGCGAGCGGGCCCCGCTGGAGAAGAACCCCACCGGCCCCACCGTCATCCTGATGGCCGGCCTGCAGGGCTCCGGCAAGACCACCACGACGGCCAAGCTGGGCCTCATGTTGAAGAAGCAGGGCCACCGCCCGCTGCTGGTCGCCGGCGACATCTACCGCCCTGCCGCGATCGCCCAGTTGCAGGCGCTCGGCAAGCAGATCGACATCCCCGTGTTTGCGATGGGCCAGGAGAACCCGGTCAAGATCGCCACGGAGGCGCTCGCCAAGGCCAAGGCGGACAGCCACAACTACATCATCTTCGACACCGCGGGCCGGTTGCACGTGGACGAGATGATGATGCAGGAGATCAAGGATCTCCAGACCACGCTGCAGCCGCAGGAGATCCTGCTGGTGGTGGACGCCATGACCGGCCAGGACGCCGTGAACATCGCGCAAGCCTTCAATGAAGCGCTCGGGCTCACGGGCGTGGTGCTGACCAAGCTCGATGGCGACACCCGCGGCGGCGCGGCCCTGTCCGTCCGGCAGGTCACGGGCAAGCCCATCAAGTTCATGGGCACCTCCGAGAAGATGGACGGCCTCGAGCCGTTCCACCCGGAGCGCATCGCTACCCGCATCCTGGGCATGGGCGACGTCCTGACGCTGATCGAGAAGGCGCAAGCCGCCATCTCCTTGGAAGACGCCAAGGAGCTCGAAGCCAAGATGCGCAAGGCGGAGTTCACGCTGGAGGACTTCGCGAACCAGCTGAACCAGATGAAGAAGATCGGGTCGATGGGGCAAATCCTCGAGATGTTGCCCATCCCCGGCTTGAAGGCCGCCCTGACGGACGATGTCTTGGCCCAGGGCGAGGGCCACCTCAAGAAGTTCGAGACCATCATCGCGTCGATGACCGTCAAGGAACGGCGCAACCCCAAGATCCTGGACATGAGCCGGAAGATCCGCATTTCCAAGGGCTCCGGCACGAAGGTCGAAGAGGTCAACAAGCTCCTCAAGGACTTCGACAACATGAACAAGATGATGAAGCAGTTCTCCAACATGCAGAAGTCGATGCCCAAGCACATGAAGAAGCAGATGGAGAAACAGATGAAGCAGGGTGGCGGAATGCCCGGTGGTATGCCACCATTTGGGATGCCGCCCATGCCCAAGGGCTTCAATCCGTTTGGCAAGAAGTAACTCGCGATAACCCCCAACAGCGTCCTCAACGCCCCCTACACCCTCAAGGAGAAGAACCCATGGTCAAGATTCGCATGAAGCGGATCGGCGCGATCAAGCGCCCCAAGTACCGCCTGGTGGTCCAGGACAGCAAGACCCGTCGCGATGGCTCGGTGATCGAGGAGATCGGCTTCTTCGATCCGCAGTCCAACCCGCCCGAGCTGCGCATTGATGTGGAGCTGGCGAAGAAGTGGATCTCCAACGGTGCCAAGCCGACGGAGACCATGATCACGTTGTTGACGCGCGCCGGCGTCGAAGTGCCCGCTTCGGCCAAGCAGAACCCTAAGACCACCAAGCCCCCCGAGAAGACCAAGAAGGCCGCGGAGTAGCGGCTAGATGAAGCAAGTCGCCGAAATCATCCTGAAGGCGATCGCCTCCGCCCCCGAGGACGTGGTGATCGACTCCCAGACGGAGGGCGATCGCACGCTGATCACCGTCCATGTGAACCAGTTGGACGTGGGTCGCGTGATTGGCCACAAGGGCCGTACGATCAACGCCGTACGCACCCTGGTCAAGGCAGCGGCGCTCAAGCACCAGCACCAGGTCAGCCTGGATCTGGTTGCTCCCGACGAGCCGCCGGCCCGCTAGGTCGTCTACACTTAAAGGGCTCCCGCCGTCAGGTGGGGGCCCTTTTCAGCGCAGGAACTGCCCGTAGACGTCGGTGTCCGGGCCTCGGTCATCTTCCCAGGTGGCCATGAACTGATCGGCCGTTGCAGCGAAGACCAGGCCAGTGGGCCGCTGATTCCCCGCCACGATGGAAATCGTCTTCTCGCCATAGGTCGTTACACCGTCAAGCTTGAAGCGACGAAGGAACAGGTCATGTTGGCCAGCGGTGCGGTTATCCTGGAAGAGGATGGCATAGTCCCCGTGCCCGACGCCGAAACCCGCCTGGGGGTAGCCCGCCGTAGCGGTACCGCTGGTGAGGGCGGTGTCCGGAAGGGCCAACGTGCCCGCAGCGGGATCCACCACGGCGTAATAAACCTGGGTGGGGGCGGCGCGGCCGTCGCGCCAGGCGGCTAGCACCAGCGCGTCCTTGTTATTGAAGGCAAGCGAGAGTTGGTCCTGGGTGCCAGTGGCAGCCGTCAGCGAAGACCCCATGGCGCCATCGAGGATGGCGCCGTCGACGGCGTTGATGCGCTGGAAGCGCAGGTCCCCACTGTCCTCGAAGCCGACCACGAAGCGGTCCAGCGTGGCCGCGTAGCAGCCGATCGGCCGGAGTTGATCCGTGACGCCAGCCGAGACAGCCACGGAGATCAACGCGGACAGGGCGCCGCTGGAGGCGATGCGGTAGGCGAAGATGTCCCGGCCGCTGGTGGCGTTGTTGCGGTTGTCCACCCAAGAGAGCAGGAAACGGTCCGCCCCGGCCGCCGACACCAGGTTGGGCTGGGTCTCCGCGATCGTATGGCCGCCCGTGTGGTCGAGCGGCGCCTCCGTGCCCGGCGCGCCGCCGGTGGAAACGGTGTTGTAGTAAATGTCGCTGTGGCCATTGCGGGTATCGGCCCAGGCCACCATGAACGCGTCCGCCGTCCGGTTGTAGGCCACCGTGGGGGCGCTGGCAGTGCCGGAGGCGCACACGGTGATGCCCGGAACCGTGTTGCCGAGGTTGTCCACCATGGCGGCGAGGATACTTCCCGCGTCAGCCCAGACGACCAATTGCTGATCGTTGTTGGTGTCATAAGCAAGTGCCGGGCTCGTCTGGTTGCCGGCGGCCGTGCTGATCGGGATCTCGCTGCCCTGGTTGCCCGTGGGCTTGAGCGTGATGATGAAGGAATTCGGCCCGGCATCGATGGTTTGGGCGCCAGGCACGATTCCGTAAGCCTCCAATGCCAACGGTGACGACGTCTCGAGATCCGCCATCAGGTTATAGTCCGTCCCCGGGCGCAACGGCGGCAGTACTGGGTCGGACAGATCATCGCCAGTGAAGGTAAAGATGAAGGGGGCAGGGGGGGCCGACTGCACGAAGGAGGCAAACGGGATCTGAATGACGCTAGGCGCCGTCAGCTTCGTGGGCGAATTGAACGTTACGTTCGCAACGTCCCAGCTGGCGGGCAGGTCCATCACGTGCCGGGCGCGGGCGGGGGTATCCAGCTGGATCCGCAGCCGTTGCGGTTGACCGGCCGGCAACGGGAGGGGAGTCACCGTGGCCGGGACGGACGCGCGGCTGGAGACCTCCAATGTCCCGAGGGGCGGCGCCTGCACGGCACAGCCGCCGGCCGAAAGCAGCGCCAGGCCGGCGATGATGGTCAACTTGGCTAGGGTTGGTTTATGGAACTTCATTGCGCTCCCGCGCCACCCGGCCCAAGGCTCCGGACACTGTCCATGTTATACCCGGTAGGCCAGATGGCGGATCGACCCACGTTTGCCTTCGCCAGATCGCGGGCATGTAACGATCAACTTTACCAGGGGGGTAGACTGAAATGTTTGTGAGGCAAACCACAGGCAAGCCCTGCACCAAGCGGGCAGGCTTCACGCTAATCGAGTTGCTGGTGGTCGTTGTCATCATCGGCATCCTGGCGTCGGTCGCGATGCCCAGTTTTTCGATGGCCATGGACAAGGCGCGCAACGCCAAAGTCCAGGGAAACGTCAAGTTGCTGCAGACCGCGGTTGAACAGTACGCCTCCGACTACCGGGGCTCTTACCCGGGCGGCTTCTTACAGCCAACAACCACCTATAACGGGGCGTTCGCAGTCACCGCTACGGACAAGTTCGATCCTTACTTGCCGGGCGGCAAGATCCCCGTCTCCCCCTGGGCCCAGCCAGGCCTCTCACAGGCCATCTTCGGCGCCATGTACCGGGTGGGCATAGGCGCGAACACTGGGCTGCCCACCGCGGCGGACGTTTCAAGCGGGATTGCGATGACCGAGTTGGGTACGCAGCTTGCCGGCTCCGGCATCGTCCCGGACTCGCCGCCCAACTCCGCCAACATGGACCGGTACGGCGCCTTGCTCTACGACTACGATTCGGGCAGCCAGACCTATGTGATCTACGGTGGCGGAAAGGCCCGGCGCGCAAGCGTCTTGGTGGCCAAGGCCTCGAACCAGGGCAACTAGCTCAAGGAACCGTCATCACCATCGGCTTGCCATTGATCGCCGTGAAGACCTTTCCTTCGTCGGTGTAGGTCGTAAAGCTGTACTGCTTCCCGTCGAAGCTGTAGACCACGGCGCCCGGGATCGGCCGGCAGCCTGCCGGGATCATCAGCGGCAGGACCATTTTCTCGGCCTTGGCCACCATGCGAATTTCCGACAAGGTCTTGGGCGGGTTGCGGTGGTGAATCATGTAGGACATGGTGATGCCCTGAGCCGTCTCGAGGCGAGCCTTGCAGACGTCCGCCGGTGATGGCGGCCCACCGATAAAGAACCAATAGTTAGCGGCCATCGCCACCACCAGCACGGCTCCCAACTTGATCAGCTTCTTCCGCTGGGCAAGATCATCGGCGTTGGCCGCTTCTTTCTTGACCTTGACCACTCGCTCGGGTGCCTCGTGCCCCTCGTCCCGACAGGCCTGGCAGAGCCTGTCGGCCACGCAATAGGCGCACGCAGGTTTGCGGCAGAAGGCACAGCGTTGCATGGTCAGGAGGTCGTCATGGACGGCACAGAGTTGGGCCGTGCGGCAGTTGGCACACAACAACCGCTCGTTCAGGACCTTTTCTTCACCGCAACACTGACAGGTACCCTTTTCGGCCATGCTGCCCTCCGAGGCTCCATGTACCCCAAGATCGGGCAAGTGAGAAATTCGCTGCTTGGTGGTATGAGGCTGAGAGGTAGTCAAGGTGCTACCGGGCTCTGGAGGAGGTGCATTTTGCAAAATTCCCGATTGGTCCTCCGTACCGCCGTCTTGCTTGCCGCGGGCCTCAGCGTCGGATGCAAGCTCGGCGTGGTGCCAGGTGAGGCAGTCGCTCAGACGGGCCTAGCGGTGACGCCCGCGCAAGCCAGGGCGGCCAACGCGACCGCTTTCGGCACTCCCAAAATCACAGGGGTAAACAGTGGCGATCCCGGCGACGGAATGTCGCATGTGCAAGTGCGCCTGACGATCGCGCAACCGCCGGCAATCCCCAAGTTCCACCTGGAGGCTCTGCCCGGCGCCTGGACGGATGCGCTAGTCACGCTGTTCTCCGCCACGGCCAATACCGGCTACGTGAGCGCGACGCACAGCCAGGTGATCCCCCAGGGCTTCTTCTTCGGGTTGCCCCTGACGGGTGCGGCCAACTTCCCACCGCTGCGCCCTGCTAATGACTACGTGGCCCGTTGTTTCTTGCGCAACGACGTCGGCGCCACCATCCCGCTGCGCCTGGCGGCTTCGCAGCAGCAGACGGCGGTCACGCTGGATGCCGGTGCCAACACCATCAATTTCACCTTGTCGCTGAATGCCAACGAGTCCAGCTACAGCATCGTTGCGGCGTCCTCGTCGTTCAAGAACGTCGTCTCCGATGGCTACATCGTGAAGAGCGATCAGATCGACTTCAACACGGGCATCCAGGCCAACGCCCCCGGTGTCGACCACGTCGATGCCGTGATCAACGGCGCGGCCTATGGCGGCGGCTCGGCCATCCTGGGCCGCATCACCAACCCGGCGAACTTCGCCAGCTTTACGTGGAATAGCAACGTGAATGCGGTCGCACCCGGCACCTACTTGTCCGCCACGCTGGTGGGTGGCAACCTGGCCCTCCCGAAGACGGGGAACATCGAGTTCCGTGCCTACCACATCCTGGACGGCGTCAACGACGTTGGTAAGGCAGTCATCCCGATCAACATTTACACCAAACCTACCGTCAGCGTCTCGGTCCAATAAATGGGAAGCGTGGCTGGAGATCAAAACTAGCCATGACGGCCCATGCATTCGGAAGCCGCCGGTTTAGATTTGCCGGCGGCCTTGTCTTTGCTGCTTGTCTCCTTGCTGGTTGTAGGTTGGGTGGCGGCACCCCGATTAGCGTGGACACGCTGCACACGCCGTCTGGCTTCCTGCAGCTCCAGTCCACAAGCGGCCTCTCGCTCGTGGCCAATTTCGGCACGCTGGCCGTCCATTTGATCCAGCCGGCAGATCCCAATGATGCCAACAGCTTGCCCGCACCCCTGCCCGCCTTCGCGCAGGTGTATGTGACGGCAGCCAGCTCATCCGTGGCAGACGCGGTCATCACCAATTCCCTGGCAGCCGATCAGATCGACGCGCGGGGCCGCTCGGCCCTGCCTATCCTGAGCCGCCTACCACCGTCATCGGACTTTACGGTGCGGATTTACTTGACCGACAAGGATGGCCGCATCGTGGCCAGCGGCGAAGTGGACCACACCGCCATTCGGCCAGGGTCCAACAACCTGGATATCCCCATGATCGCCGACGCCCAGGCGCCGTTCCTGATCGGTGCCAGCGACAGCATCAACGTTTCCGACAACGTGATCGTCAAGGGCGCGACCCTGGCCGTCTCTACGGGGGTCACCAAGGCCGCACCAGGCGTGGCGCGCGTCGAAGTCCAGATCACGGGGGAGGCCTACGGCGATGGCAAGGAAGTGGCCCAGGTAGCTTCCTTGACGGCACCGGCTCTCGACCAGTTCCAATGGCGGCCGGTCAACCCTTCCGGCGAATTCGTGCCGACCAAGTTGGTGGCAGGGAATACCAAGGCAGGCTTCATGCTGACGTCGCGGGCCTACGATCCGTTCGACCACCTGGTCGGGACCGGCCTGTTGAAGCTGAGCGTGATCGGCACGGCATCCGTGGACGTGGGCGTGGATGCTTCCGGCAGCGCCGCTCCCGTGGCCACGCCTACCCCCACGCCAACCTCGACGCCGGCTCCATAACGCGCCCGGCGCGCCGCCGGCGTCGCATTTTTCGCTTGCTTGAACTAAAATAGCGAACCCTGACCCCAAGGAAACGTATGCGCGCAACCTCCCCGGCCCTGGTCGCGGTGCTGGCGGTGGGATTGGTCATGGCCTTCGCCCCGGAAGCGGCCGGCAACGGCGGGGGCCCGGCCGCTCGCCAGACGCTCTTCGACGAAGCCAAGTTCGATCCACGCCATAACGCCATCACCATCCCCTTCCACGGTCCCGCTCCCCAGCCGGCCCTCTTCGAGCTGGCGCCGGATCACCAGTACTACGAGATGGACAACGCCCACCTGACGGGCAAGGGGCTGCAACTGGTCAAGCCGGGCACGGACGTGCTCAAGTTCACCATGGCCAACCGGCCGGACCACGACGCCGTGCGGATCTCGTGGGAACTGAAGCGCGCGGGGCATCCGGAGTTCTTGGTGGACAACGCCGGGCACCGGCTGACGATCTGGCCCTTTGGCCGTGGCGCGGCCGCCGCCGCCCCCACGCCGCCGCCGGCCGGCTCCCGCATGGTGGTCGGTACACCCTACATGGGCCCAACGCGTGACATCCTGGTACTGCCCTACCAGGGCGCCTTCACTCACTTCCACAGCCGCATCAACGCGCAAGACCCCAGCTGGGTGGAGCTCGATTTCGAGCCGGCCGAACCGATCCAGGGCAAGCCGCGCACCGGCACGCTGACAGGGCCGGATTTCGACCGCTGGGAGCTCCTGAAGGTAGCGGGCCAGGACATCACCCGGTTGCGCTTGCGCCGCAAGCGGATGATCGACCTCGCCGGGCAGCTCAAGCCGGACCAGCACATGCTGTGGATCCGGGAACGGGCCACCGCCAACCAGGCCACGCCACGGCCCACCGCGAAGCCCACGGCCAAACCCACGCCACGCCCAACGGCCAGGCCCACGCCCCGTGTGACCCCGCCGCCGACGCCCAGGCCGACCCCGGCTTACTTGCCCACGCCCGAACCGGCGATGACGCCCTACCCGGTGCAGACACCCCAGATCGGCCTGCCGACCCCCGCGCCGTTCAAGGTAACGCCGGCGCCGCGCGGCACCCCGCCCTTGCAGCGCCCTCAGCCGTGGGTCGCGCCGCCGGAACCTTCGCCCACGCCGACGCCACGGCCCACGCCCAAGCCGACCCCGCGCGCGCCTCGCGTCGTCAAGACGGCCTTCAAGGGCATGTACTTCGACCCCAGCCGCCAGGCCTTGGTGCTGCCCTTCACGGGTGACGTCCCGGCCTACTCGTTGGCCCAGGCGGGTGGCACCGTGCTGTACGTCGACTTCCCAACCGCCCGCTCCGGGGAAAAGGAGGCCGTGATGCAGACCTTCGATAAGCCCACGTTGCTCACGAACTGGCTGGCGGCCGACAACCTCAAGGAAGAGGTCTTCCGCGTCACGCTCAACCTCCAGCAGCGCGGCGAGGTGTTGGTGGCCGTGGACGGCATCCGCCGGGAGTTGCTGCTGATCCCGCAGCTGCTCAGCGCGCTGGAGAAGGCGCCGCCTCCGCCCGGCACGGAGGTCACCACGGTGTTCATGCGCGGCGCCTACGATGCCAAGACCAACGCGGTCGCCATCCCCTATTACGGCACCACCCCGATGTTCGTGGTGGAGAACGTCGCGCCCGGCACGGCCTACATCGATTTCCTGAACGCCGCGATCACGCCGGTCGGCGTGCAGACGCAGGCGGTACCCAACTTCCCCCTCCTCACGTTCTGGCTGATGGCCAAGCGCCCGGAGCAGAACATCGTGCGGGTCTCGATGACCTTGCCCTTCGGCGGTCACGTGGACGTGCTGGACGACCAGGCCAACAAGCGCCTGTTCTTGGTGCCGCAGCTGGGGCCCGCCGCCGCCCCAACGGCGTTGCCTACGCCGCAGCCCACGCCGACCGTCCCGGTGCGAGGCTGGTTCTAAGCTGTGGTGCCACCAATCACTGCCCCACGCTTGACATAACGGTAGGATCGGGGGGCATGCCCCCCCCTTGGCCCAACTGGCGTCCGCGCCTCTTGATCCTACTGGCCTCCCTCGCCCCTGGCGTGGGGGCCCTTCGCGTGGAAGCCTACGAGATCCAGCGGCCCGTGCCGTTGCAGGCCGCCCCATCCAGCGTCCCGACCGCCACCCCGGCGCCGGCGTCCGCGCCCACGGTGGCCGGGCTGCGCACGCCCCAGCCCCTGTATGTGCCGGCGCCGGCGCCCTCACCGGTCTCGCCGCTGCCGCCCGGGGTGACGGGCCCGCCGCAGCGGCCTTCGACCTATACGGGCCCCGTCCAGCGGCCGGGCACGTACGTCGGCCCGCCGCCAACCTTCATCCCAGCACCCACACAAACCACAGGCCAGACGCAACGCCTGACGGCACCTGCCGTGCCCGGTGCGCCAAGCGGGATGGTGATCTACAACCTGATGTTCCCGGGAGGCGGCCAGGAGTACCAGGTGCGGGTAGAGAACAACGGCGGCGTGAACTCCATGGAGATCACGCCCGGCCGGGGCGCCCCGTACCAGGGGAGCACGCCCTACGGGAGCGCGCCCTACCAGGGGCAGCAAGGCTACCCCGCGCCAGGCCAACAGGGAGGTCCGGGGGGACCCTACCCTCAACCCATGCCCACGCCCGGCCGGGCCACGGGCTACCCCAACGCGCCGGTGCTGTTCCCGAACGGCCCGATCCCCTTCGACCAGGTGCCCGACCCCTCACAGCTGGTGGAGCCGCCTCGCCGGCCGGGCCCCAGCCGCTACGCCGCGATCTTCGCCGGGCCCACCTTCATCGGCGAGAGCGATCCTTCCGGCGGGCTGGACTTCGCGCCGGCCCTGGTCACGCGCTTGGGGCTGACCAGCTGGTACGACCTGGACGATACCTGGTACGCCTCTGGGCGCTTCGCTTATGACGCGTACACGATTACCGACAAGCAGGCGCCGGATAGCCGCCACCACCGCGACGAGTTCGACTTGAAGTTGGGCGGCGGCTACACCCTGCCGTTCGAATTTGCACGTGTCGCCGTGGGCCTGGGCTACGCCTATCAACAAGTGTCCGTGGCCAGCAACCGCCCGCCTTCTTTGTCCTCCCCTCGCCTTTCGGCCCCGTCGCGAGGCTACCATGGACCCACCATGAGCGCGACGGCCGGCTACGTGGTGGCGCCGGCCCTGCGTGCGGACTTGGACTTGGAGGCCAAGCCCGGCATCTTCGTGGTGGGCGATGACACCGTCACACCGCTGGCGCCGATGTTCGGGTATGGTGCCTCCATCGGGATCAGCTGGCGCCCGGCCAAGCCTGTCGTGGTGCGCGCCGCGTACCGATACGACTACATGACGGGCTACCGCAACGACTTCTCCCATACGGCTCATGGGCCCGAGCTCTCCGTGGACTGGAGGTTCTAGATGCGCGCTATGCTGCTAACGGCCATCTTCGCCCTCGCCGGCTGCGACGGCCAGGTCACCAACACGGCCGCCCCTTACGCCGTGGTCACCGGGGCAATCGACTTGAAGTGGACGCCGACCGTCGAAGGGGCCAAGACCGTGGAGTTCCAGGTGGGCGGCAAGACCGTGGGCAAGGATACGGACGGCTCGGACGGCTTCGTCTTCCAGATCGACTCCACCAAGCTTGCCAACGGCCTGCAAACGCTGGGCATCATCGCCCGGGGCGCGGACAACGGCGTGTTGCTCAAGGCCGAGCACTCCATCTTCATCGCGAACTAATATCAACCACTGGTTGATATGCGATCAATGAAAGGCTGTTTTCCAAAACGAACTCCATCGCTTATCCTGTTCTAGGTTAAGGAAATTAAAACCCTACGTTAAGAAGGGACGGAGCTACGATGGAAACCAACTCGCGCCGCCAGTTCATCACGACCGGGTTGGGCACCGCCGCACTCTGGGCCCTGGGCGCCACCCAGGCGCTGGCCTGGACCAAGCCCACCGTTCCCCAGGTGCTTGGCCCCTACCACCGCAAGGGCGCCCCCTGGAAGACCCGCCTCGTCGAGGCCGGCGAGCCCGGCCAGGCCCTCCAGATCCGGGGCCGCGTTTTGGACACGAACGGCAAGCCCCTGAAGGGCGCCGTGGTCGACGTCTGGCAGGCCGATGACCACGGCCACTACGACAACGACGACGACAACCACCCGCCCGACCCGGACCACTTCCACCTGCGCGGCCAGATGCGCACGGACGCCAACGGCAATTATGCCTTCGACTCGATCCTGCCCGGCCTCTACGAGATGAGCCCTGGCGTGATGCGCCCCCGCCACATCCACTACATCGTGAGCTGCCCCGGCTTCGTGCCCGTCACCACCCAGCTCTACTTCGAAGGCGATCCGTGGATCGCCCAGGACCCCTTCGCGCGGCCTTCGCTGGTGATCAAGCTCCAGAAAGCCGGGGCCGGCCTGGCGGGCGTGTTCGACATCGTGCTGGCCAAGCCGGCCAACTAAGGAGACGAGCCATGAACAAGATCATTGTCGCCGCCCTGGGGCTCTCGCTCCTGGCCGGCTGCGGCACCGTCGGCGTTGCCGGCGTGCGCGTCGTCGCCCAGAAGATGTATGCCGCCCAGGTGACGGCGAAGGGGCAAGCTGCGAAGGACGGCGTGGTCGCCCAGGTCCAGGCGCTGGTCGCCAAGGCCAAGCCGGGCGCCAAGATCGCCCTCGACCCGGCCAAGCCGTGGATCGAGGCGCCCCACGAGAACGAGAACGATCCCAAGCTCCTGCAGTTCGACCTGATGACCAAGGTGGCGGGCGAGCCCGTCGAGTTCTATGGCCAGTTCGACCCGCGCACCGGCAAGCTGGTGCCCCAGTCCCTGCTGGTGCTCCCCGAGACCGAAGCCACGTTCATCGCCCTGACGGGCGCAACCAGGAGGTAAGCATGTTGAGCCCCGTGACCATCGGCGTCGCTGCCGTCGTGGCCATCATTGTCTTCGGGCCCCAGAAGCTGCCTCAGCTCGCCAGGGAGTCCGGCCGCGCCATCCAGGAGTTCCGCAAGGCCGTTAGCGGCCAGCCGGAGGCATAGCCACCACCCACTTCGCGATGTCGCGCTGCATCAACGGCACCAGCCGGTGGCTCAGCGCCCCCATCGCGGTCTGGATCAGCCCGTTGCCCAACGCTTCCAGCGGGGCGGCGGGCATCCAGGCGAGGAAGCCCGGCAGAGTCAAGGCCACGTCCATGCGGGAGGAACAACGCAACAAGGTGCCTTCGGGCACCTGCTTGAAGTTCGCCTCGCCCTCGAAGCGGGCCTCGAAGCCGGTATCATCGTGCGAGGCCTCCACCAGGCTGGCCCTCAGGCTCTTCATCTCTACCCGGTCGGGCGGGTGCTCGATGAAGGCCACGTCGAAGCTGGGTTGCAACGTCAGCCCCAGGGCCCCATGCGGGTTCAACCGCACCCGGTAGACGCCGTCACCCAGGTTGTCGACGCGGTCCTCGCCCAAGAACTGCTTCAGCAGGCCCTCGTTGCGGGCGAAGTAGCGGAACGCCACCTCCGGCGGGTACGGCAGCGCGAAATCGATCGCCGTGCGCCCCCCGAGATGCAGCACCGTCACGGCTTGGGCGTGGGGGTGGGCTTGGGCTTGTGCGGACGCTGCGGGCGGGGGCCTGCGTGGAGGCTGCGGTGCATCGCGAACGGCGGCCGCTCGATGTGGGCCCGGCCATTAATTTCCCGGTTCTGCACGTCCACCGTGACACCGTTGATCGGCAAGGGGCGCGGCGTGGGTGTGGGCTGCGCGGCATAGCCGGGTGCGGCACAGGCCAGGACCAGGCAAATTGCCAAGGGAAGGCGCATGGTCATTACCCCGTCACCGGCAAGACGATCGTCGTCTTCTGCCGCATTGCGCCCTTGCGGACGTAGGCCTGGATCTCGTACTTGCCCGGCCGCATGCCGCGCACGATGATGGGCACCACCGTCTTGCCCTCTTCCAACGAGCCCTTCCAGGCCACCGACTGGGCGAGCATGGGCTTGCCGTGGTCGTCCACGAACTGAAGGCCTTCCGGCAGGTCGATCTGGTAGGTCACGCCTTCGACACGGGATGCCACGTCAAAGCCGATGTTCACGGCCACGTTGGTGTTGGTGCTGACGGCCGCCGTCTCGATGCGCGGCAAGTTGGTGGGCTGTATGTGCCAGAAGAAGACCATGGCCGCGGCCGCTACGGCGCCAACGGCCGCGGACGGCCAGTTAAGCCTACGCTTCAGCGGCACGGGCGCGATCAAGGGCGAGGTGAGGGCGCCCTCCGCCGGCAACGCCTCCAGGGCGCCATGCAGGCGCGGCGCGAGGCCGGCGGGCAGGATCTCGCGGGGCACCGCGCGCAGCAAGACCTTGACGGCCTCCAACTGCTGGGCCTGCAGGCGGCACTCGGCACAGGCCTCCAGGTGGGTGTCCACGGCGGCCAGCTCCGGACCGGCCAGCTCACCTTCCAGGCGGTCGGACAGCCGTTCGCGCACGTCGTCGCAACCCAACGTCGCCGGGAGATCGCCGTCCAGCGCCATCAAGGCGGCATGGATGCGCGTCTCGAAGCCCTTGGGTAGCGCTTCCGGCGGCACGGCGCGCAGCAGGGCCTTCACGGCCTCGAGCTGCTGGAGCGCCAGGCGGCAGTCCGCGCAGGCCTCCAGGTGGCCGCTCAGGGCGCGGGCCTCCCAGGCGTCGAGATCGGCTTCGAGATGACCAGAAAAGTAGTCTTGGGCTTCGTCGCACGGGATGCGCGGCGCGCTGGTTTGCTCGGTTTCGTCGCCAAGTGCCGCCAGGGCGGAGTGGATGCGGCTGCCGAGGTCCGCGGGGGGCGCCAGCGGCGGCACGCCCTGCAAGAGGCCCGCCACCCAGCGCAGCTCCGCCAGCACCGCCCGGCAGTCCGGGCAGCCGGCGAGGTGCGCTTCAAGCGCGTCGGCCTCGGCCGGCGCCAGGGCACCGTTCAGGTGGTCAGAAAGCAGCCCTTGGGCCTCTTCGCAGCGCATCACGACCTCAATTCGCCTCGCGGGTCAGGCTCTCCGCGAGCTGAGGCGGCAGGTAGCCGCTCAGCTTCTCCGGTTGGGCCAGGATTTTCTCCCTGAGGGCCATGCGGCCCCGGCTCAGCCGGCTTTTCACGGTGCCGATGTTGATGTCCAGGATCTCCGCGATCTCCTCGTAAGAGAACCCTTCCAGGTCATACAACACCACCGGTTCCCGGAGCTTGTCGGACAGCTCGTTGATGAAGCCGAGCATGAGGTCCCGAAGCTCCCGCTTCTCCATCCCGGGCTCCGTGATGTGCTCGCCCCGCTCGGGAAGGACCTCGGTCGCTTCCTCGTGGCGGCGCACGGCGCGCTTCACCTCGTCCAGGATGGTGTTACGGAGGATGCGACTCAGCCACGTGCCGAGGTCCGCCTCCTCGCGAAACCCGTGGATCGAGCGGAAAGCCTTGATCACCGTGTCTTGGACGGCATCCGCCGCGTCATCCCGGTGCTGTACCAAGTGGTACGCCAGGTTGTACAGCTTCGAAAGGTGCGGGGTGATCAGCTTCTCGAAGGCGGCCTTGTTGCCCTTCTGGGCAGACCGCAATAAGAATTGACGCTCCGCTTGCTCGTCTGGTGACACGGTGGTGGGTTCTCCGCTCGAGGGATGGACGACGCCCAATCGCTGACAGTTCCGTCCAGTGTACCACGGGGCGGAAATCGGCACCGGATGCTATAATGGGGTGCTTTAGATGGAGGAAATACGCATGCGTGGACCCGGCGGTTTCGGTGGCGGCGGCGGCATGGACATGGGCAAGCTCATGAAGCAGGCCCAGAAGATGCAAGAAGCCATGATGAAGATGCAGGAGGACCTGGGCGGCCAGGTCGTGGAAGGCACCGCCGGCGGCGGCGCCGTGACGATCTCCATGAGCGGCTCCATGGAGTGCACGGCGGTCAAGATCAAGCCCGAAGCGGTGGACCCTGACGACGTCGAGACCCTGGAAGACCTGGTGATGGCGGCCATCAAGGACGCCCAGACCAAGGCCAATGCCCTGGCGTCCAGCCAGATGAACGGCATCACGGGTGGGATGAAGTTGCCCGGCATGGGGTTTTAAAACCCAGTGCTCTACACCAAGCCCCTCGCACGCCTGATCGAGGAACTGGAGAAGCTGCCGGGCATCGGCCCCAAGTCTTCCCAGCGCCTTGCCTTCCACTTGATCAAGCTGCCGGCCCAAGCGGTGCAAAATCTAGCGAAAGCGATGGTGGATGCCAAGGAGCAGATCAAGTTCTGCTCCGTTTGCTCGAACCTCAGCGCCGACGACCCCTGCGACATCTGCAAAAGCCCCGCGCGCGATCGCCACACCATCTGCGTGGTGGCCGAGCCGCGAGACCTGGTGGCGCTGGAACGAACGCGCGAGTTCAAAGGCACCTACCACGTGCTGGGCGGCATGATCTCCCCCTTGGACGGCGTCGGCCCGGAACAGCTCAAGATCAAGGAGCTGCTGGTCCGGTTGCAGGGCTCGGAGGTGAACGAGGTGATCCTCGCCATCAACCCGAGCGTGGAGGGCGAGGCCACCTCGCTCTACCTGAGCCGCCTGATCAAGCCGGCGGGGGTGAAGGTCACCCGCATTGCCTTCGGCCTGCCGATCGGCGGCGACCTCGAGTACGCGGACGAGCTCACGCTGGTGAAGGCCCTGGAGGGACGCCGAGAGGTCTAGGCCCCTTCCGCTATGGCGGGAACCTCCCCCGAAATGGGGGAGGAGGGCTGGCGCATTTTTGCCCACCAGATAAGGGCCGCGCCGCCGAGAACCATCGGCAGCGACAGGAACATCCCGCGCGGGATCAGGCCGAACACCAGCTCGGCGTCTGGCTCGCGGAAGAACTCGCAGAAGATGCGGGCGCACCCATAGCCCGCGATGAAGACACCCAGCATCGTGCCGGACGGCAAACGCTTGTTGCGAATGCCCCACAGCACCGCGGCCAGCAGCAGGCCCTCCGTCAGCAGCTCGTAGAGCTGGGACGGGTGGCGCGGCAGGTGGGTGGGGTCGTTGGGGAAGACCATGGCCCAGGGCACGGTGCTGGGCTTGCCCCACAGCTCGCCGTTGATGAAGTTGCCCAGCCGCCCGAGCGCCAGGCCCAACGGCGCCGCCGGCGACACCATGTCGCACAGGTCCAGGAAGCCGATGGCGCGCTTGCGGCAGAACCACAGCGCCACCAGCAAGACACCGATGAAGCCGCCGTGGAAGGACATGCCGCCCTCCCACAGCGCGAAGATCTTGAACGGGTCCATCAGGTAGTAGCCCGGCTTGTAGAACAGCACGAAGCCCAGGCGAGCCCCGATCAACAGGCCGAAGATCAGCCCGGCGATGAGGTCGCCCGAGTCCGTTGGCGCGAAGGGGAGCTTGGTCTCCTTCGCGCGCTTCTCGATCACGAAGTACGTCACGGCGAAGCCGAGAATGTACATCATCGCGTACCAGCGAATATTCAACGGCCCCAGGTGGAGCACCGGATCGATGTTCGGGAAGGCGATCAAGGCTGGTAGGCGCGGGCTTTCTCGATCGCGTCGGCGATCATGGCGTTGTAGATCACCGGGTCCTTCCAGCGCGCCTGGGCCACCGGGCCCAGTTGGTCGACGGGATCGAAGTACAGGAAGTACTGGCCTTCCTTGACGCTCGGCGCCGTGTAGACGGAGATGCCGTTCTCGCGGTCGTAGTACTCCGCGCTGTGGACGTCGCGCTTGCCGCCGCCACCGGGAGCGTCGCACACGAAGGTAGGCGTGTTGAAGCCGGCCGTGGAGCCGCGCACGTACTTCTCGATGTTGATGGCGGTCTGCAGCGTGGTGCGCAGGTCCTCCACGCCCTTCACGAGGTCGTGCAGGTAGACGTAGTAAGGGTGAACGTTCAGGTGGCCGAGGCGCTTGACCAACAGGCGCATGGTTTCCGGGTCGTCGTTCACGCCGCGCTGAAGCACGCACTGGTTGCGCACGAACACGCCCTTCTCGAAGAGGCGCTGCATCGCGCGCTCCGTGATCCAGGTGATCTCGTTGGGGTGGTTGAAGTGGGTGTGGAGGACGACCTCCTTGCCCATCTTCCGGCCCATCTCCACCACGTGGATCAGGGCGTCGAACCAGTTGTTGTCCGTCAGGATCTTCATGGGCATGACGGCCGGGCCCTTGGTGGCGAAGCGCATGCGCCGGATGTTCGGCATGTTTAGCAGCCGCTCGCCGATGGTCTTGATGTGCGCCGGCGCCAGCTGGTACATGTCGCCGCCGGAGATCACGATGTCTTCGAGCTCCGGGCGCTCGGAGATGTACTGGAAGATCCGCTCCCAGCGCTTGGGGCTGGCGTTCAGGGCGACCTTCTCGACCTCCTGGGTGTCCGTGCCCACCGCGTACGAGCGGGTGCAGAAGCGGCAGTAGACCGGGCAGACGTCGAGCGCCAGGAACAACGCCTTGTCCGGGTAACGGTGCGTCAGACCGGGCACGGGCGCGTCATCCTGCTCGTGCAACGAGTCGAGGCTGAGCATCGGGTGGTCGGGGCGCAGGCGCGACGCCAGCGGCAGGAACTGCGTGCGGATGGGGTCGTTGTAGGGATCGTTCCAGTCGATCGTCGCGATCATGTAGGGCGACACGCGCACGGACATGGGCGCCCTCAGGAAGCCCTGCCGGGCGTCTTCGATGAACTCGGGCGACGCCAAGCCCTGGATCGTCTCGATCAGGCGGTCGATCGTCACGATCGAGTTCTTGCCCTGCCAGATGTGGTCGAGGAAGGTCGCCTCGTCCACGTCCTTGTAGGCCGGGATGGTGCGCCAGAACTCGCCGGTGCGCAGGTGCTTGTGGACGAGCTCGGCGGGGCCCGCGGGCGGGCGCTTGTGGACGATCTTGTCGTCGGTGGGGTTGATGGAAGAGGGGTCGGAGGTCAGCATCGACATGCTCCTTTCAAATCTCAGGGGGGGATTCAAAAGAAACGGTGGCTCACAACCCGTAGTGCGGGTGCTTTCCATTGGAAAAGGCGGACTGCATGACCCTATTCTACCCCATACATGGGATTGGCCGCCCTCACCGCCTGCACGGCCTCGATCACCTGGTCAGCCGCCGCCTCGACCTCATCGCGGGTGGTAGGACGCCCCAATCCAAAGCGCAGCGTACACTTGGCCAGGCCATCGGGCACCCCGATCGCCCGCAACACATGGGAAGGCTCCAGGGACGCGGACGAGCAGGCCGCCCCGCTGGACAGCGCAAGGCCCGTTAGCCTGGCAATCACGGCGTCCGCGGGAGCCTGCGCGAAGCTCACGTTGAGGTTGCCGGCCAGCCGGCGCGTAGGATGGCCGTTGAGCGTCACGCCTTCCAGCGTGGCCAACCGCCGGTATAGCTGGTCGCGGAGCTGGGTCAGACGGAGGTGCTCCGTGTCCATCTCCGCGAGGGCCAGGGTGGTCGCGACGCCCAGGCCGACGATGGCGGGGACGTTGAGGGTGCCGGACCGCAGGCCGCGCTGGTGGCCTCCGCCATGGATCTGGGAAACCAGCCTGACACGGGGATCGCGACGCCGGACGTACAAGGCGCCGACGCCCTTGGGGCCGTAGAGCTTGTGGCTGGAGAGCGACAGCAAGTCGACGGGGATGTTGGCCAGCGGGAGCTTGCCGAACGATTGGGCCGCGTCGACATGGAAGAGCGCGCCCGCGGCGCGGACCAGCGCACCGATCTCCGCGATGGCTTGCACCGTGCCGATCTCGTTGTTGGCGTGGGCTATGGAGACAAGCACCGTGTCAGGGCGCAGTGCGGCCGCGACCGCCGAGGGCTCCACCACGCCGGTCGCGTCCACCGGCATGTAAGTCACCGACCACCCGCGCGCCTCCAAGTTGCGGCACGTATCGAGCGTGGCCGGGTGCTCGGTCGCCAGCGTGACGAGGTGCCGGCCCCCACCTTGCTCCGCCTCCGCGGCTCCCTTGAGGGCCAGGTTGATCGATTCCGTAGCGCCGGAGGTCCAGACGATCTCGTCCGGATGGGCCCCCAGCGCGTCGGCCACCTGGCGGCGCGCCACCTTCACGGCCGCCTCCGCCTCCCAGCCGTAAGGGTGGGAGGCGCTCGCGGCGTTGCCGAAGCGCTCCGTGAGGTAAGGCATCATGGCCTCCAGCACACGGGGGTCCAGCGGGGTGGTGGCTTGGTAGTCCAGGTAGGTGCGCGGCATGGCACATCCATGATACTACCTAGCCCATGGAACCATTCGCCTACCTCCAGCCCGACCGCGCCCGGATCCGCCTCACGGGCGCCGACCGCGCCGCCTTCCTCCACAACATGACCACCAACGACATCAAGGGCCTGGCCCCCGGGGCCGCCTGCCAGGCCGTGGTGGTGAACCAGCGCGCCGGGATCCTGGACTGGGTCACGGTGGAGGCGGGCGCCGACGAGCACTGGGTGACCGGGAGCCCGGGCAAGGCCGCGGAGCTGATGGCGTGGCTTGATCGGTACCTGATCACGGAAGACGTCCAGCTGGAGGACCACACGGGCGAGATGCCGGTGTGGACGCTTTCCGATGGGCGGTTCGCGCTGGGAGCCAAGCCGGAAGGCGCCCGGGAGGTGACGGCGGACGAGTTCGAAGCCTGGCGGTTGGCGGAGGGCCTGCCGTGCGTGGGCAAGGATCTGACGGACGCCCGCAACCCCTGGGAAGGGCGCCTGGACGGCTCCGTATCCCTGGCGAAGGGGTGCTACCTGGGCCAGGAGATCGTGGCTCGCTTGAACGCCTACGACAAGGTCCAGCGGTACCTGGTGGGCCTGCGCGGGGCGATCGCCGAGGGCGAGAAGCTCTTCGATGCCGATCGCGAAGTCGGTTACGTTAGCAGCGTGCACGGCGAGATCGGCCTGGGCTTCGCGAAGGCGGCCCATGCGGCAGCGGGAACCCGCCTCACGACAGCGTCCGGCCAAGTTGTAACCGTGGAAGACCGGCCCTTCTGGGCTGGCAAGACGCGCGCGGTGACCTTCGCTACATAATACAATTTTATTTACGCGCGGGGACCTACAGGTCGCCAGGTAGAAGGCCGATCTGAATAGGGAGATGACGATCGCAAGCGCCCCCATCCCGATGCCGCTCACCATGGAAGAGGCCGCCCGCAGGCTGGCCGTTCCGGAGGCCTGCGTGCATGAGTGGCTCACCAGCTTCCGCTGGGAGCGGCGCTACGACGGCTTTGGCCATCTGCTCCTGGAGGAGCGGGACTTCGCGTTCCTCAAGCTGATCAAGAGCCTCAAGGACGTCGACCGCACTTGCGAGTCGATCGTGCGCCTGATCTCGGATGATCCCGCGCCAAGCGAGCATTTCGAGGAACCGTTGGGTGATCTGGCGCAGTTCGAGTCGCTCAAGGCCGAGCTGCTGGACCTCCACGCGCGCCCTGTGCGGCGGCCCTGGTGGAAGTTCTGGGCGTGATGTTTTAAAAGTTCCGCACGAACTGTCAAATCTCTGTTAAATACCGTCAGGTGCCAACGGGCTTCGTCCATATGGACCTTGTCCCGCTGGAGGAAACCACCCAATGCAAATCAACCCCGCAAGCTCGTCGTTCACGGCCTTGCCGTCAACGGGAACGGCGGCCGCCGTCGGAGCGGAATTGGCTGCTCCCGCCGAGCCGGCAGCGCCGGGTGCCCCGCAGGATGCGCTCTTCACCAAGGCAAGCGGCCTGGACGCCGCGCCGGCCGCGTTGGACCTGAATTCGGTGGAAGTGCCCAAGTTGATCCTGGTCGACAACACCGGCCAGGGGACCACGAACACCGGCACGCGTGGAGGACGGCCCTCGCCGCCGCCTCCGCCGCCGCCGATTTCGACCTAATCACATCTCGAGGTAACGGTGGAGGAGGAAGCTTGGTCCCGGTCGCGCCGGTTGCGCGACCGGGAGTAAGCTTTTTTTGGCGACCCGGTGACCCCCGTCATAGCGGACCCCCTGGAAGGTGACATAACCTCGCTGGGGGCCCCGTCCCGTTTGCGTCCCGCGGCCCGCGGGTACATAAAGCGGGGCGATATACAAGGATTTAGGTCCTGCGGGGGAACGTCATGCCGGAGATCCCAGGCAACAATTCTGTGCCTGGCAACAAGGTGCCCGGGCGCGGCTCGATTCCGCCACGCTCCCCTGGGCTGGAAAGCAGTGCAGGGGCCGGTGGCGCCACCGGGCCTTTGGCGATCGGCGTCGGCAACGATGCGGCCCAAAAGGCGGCCCAGAAGGCCGCGCGCTTCTTCGGCTTCCACAACGAGGCCTCGATCATGGCCCGCCTGGCCGGCATGGGCATCTCGCCGACCATGGCCAACCTCCGGATCGCCCAACAGCTCCTGCGCTACGGCCAGGGCCTGGAACAGGAGCAGATCCTAAACCTATCCAATCTTTGGAGCCAGGTCGGCGACGGCGACGTCAGCAAGCTCGAGGCGCTGGTGGTCCTCCACGCCAACGGCCTGGCCGTCAACAACGCGAACATGCAAGCCGTGATGCAGCTCCTGACGGGCGGCCCGCTCAGCCACCTGCTGGCGCGCCTGACCATGGCCGTCAAGGGCGAGCAGAACCAGAAGCTGGCCGGCCTGGGCAAGCACCTGAACGCCTTCTGGCAGCAGGGCCACCTCGACAAGGACGTGATCAAGCAGCTGGGCGAGTTCCAGAAGACGCTGGGCGGCCTGGCCGAGGAGCTCGCCAAGGTCGACCCGCGCGGCCTCTCCGACGGCACCATGGACGAGCTGGGCCGCCTGAGCGACCTCTTCGCCGCCCACAAGCTGCTGGCGGAGCAGGGCCCCAACCCGGCCCAGTACCTGCCTTTCTTCGTCTGGCGAGACCAGCAGCCCATGCCCGCCGAGCTGATCGTCCAGAACGAGGGCGGTGGCGGCGAGGTCGGTGCGGGCGGCTTCATGCGCGTCACGCTGGCCGTGGAGACCAAGAACCTGGGCCGCATCACGGTGGACATCACCTACGTGCGCGAGCACCTCAACGCCCGCTTCGAGGTGGCCGAGGACAAGATCAAGAAGCTGGTGGACACCCGCCTGGTCCTGCTGCGGCAGCGCCTGGTGGCCAGCCCGTACCACGTGGACATCCTGGGTTGCCAGGCCGTGGGCAACGCCCGCGCCATCAGCGCCCTCTTGCCCAAGCGGCGCGACCTCAAGAAGTTGAGCCGCGCTCAGGGGATCCTCTAATGTCTGACAACCGCCCCCCGCGCCCCCCGCGCAAACTCAAGCCCAACCAGCCTGGCAACGCCATCACGCCCTTCAACCGAACAGGCAAGTTGCCTCCCCTCCCCTCGACGCCCCTCCCGGAAACGAGCGCCCCTCAAGCCGATCCCTTTTCCGTCCGATTGGATCCGAATGGGAAGCCTGGTGAGTTCAACTTCGTCATCGAGGCACCGCACATGGTGTCCCGCATCCCGCAGGCAGACGTTATGGAGGCGGAAGCCTCCGGTGCCATCCCACCGGTCTTGTACAAAGCAGTCGACGAGATCTTGGGCTTTATCTACGCCCTCGACCAACAATTTGAAAATCCCGGCCGCAGGCCAAAGAAGTAGCGCCGTAGGCGCTACGACCCCCATCAAACCGAAAGGAGGTAACCCGTGCTCAAAGGCATCTACACAGCCGCATCCGGAATGTCATACCAAATTGATGCGTTGAACGACGTCGCTGGAAATCTTGCCAATGTCTCGACCACGGGTTACAAGCGGACCCAGCTGGTGGGCGAGAGCTTCGACAACCTCGTCACGCAGTTCGCCCATCCTACCGCCAACGACAAGGTGGGTCTGGGCGTGCGCGAGATCGGCACCGCCCGCATCGAGAGCCAGGGCGCGCTGATCCGTACGGACAACCCGCTACACATGGCCATTTCCGGTGATGGTTACTTCCAAACCCAGGCGGCCGACGGCCGCGTGGCCGTCACCCGCAACGGTGACTTCCGGCTGGATACCCAGGGCTTCCTGGTGGCCCAGAGCGGCGAACGGGTGCTTGGCACCAACAACCAGCAGATCCAGCTGGGCGTGATCGCCACGCAGGACATGAAGATCCGCCAGGACGGCACGATCCTCGCCGGCAACCGGCCGGTGGGCCAGCTCAAGGTGGTGGGTCCGGACCAGGCCAACGGCCCGTCCTTCCCCGCCAGCGACATCGGCGCCCCGCAACAAGCCAAGGGCTTCTCCGTGGAGCAGGGCTTCCTCGAGAACTCCAACGTGAGCGTCATCTCCGAGATGGTCAACATGATCACCATCAACAAGGCGTTCTCGTTCGGACAGAAGGCCATCACCACCCAGGACAACTTGCTCAACAAGACCGTCAACGACCTCGGTCGCCTGCAGTAGAAGAAGGAGTCAGCTCATGATCCACGGTATTTGGACTGCTGCCACCGGCATGCAGGCGCAGCAGATGCGCATCGACACCATCGCCAACAACCTGGCCAACGTCAACACGACGGGCTTCAAGAAGTCGATGGTCGACTTCCAGGACTTGGTCTACCAGACCCTGAACCAGCCCGGCCTGGAAAATGCCGGCTACCAGGTGGGTCGCGGCGTCCGCCCGATCGCCAGCACCAAGCTCTACTCGCACGGCTCCTTGCAGGTCACCAACAACCCCCTGCACCTCGCCATCGACAACTCCAACAACGCCATCGGCCTGGTCAACGACTTCTTCATCGTGACGGAACGCGACGGCACCCAAGCCTTCACGCGCGACGGCTCCTTCAAGCTGGACAAGGACCGCAACATCGTGACCTCCACGGGTCTGCTGCTCAGCCCTCAGATCCAGATCCCGGCCGACGCCACCGACATCCACATCCGCGAGGACGGCCTGGTGCTGATCCGCCGGCCGTTGTCGGCGGAACAAGAGGAAGTGGGCGTCATCAACATCGCGCGCTTCCCCAACCCCGCCGGCCTGTCTGCCGAAGGCAACAACTTGCTGAAGGCCTCGCCGGCCAGTGGTGACCCGGTCATCGGCCGGCCGGCACTGGAAGGCCGCGGCCTGATCAAGCAGGGCATGCTCGAAACCTCCAACGTCGACATCGTGACCGAGATGGTCACCATGATCGCCACCCAGAAGTCTTACGACACGGCCTCCAAGGCCATCCAGGTGTCGGACAAGATGATGGAAACCGCCAACGGTCTCTCGAGGTAATTGACGCATGCGGCTGGAGACGCGGCGGGGCGACCCGCCCGTCTCCTTCGTCGTTTCGGGGAAGGGTTGCTCAAGTGCTCCCCTCACCGACAAGCCGCAAAGCGAGGTGTACGCTTGCTAAAGCACGCATTCCAAGTAGTCCTGGGTATAGTATTAGTGGCCATCGCCGCCCTTCCTTCCTATGCCGCTGCCCTGCGCGAGCAGGAAATCATGGATCTCGTCACCAACGAGGTCGTGAAGCGCCTCCAGGTCCCCCGCAGGGACGTGGTGGTGGAGTGGCAAGACATGTCCGCCAGCAGCCTCGTTCCAGCCCTCCCGGACGGCGCGGTCACGCTCGAGGTCTCGCCCACCGCCCACCTGGGTGGCAAGGGCAGCGTCCCGGTCCAGGTGTCCGTCAACGGCCGCAAGTTCCGTACGATCTTCCCGCGGATGGAGATCAAGGTCTTCCAACAGGTCGCGGTTGCGAAGAACCGCATCACCAGGGGCAGCGTCGCCAACGGGGGTGACGTCACCATGCAACGCACCGCCGTGTCCGGCATGAACCAGGCCCCGCTCACCAGCATCGTCACCGTCCTGGGGGCGGAGGCCACGCGGGACATCCCGCCCGGCACCATCCTGACGGCGCAGATGTTCCGGCTCCCCAACGTCATCAAGGCGGGCGAGATGGTCAGCATCGTCCTCACCAGCGGCGACCTCACGATCGTTTCCAACGGGCAGGCCCGCACGGCCGGCGCAATGGGCCAGCTGATCAAGGTCATCAACCTACAGTCAAAGCGCGAGTTCACCGCGCGCGTCGTCGGACCCAACCGGGTCGAAGTCAAGTTGGAGGATTAACCCATGGCCAAGCGCAACGTCCTCATGCTCGCTGCCGCCTTCGTCTGCCTCACGGCGGGCCCCGCCCTGGCAGACTCCATCTACATCGACGACGGCCCGAACGCCAACCCCACGGGGTTCGTGCGGCCTTACCTGGGCATCGGCAACATCATCACCGTCCGCGTGACGGAGAACAACACCGCCTCGAGCGGGGCGAACACCGACACCTCCAAGGACGCCCGCACCCGCGGCGACTGGGACTTCGGATCGCTGGTGCCGACCGTCGCCAAGAGCGCCTTCGAGGTGCGCGGCCGCGACGACTTCTCCGGCAAGGGCACCACCAGCCGGAACGGCAAGCTGACCATGGACGTCAGCTGCCGCATCGAAGAGGTCTTGCCCAACGGCACCCTGCGCGTGGTCGGCCACAAGAACATCCGCGTCAACGACGAGGAGACGGAGATCACCGTGAAGGGCATCATCCGCCCGATGGACATCACCCCGGACAACCGGATCGAGTCCAGCCGCGTGGCGGACATGTCCGTCGACTTCAAGGGCACGGGCCCGGCCAGCGCCAAGGCAACCCCTGGCCTGCTCACCCGCGTCTTCAACTGGGTTTGGTAGGAGGTTCCTTCATGTTGCTCACCCGTTGCCTTGCGGCCGTAGCCGTGGCCCTCGCCGCCGGCCTCGCGCCCATGGCAGCCCTCGCCCAGGATGCCAGCGGCATCTACAGCGCGGGCGAGAACGTGCGCATCAAGGACATTACCAACGTCCAGGGCGCCCGCAACAACCAGATCACGGGCATGGGCCTGGTGATCGGCTTGCCGGGCACCGGCGACAGCCAGCAGATGCGCGTGACCAACCGCGCGCTCGAAAACGTGATACAGCGCCTGAACAACATCCCGCCCTCGGAGCTGCTGAACCAAATCAACTCGCGCAACGTGGCCCTCGTGATGGTCACGTGCCAGTTGCCCGCCTTCATGAAGCCCGGTCAGGGCGTGGACGTGACGGTCGCCAGCGTGGGCGACGCCAAGAGCATCACCAACGGCATCTTGCTGCAGACCCCCATGAAGGGCGCCGACGGCCGCACCTACGTGGCGGCCCAAGGTCCTATCAGCACCGGTGGCTTCAGCGCCTCCGCCAACGGCTCCTCCACCACCAAGAACAACGTGCTGGTCGGTCGCATCCCCAACGGCGGCATCGTCGAGAAGGAAGTGCCGGTCACGGTCGTGGATAACACGGGCTACATGTACATCAACCTCATCAACCCGGACTTCGCCACCGCCGCGCGCGCCACGGACTCCATCAACAAGAGCGGCCTGGCCGTGGCGACCGCCCTGGACGCCGGCACCATCCGCTGTTACGTCACCAGCGTGTACCGAGACCGCATCCCCGAGCTGATCGCGCGCCTGGAGCAGCTAACGCTGCGCCCGGACCACATCGCCAAGGTGGTGATCGAGGAGCGCACCGGCACGGTGGTGCTGGGCGCCAACACGCGCATCGACCCCGTGGCGATCAGCCATGGCTCGCTGATCGTGAAGGTGGAAACCAAGACCAACGTGTCCCAGCCGGCCCCGTTCTCGAACGGCCAGACCGTGGTGACGCAGGACAGCAACGTTTCCGCCAAGGAAGACCCCGCCAAGACGGTCGTTTTCCGCTCCGGCACCACCTTGGGCTCCTTGATCCGGGCCCTGAACGACCTGGGGGTCACGCCCCGGGAGATGATCTCGATCGTGCAAGATATCAAGGCTGCGGGCGCTCTCAACGCTCAATTGGAAATCATTTAGGGTAAAAGAGGTTATAGGAGCGTACATGCAGCCGATCAACCCGACCCAGGCGTTTCTCCAGATCCCCAAAGACGGCCTCCAGCAACCGACTGTCGAAACGCAGAAGGTGCAGCTGAAGGGCAAGGTGGAGGAATTCGCCACCGTCCTGTATGCTCAGATGTTCGCGGAGATGCGTGAGTCCGGGAAGAGCGAAGAGGACGAGGAGAACAGCGTGTTCGGCGGCGGCGACACCAATATGTTCATGCACTTTATGGACGAGGAAGTCGGTCGTACCTTCGTGAAGCAAGGCGGCAACGCCCTCACGGATGCCCTCTTCAAGCAGCTGGCTGGTCGCCTGGAAACCCAGGCCAACCAGAAGCAGCAGGAGGGCGGCGGCCAGTGACCCTGAAGAAACCCGTCACCGCAGCCGAAGGGGATGCCCTGGACGCCGCGGCCAGCGCCATCAACCCGCCTTCGCGCACCAAGGCCCCCCGGCCCGCCGGCGCCGGCACCATGGGCGATGAGCAAATCAAGAAGTACCTGCCGATGGTGCGGGCGATCGCCCGCCGCATCAGCACCAAGCTGCCCCGCCACTACGACATCGAAGACCTGGTGTCCGATGGCGTGATGGGCCTGATGGCCGCGAAGGATCGCTTCGACCCCGAGCGCGGCGTCAAGTTCGAGACCTTCGCCACCTACTACATCAAGGGCGCGATCCTCGACAACCTGCCCAAGCTGCCGACGATCCCCAACAAGCAGCAACAGAAGCCCGAGCCCGACGAGTACGCGCTCGACGAAGGCGAAGAAGCCAGCTCCGACGCGGTGGCCTTGACCTCCAAGGTCACGCAGATCACCTACAGCTACGTCCTGTCGCTCGACGCCCCCGCCGGTTCCGGCGACGACGGCGAAGACTTCAATCTCCTCAAGCAGCTCGGCAAGAGCGACACCGTCCAACACGAGCTCGAACTCGAGGAGCTGCAGCAAATCCTGCGCCTCGCGATCGAGCAGCTCCCGATCCAAGAACGCACCACCTTACGCTACTACTACTTCCACCACATGTCCTTCAGCGAGATCGGGCAGAAGCTGGGGCTCTCGGAGTCCTGGGTCAGCCGCATCCACCGCCGCGCGCTCGAACAATTGCGGCACAAGCTGGGCAAGAAGAAGTCGATCGACGACTTCATCTCGTGGTAAGCGCCCGCGGCTATATTCGTCTTTCGCGACTTCGTAGCGGCCGGTAGGAGGTAACTAACGTGGAATTCTCATCTCCGATGGTGCATGCCCTCGAGCGCTCGCTTGACGGCTTCTCGCTGCGGCACCAAGCAATTGCACACAACATCGCGAACGTTAATACGCCGAATTATGTAAACCAGAACGTTTCCTTCGAGCAATCGTTGGTAGACGCCCTGGCCGACCAAACGGCGCCTCGTGGAGCCTCCAGTGACCCACTGGATCCAAACACTGACCTGGCCTCGATTCCCGGCTCCGTGGAATTCAAGTTGGGCAACATGCGGCCGATGGCCGGTGCATCCGTCACAGATGGACATAACAACCCGCTGCTAACCTGGCAACCGCACATGGTCAAATCGAGCGAGCCTGCTCAGAGACTAGACGGCAACCGAACCCCCGTGGAGACGGAGGTCAGCGGCATGGTGTCCAACGCGGTCAAGTACAACGCGGTCGTGGCGGTCATCCAAAAAGAATTCGGCATCCTCAAGAACATCGCCCAGGCGAAGTAAGGAAGGGAAAGTATGAGTCTCGACAACGTACTCGACGTTTCCGCCTCCGCCATGTCGGCGAATCGGTTCTGGCTGGAACGCATCTCGAACAACATGGCGAACGCCAACTCCACGCACAGCGTGGCGGGTGGCCCGTACCAACGGGAAGTTCCGGTGTTCGCCGAGGTGCTGGCCAACGAGACCGGCGGCGGTGGTGGCGTTGAAGCCACCAGCGTCATGAAGGATCCGACGCCTTTCCCCGTGGTCTACAACCCCGGGCACCCGGATGCGGACGCGCGCGGCTTCGTCCGCATGCCGAACGTGAACATCGTCAACGAGATGGTGGACATGATCGCGGCGTCCCGCACCTACGAAGCCAACATCACCGTCTCCAGCGCCGCCAAGAACATGATGAACAAGGCGATGGACATCGCCAAGTAAGACCCAAGCGGCTTTTACCGCCGCTTGTTTCCTTATGTCCACTTGGTTCCCGGGGATAAGATCGCCAGGGAGACGACAACATGCAGATCAACGGAATCGGCGTCAACAGCATTTTGCATGGGGGAGCGCCGAAGCTCGACCCCATGTCTGGCTTCGATCGCGAATTCGACACCTTTGGGAAGCTTCCGAAGATCGCGCCCACCGACATGTCGAATGTCGAGGGCCCGTCCTTCATGGAAGTGCTGCATGGTGCCATCAACGAAGTCCAGCACACCAAGAACGAGGCGGAGCAAATCAGCTTCGACTACGCCACGGGCAAGCCCATCGACGTGCACACCATGATGATCGCGGTCGCCAAGGCCGATATCGCCATGCAGCTGACCTCGGCCGTCGTCTCCAAGACGGCTACCAGCGTAAACCAGCTCCTGCAGACCCAGATCTAGGTAGTATCCAGACACCGGGGTTGTAGCGCGGCGGCACGGGGGGAGATCCCAGTTGAACTTCGCGGAATTGTCCACGCCCATGAAGGCGGCCTTTGGTGCCATCTTGGGCTTTGCGATCTTGATGACCGTCCTCTTCTTCATGAAGAGTGGCGGCAGTTCCTCGTCAGGGGGCGGCTCCGTCTCCGACGTGGCAGGTCCGGGCCAGGTGATCCTGTTCAAGAACATGGAACCAAAGGACACCGGCGAAGTCGCCACCGTGCTCGAGCGGAACAAGATCGGCTTCCACATCATCCAGGACGGCACCGCCATCGCGGTTTCGGCCAGCGATGCCGATGAAGCCCGCGTCAAGCTTTCGCAGAACCCGGGCAACCCGCTACCGAAGGACGGAGCGGTCGGCTACTCGCAGCTCTTCGGTGACAAGCCGAACAGCTTCCTGTCCACCGACTTCGAGAAGAAGGTGGCCTTCAACCGCGCGTTGAACGGCGAGCTCAGCAAGCTGATCAAGAAGGTGGAAGGCATCGAAGCCGCCTCCGTGTTGATCAACACGCCCGAGGAGCAGCTCTTCACCGAAGAGCGCAAGCCCACCACCGCCTCCGTCATGGTCAAGGTGGCAGCCAACAAGAGCCTCACGAAGCAGCAAATCGAAGGTGTCCAGCACCTGGTGGCGAGTGCGGTGCCCGGTCTGAAGTCGAACAACGTCGAAGTGGTGGCCGAAACCGGCAAGCTGCTGTCCGATGGCTTCGCCGACAACGCCGGTGACCAGGAAGACCGCCGCGCGGCCCGCGAGCTGGACCGCCAGATGATGCTCACGCACGAGCGCGAGCAAGCCATCGAAACCAAGGTCCAGAGCCTGCTCGACAAGATCTTCGGCGCCGGCAAGTCCGTGGTGCGCGTCGCCGCGGAGCTGGACTTCACCCAGAAGAAGACCAAGACCACGCTGTACGCGCCCCCGGTGGACGCCAACCGGAACAACATCCCGACCTCGAAGCAGACCATCACGGAGAAGAGCACCAACGGCGCCGGTGGCGGTGGCGTGATCGGCTCCACGGCCAACATCCCGGGCAAGCCCACCTACGGCATCATCACCAACCCCGCCAACGGCAACCAGGTGTCCGAACGCCGCCAGGAAACCATCAACAACGGCCAGCTCTCGATGAACCAGACACTGACGGAAGACGAAGTGGGCATGCTCAAGCGCCTATCGGTCACCGCCCTGATTCAAGGCCTGCCCAACGAGCGCATCCCGGCCATGACCCAGATCGTATCCGCCACCGCGGGTGCCGACCAGGCCGGCCGAGGCGACGTGGTGGTGGTCCAGCCGGTAGCATTCGACACCAGCCAAACCGACATGCTGAAGCAGCTGCTGGAGCAGCAGGAACAGCAGAAGACGGCCGCGGCCAAGGGCAAGAAGGAGGGCGGCCTCTCGCTCAACTTCATCCTGATGGTGGGTGGCGCGATCCTGGCCCTGATCATCATCGTCGCCCTGATTCGCCTGGCGAGCCGCAAGGAGGACACCACGGAGGTGCTCGTCAACTCCCTGGGCGATCCCGGCCTGCCGCAGGGCTTCGACCCCAACGCCCTGGGTGGCTACCCCGGCATGGAGATGCAGGGCACCGTCCCGATGGCGGGCGGCGACGAGGGACCGTTCGGCTTCCTCGAGCAGATGGACCCGGAGATGGTGGCCGACCTGCTCTCGCAGGAGCGCCCGGGCACGGCCGCCGGCATCCTGGGGCTGCTCAACCCCGGTTACGCGGACATGGTCCTCCAGATCATGCCGCCGGAGATGCAGGAAGACCTCATCAACCGACTGCAGACCCAACCCCAGCTGCCGGCCTTCCAGCAGAAGACCGTTGCCCAACAGCTCAAGCGACGGCTCGGCGTCCCCGCTTAGCCCACCGGCCCCCCGCAAGGGGGCTTTTTTATTGCCGTACGCGCTGCACGACAATAAATATAGACATCCTGCACGGGTGATAACTCCAGATAACATGCACGTGCGAAAACCTATAATTGTCCCTTTAGGTTTGCACTGCGCGGTTTTGCAACCCATTTCACAAAATAAAACCCTCGCCCGGATGCCTGGAAACCCGCACGGGGCCTTTTGAGAAGCCGTTTTGACGGGTATATCTCATGTGTGCATGTCACACAGAACCCGGGAACCAAGTGGGCTACACTCGACCAGGTTATGTAACGCAGAGTAGGAGACCTACCTGATGGCCATGGGCGGACCGGCTCCCGCAACTTCCAACATCATCTACGACCTCGCGCTAGCGGCGGTCGTTGTTTGCGTGTTGGCCATCCTGATCTTCCCGATCCCGGTCTGGCTGTTGGACATCCTGATCATCATCAACCTGGCCATGGCCCTGGTGACGGTGGTCGTGTCGTTGTACATCATCCGGCCGCTGGACTTCGCCAGCTTCCCATCCCTCCTGCTGATCCTCACGCTCTTCCGACTATCGATCAACGTCGCCACGGCCAAGTGCATCCTCTTGTACGCCGAGGCCGGCGGCGTCATCCACGCCTTCGCGGATTTCGTCATGCAAGGCAACTACCTGGTCGGCATCCTGATCTTCTTGATCCTGATCCTCATGCAGTTCATCGTGGTCACGGAAGGCGCCAAGCGCGTCGCCGAAGTCGCCGCGCGCTTCACCCTGGACGCCATGCCTGCCAAGCAGATGGCGATCGACGGCGAGCTGGCCCAGGGCATGTGCACGCTGGAAGAAGCCAAGAAGCGCCGCAAAGACGTGGAACGCGAAGCCAACTTCTTCGGTTCCATGGACGGTGCCAACAAGTTCGTAAAGGGCGACGCCATCATGGGCATCGTCATCATGGTCGTGAACATCATCGGCGGCTTCCTGGTCGGCATGATCTGGCGCGGCATGGAGGCGCCCGAGGCGGCTTCCACCTACACGATCCTGACCGTCGGTGACGGCCTGGTCACGATGGTCCCGTCGCTGCTGATCTCGCTGTCGGCCGGCTTCGTCGCCACCCGCGCCACCTCGGACTTCAACCTCGCCATGGACTTGAAGACGCAGTTGTTCACCAGCCCCAAGGTCATGGGCATCGCGAGCTTCATCCTGATGCTCTTCGGCGTGGTCCTGCCGCCGCACTGGCCGTTCTGGCTGATCTCCGCGGTGGTCGGGGGCGTGGCCTTCATGACCTACCGCAGCTCCCTGATCGCGCCCACCATGGGCGGTGATATGAACGACATGGGCGGCGACGGCGACTGGGGCGGCGATCCGGACCCGGAAGAAGACCTCAAGAACCCCGAGACGGTCATGAAGATGATCGGCGTGCCGCCGCTGACGCTGGAGTTGGGCTTGGACCTGGTCCCCCTGGTCGATCCGGCCCTGGGCGGCGAGCTGATGGACCGCGTCGTGCCGATGCGCGTGAACATCGCCATGGACATGGGCTTCATCATGCCGGGCATCCAGTTCAAGGACAACCTGAACCTCCGCCCCAACACCTATTCCATCCTCGTGAAGCAAAACCAGGTCGCCACGGGCGAGCTGCTCGTCGGCTACATGCTGGCGATCCAGCAGAACATCACGGACACCTCCGAAGAACTGGTGGGCTTCCCTACCACGGAGCCCGCCTTCGGCAAGCCTGCCGTCTGGGTTGCCGGCGCCGAGGCGCAGCGCGCCTCGCAGCTGGGTTACCTGGTCCAGGACCCCACCAACGTCTTGATCGCCCACCTCGATGAGGTGGTCCGCTCGCACTCCAGCGAGATCCTGAGCCGCGAAGAGGTCCAGATCATGCTGAACAAGGTGCGGGAAAAGGCGCCCACCACCGTCAAGGAGCTGGTGCCGGACAAGATGGAGCTGGGCGAGGTCCAGCGCGTGCTCCAATCCCTCCTCAAGGAACGTGTCTCGATCCGCGACATGGCGACGATCTTGGAAAAGCTCTCCGACTTCTCGAAGATGGTGAAGGATCCCTTCATCCTCACGGAGCTGGTGCGCACCACCATGAGCCGCCAGATCTGCGCGAGCCTGGCGGACGAGAACGGCATCGTGTACGCAATCACCCTGGATCCGGGCGTCGATCAGGCCATCAAGAACGGCATCGTGCCCGGCGTGGCCGGCCAGCAGCTGGCCATGAACGTCCAGATCAAGAACATGATCATCGAGCGCATCAGCAACGCCTACCAGAACGCCTCGGCACAGGGCTATACGCCCGCCGTGCTGTGCGATCCGGCCGTGCGCCCCTTCATCTTCCCGATGCTGGAGCGCAACCTGCCCACGCTGCGCGTCCTCTCTTACAGCGAAGTCCACCCCAAGTTCCGCGTGCAATCCGTGGGCAACGTCAGCATGTCGGTGACGGCCGCCTCCTAGTCGGGATGGACTAAAGTCGGTGCCGCTTATGTCGATACGGATACCAGGGGCCGAAAGCCCCGTGGATCCCAAGACAAGGAGCGTCACCGATGCTGTCTCTGAACGTCAGCTCGTTCTTCTCCCAGCGTTTGAGCGCGCAGTCCGACAAGACCGACTCCATCATGGAGCGCCTGTCGACCGGCCTGCGCATCAACCGCTCCAGCGATGATGCCGCCGGCGCCACCATTGCGGAGACCATGCGCTCCCAGGTGGAAGGCGCCCAACAGGCGGGTCGCAACATCCAGGACGCCCTCAACATCGTCAAGATCGGCGAGGACGGCGTCACGGGCCTGATGCCCATCATCGACCGGATGAAGGAGCTGGCGGTCAAGGCGGCCAACAGCACCAACACCCAGGCCGACAAAGACGCGATCCAGAACGAAGCGGACGAGTTGCGCGGCCTGTTCGCGCAGGCCTACTTCACCGCCAAGGACTTCCGCATCGCCCTGGACGGCAAGGACAACGCCGACCGCGTGCTGAACTTCCAGGTGGGCCCGAACGCCGGCGACCTGGTCCAGGTGGACTACAACCCGCTTCGCAACATCCTCGGCCCGATGGTCATCAACATGTACGGCTACGATGACCTCTACAACTCGCCGTACCAGGAGCTGCTGGCCGGCTATATGCCGCAGCCGATCCCCAAGCCCAATGACCCGGTGCCCCCGCCGCCGCTCGGCCCCGTCACCCCGCCGGGCACGACCTGGGCCCAGTACTTCCCGAAGCAGGTGTCGATGAACGGCACCAGCACCGACACCGACAACACCATGAAGTTCCTGGACCAGAACAAGACCGCGCTGCTCGGCCAGGTCACCTACCTGGGGGCGATCGCCAACCGCCTGGAGCACACGGCTGACCGGCTAAGCTCCTTCGAAATCGACATCACCGACTCGCTGTCGAAGATCCGCGACGTCGACATGGCCCACGAAGTCACCCAACTGTCCAAGAGCCAGGTGATCCAGCAATCCGCCCAGGCGATGCTGTCCCAGGCCAACGCCCGCCCGCAGCAAGTTATCGACCTGCTCCGTTCCTCGAGGTAACGTCTGATGCTATCGCTGAACACCAGCCTGCCCATCGCCGCGCGCATCGCCACCAACGACACCAAGGAGTCGGCGGCGATCGAGCGCCTGTCGTCCGGCCTGCGCATCAACCGCGCCTCCGACGACGCCTCCGGCCTGACGATCGCCGAAGGCATGCGCGCCCAGGTGAAGGGCACCCAGCAAGCGGCCCGCAACATCCAGGACGCGATCAACACCGTGCAAATCGGTGAGGGCGCGGTCCAGGGCATGTTCCCGATCATGCAGCGCATGCGCGAGCTGGTGGTGCGCGCCGGCAACTCCACGAACTCCAGCGCCGACCTCCAAGACATCCAGGACGAAATCGACCAGATCAAGAACCTGATCCCGGAAGCCTTCGACGCCGCCCACCAGTTCCGCTTGAAGCTGGACGGCAACCCGTCGGACCGCATCCTCGACTTCCAGGTGGGTGCCGACCGGGGCCAGGTGGAGTCCGTGGACTACAACCCCCTGCACGACACGTTGTTGACCTTTACCCTGGACTCCTTCGGCTACAGCGAGCTCTACGGCTCGAAGTTCAACCCCCAGCTGGAGAGCCTGTTCGGCAAGCCGTTGCCGCTGCCCACGTCCCAGGCGCCCGCACCCTTCCCGCCGGGCGTGACCCTCGACCAGGCCTTCCCCAAGAAGCTCCTGGTCAACCCGAACACCCCCTTGAACATGCAGCAAGCGTTCAACACGGTCGACACCGCCACCGGCGGCCTCTCCCAGCAGGCCGGCTACTTCGGCGCCTGCATCAACAAGCTGGGCCACCAGCTGAACAACGTCACGAACTACGACACGCAGGTCTCGAGCTCGGAGTCGAAGATCCGCGATGCCGACATGGCCGACGAGATGGTGGCGAAGACCCGCGCCGAAATCCTCAAGAACTCCACCACGGCCCTTTTCAGCGCCGCCAACTCGCGCCAGGAGACCCTGCTCACCCTGATCACGGGCCGGCAGTAGGCTCCACCGGCACGACCGCGCGCAGCGTGATGTCGTACCAGCCTTCCAGGGTCTTGTAGTACTCCGCGAAGTGGGTCCAGGTGACGGGCTTGCCCTCGCCACCCAGCACGATCAGGCTCTTGGGCTCGCCCGCCGCCAGGTGCAACTGGTCGATCGTGCTGCCGGCCTGGGGCTTCGTGCCGGTGATCAGGATCGGGGTGGGCGCCACGAAGCGAATCGCGTCCGTCAGCGGCGGCGCGTTCTGGCCGGACGCCAGCCGCAAGCCGGCCGCCACGCGCCAATAGAGCCGGCCGAACAGCCCGTGCGGGTCGAAGAACCGCCCGTCCTGGCCGAGCGACTCGCCCCACACCGCCGCCGGCGAGACCAACGCCAGGCTCTCGATGCCTTCATGCAAGGTGGCGGCCTGGACCGCGGGCAAGGCCGCGTCCTCTTCCGCCAGCACACCCACGTGGGGGTGGCCGGTGCTGCGCATGTAGCCGACCGCCGCCAGCACGTCCTGCTTTTCCTGGCCGTCCGGCGTCTTGGCGCCCTCGCTCTCGCCCTGGCCGCGCGGGTCCACCACCAGGACGTCGACGGTGTTGGCCAGCCACTGGGCCAGGGTCGCGACGGCGAAGGCATCGCGGTTGGTGCGCCAGCCAGGGTAGAACACGACGGCCCGCGTGCGCTTGTGGGAAATCAAGGTGCAGGCCAGCTGCACGTTGTCCGCCGTCCGGATCCAGACCGTCACGGCCGGCTCCTCGTAACGGAAAGGTTGGTGGGGCAGCGAGTAGAAGGCGTTGCCCGAGACCTGGCTGCGGCGGAACTGGAGCTTGGCCCCGGCCGCCCACAACGATCCCAGGATCACGGCGAGCGCCACGCCCAGCATGATCATGTGCGCGCGTTGCCAGGTCGGGCGCAGGAGCATCATCACGCCCAACCCCAGCGCCAAGAGTGCGTTCAGGCCGGCATGCACGTAGGCCAGCTCCGCCCGTTGGTCGTAGAGGTTGGTGCCGAACTGCAGCGCCAGGGCCATCGCCAGCGAGAAGGCCAGGGCGATCGCCACCACCAGGGCCGGGGCGGACAGCACCGGGGCGGCGGCGTCGCGCAGCACCTTCCAGCGCTTGGACACGTCCGTCACGGGGTGGTCTCCCAGCACAGGCACAGCACGTCGTCCGCCTCCAGGCGGCCGCGGACCTGTTCGCCGTCCCAGGTGGCGGTGGACCCCTCGCCCGCGAAGACGTCCGTGAGCGCGAGCCCGTCCCAGGGGCGGTCCAGGCGCAGCGTGAAGTCCTTGGCGGGGCCGCGGTTGATCATGAACGCCAGGCGCTGCCCGACGCCCTCGCGCACCACGGTCTCGACGTCGGCCAACGGCGTCACCTCCGGGTGCAGGCCGTAGCCCATCAACAGGCGCGCCAGGAAGCCGGAAACGGAGCGCTTGCGGGCCGGATCGTCGAGGTAGAAGCCCGGCGAGTCGAAGCTGGCACCCAGCAGGGTGCCGACGAAGACGCTCTTGCCCTCGCCCACGCTGGCCTCGTAGCCGGCGGCCTTGCCGCGGCAGCTCAACAACAGCTTGGCGTCCGCCCCCAGGCGCGAAAGCGTGACCAGCCGCGAGGCCCACAGCGGATCCTCGCCGTCCAACCAGACGCCGGCACGGGTAGCGTGGCGCGTCATCAGCATCGCGGGGTACATGCCCTCGATGGTATAGGCGCAGAACTTATGGGGGAACTGGCGGCCCAGGCGCCAGTAGAGCTTCACATAGTCCCAAGCGACCTGGGCAAGCACACGCCAGGCACGCGGGTTCAGCACACCCTTCACCTTGGCCGGGAAGAGCCGGCTGTCTTCCGAGAACGGCGTGCCCAGCGTGACCAGGCGGCCGCCCCCCTGCACGTAGGCCAGCAGCTTCTGTTGGCTGGCCGGGTCGACCGTGCCGATCGAGTTGAAGAAGATCACCTCGTGGGCCGCCAGTTCCGCGGGCGAAGCCTTCTCGAGGTTGAGCACGCGGGGGTTGTAGCCGGCCTCGGCCAACGCCCCATACAGCCCGGCGTTCACGGAGACGATGGTCAGCGCCTCGTCGACGGCGCGATGGGACCCCTGGACCAGCATGCCCACCGGGTCCAGGGCGGCGGACATCATCTCGCGCGTGATGGCCGGGTAGTGCAACACGGCGACCGGCGAGGTGCGCTCCGCGGTCTCGGCGAGCCGGTTGCCCCAAGCCTTGCAGAACCGCGCAGCACGCCGCGCGATGTCCATGCGAGGCAGCTCCTCGCCGTCGATCCCGATGAACGACCGGAACACGTAATCGCCGTCGCTATCCCGTCCGTCCTGGAGGATGTAATACAGGCAGGCCTGGGTGCCGTGGGCGAAGGCGGCCATGGTGGATTGCCAGGTCGCCGCGTTCGAGACCGTGCAGGCGGGGTCCAGCCAGCCGGCGCCCATCTCCGCGCAAATCAAGGGGCCGCTGCGCAGGAAGGCGTGGAAGAGCTTGGGGACGTAGGAAATCGAGAAGGGCTGATCGAAGGTGACGGGCAGGTCGGAGTAGCGCGGGTAGATGTCGAAGGCCAGGGGCGCCACGGCGTTCTTCTTGCCCATATGGCTCGGCCAGGCGTCCAGCCAAATGTCGTTGATGAAGTAGAAGGTGGGCAGGCCGATCGCCTCCCAGATGGCCTTCAAGGCGGCGAGGTAGCGCACGATCTCGTCTTCGACGAAGCGCGCCATGGTGTCGAGCTGGGCCGCGTTGTAGAGGCGCTCCACCGGGGGCACCACCTCGTCGAAGGCCGCGAAGTCCGTCCCCCAGACCTTGTTGAGCTCATGCACGGAGCTGAACTGGCGCTGGAGCGCCTCGCGCAGCAACGCCAGCGTGGCGGGGTTGCGGTCGGTCATGTGGGGGCCCTGCCCGTACTGGGGGTAGCCGGTCTCGTTGTCGACCTGGATGGCGCAGACCCGGCCGCGCTCCACGTACGGCCGGATCACGGCGGCGACGGTCTCGAACCAGACCTTCACGAGGGCCAGGTAGCCGGGGTGGTTGATGCTGGGCTGCGGGTAGTCTTGCGGGCTGCTCACCTGCATCAGGATCTCCGGGTGGTTGGTCTGCAGCCAGAGCGGCAGCCCGAAGCCCTGGTACTCCGCGAAGATGTACGGGCCCGGCTTGATGATCAGCGGCAGGTCGAGCTCGTCGGCCAGGGCCAGGAAGCCCTCCAGGTCCCGGGCGGGATCCGTGCGCCCGGTGAAGTCGAAGTCGCCTTCCGTGACCTCGTGCCAGACCCAGGGCACGTAAGCGGAGATGGCGTTCATGCCCGCGGCCTTGAAGGCCTCCAGGCTGGGGCGCCAGAGCGCCCGGTCGATGCGGAAGTACTGGAACTCGCCTCCGATCAGGACGTCGGGGCGACCATCGATCAGGATTTGGCGATCGACGAAGGTGACGTTCAATCGGGCCCCTTAAGTAGATTTAAGCTACGAAGGGACCATCTTACCAGGCGACCAGCGCGCTCGCCAGGCGCGCGTTCGCGCCCCGGGCCACGTTGGGCGTGCCGCCGCCGTCGCTAGCCTCGTCCAGCCACAGCGAGCTGTCGCCCAGGGCGAAGACCTTGCCGGAGCCCGTGGCGCCGACCGCAGCCAACACCTGCGATGACAGCCGGCTGGAGGTCGCCAGCACGCTGTAGGCGCGCTTGTCGGACTGCAAGATCGCGCGCGCCGGGCTGCCCAGGGCCAACGAGGTGCTGGTGAACATGTAGACGGGGTCGGTCCCGCCGGCGAGCGTGGCGAGGGAGGCGGGGGCGATCGCCGCGCTGCTGTCCCAGCCTTCCGTGTCATCCGGCCCAATCGCGATCTTCACCGTGGCCCCCGTGAAGGTGATGCCGGCCGGCTGGGCCAAGGTGTTGAGCGTGTCCAGGCTCTGGGACGGGTAGCCGCCCCATTCGCCGGCCAACACCAGCCGCCCGCCCGCGCGGATCCAACGGTCCAGCGCGGCTTGTTCGGCCGGGTCGAGGTAGCCGGGCGTGACCATCACCAGGGCGTCGAGCTCCGCCAGCGGCGTGGCGGGGTAGCTCTTCAACGCCGCGCCCAGCGCAGTGCGCAGGCCCTTGAGGTCGGCCGCGCCCCAGCGGGTGTCCAGGCCCACCTTGGGCGCGCCCGGACGGGCCGCCAGGTGCGAGGTCGGGCTGTCGCCCTTCTCCACCTCGAAGCGCACCGTGCTCAGGCCCGGCTTGGTCACCGTGAGGTGGGTCGAGAAGACCGCCAGGCTGTAGCGTCCGTTCTCCTCCGTGAGGACGCTGCCGTTCCCGTCCGTGACCACGGCGCCGGGGACGGGGACGTCGTTACCGTCCAGCACGCGCCCGCTCACGGTGAACAGGGGCTGCGGCGGTCCCCCCCACCCACAGCCAGACAACAGCGTCAGGGTCAGCAGCCAGCTAGTGCGCATCATGGGTGGTGCCTCCCAATACGCGGGCGAAGTTCAGGCGGCCGAAGCCGTAGAAGGTGTCCGGCCCCGGCGTGCCATGGTCGTCGGCCATGGCCAGCAGCAGGGACCGGATTTGGCGCTGGGTCATCGAGGGGTGCAAGGCCCAGGCCACCGCGGCCATGCCGGCCACGTGGGGTGCCGCCATCGAGGTGCCCACCAGCCCCGCGCGGGTGTGCACGCGCTCCAGCCCGGCGTCGTAGTCGGAGCTGGTCAAGTACGTCGGCCAGGTCGAATAAATCGGCATGTCGTCGCTGCCGCCCGGCGCCGCCATGTCGACGGCGCTGCCGTAGCAGGAGTAACCGGCGATCTCGTCCACCACGGTGGTCGCGCCGACCGCCAGGACCTCGGGCATCGTGGCCGGGAAATCCACCCCCTTGCCTTCGTTGCCCGACGCGGCGACCACCAAGATCCCCGCATCGGTGGCGCGCTTGATGATGGCCTCCAGGCGATCGGACTTGCGCGGGCTGGACACGCTCAGGTTCATGACCCGCACCCGCACGCTGGGGTCCGCGGGGTCCCGCCAGGCCATGGCCTTCTCGATGCCGTCGGCCAACAGCTTGTCGTCACCCACGCCGGAGTTGGGGATGACCTTGATCGGCAACACCTCGACGTTGAAGCCCGCGGCGACTTCGGCGACCAGGCCGGCCACGTGGGTGCCATGGCCGTTGCCGTCCTTGCCGGTGAAATCGACGTCGTGCCCGTTCTGCTGGTAAACGTCGTGGCCGACCACGTCGAGCATGCCGTAGGCCCGGCCGGCCAACTTGGGCTGGTTGTTGTCCACGCCGGTGTCCATGATCGCGACGACGGTGCGGACGCCCGGCTCGCTCTGGACCCGGTAGCCGCCGATCTGGATCTGGCGTAGGTTCCAGTCGTAGCGGGTGGGCTCGCCGTCGGCGAGCAGCGCCCGGGGGTCCGTCGTCACATGGGCCTGGATCGGCATGCGTAGGGCAGGCGCCTCGATGGGCGCGGCGGGGCCGGTGGCACAGCCGGCCAAGAGGGCGGCGAGGGCGATACAGCTGATGGGACGCAACATCATGGCCTCCAGGTTTCTAATTGTAAAGTTATACGAAGCCAAGGCGCTTGCCCCGGTCCGCCCCGCCCAGTATTGTTTGGACATTTGGGTAAGCTAGGTGTAATGGCCCGCAAAGACCTCCGATATCCCCAGAACGTCGATGGCGTCTTCTATGTCGACCGCAAGTGCATCGACTGCGAGCGCTGCCGCCGGATCGCGCCGGAGCACTTCGGCTGGGACGAGGCCGGGCACTCGTGGGTGTTCAGCCAGCCGGAGACCCCGGAGGCGATCGCCGCCTGCGAGCGAGCGAAAGAGACCTGCCCCGTCGGCGCCATCGGCGCGGACGGCCACCTGGAGGGTCCCCCGCCTATCCGCCAGCTCCTGCCGGGCCTCTTCGCCTTGGGCCACCCCAGCCCGCTGACGGACGACGCCGACGCTTACTTGATCGTGCGCCCCGATGGCAACGTCTTGGTCGACCTGCCGGCCTTCCACCAGGATCTGCTGCCGCAGCTGCAGGCCCTGGGAGACCTCCGCTACATCTTCGTCACGCACGAGGACACGCTGGGCGAGGTCGAGGACTTCCAGCTCCACTTCGGGGCGGAGGTGATCATGCATGAGTCGGAGGCGGACCAGGTCCAGCTGGCCGTGGCGCATGCCTTCACGGGCACCCACGCCTTTGCCGACGACCTCCAGGTGATCCACACCCCGGGCCACACGCGCGGCTCGAGCTGCCTCCTCTGGCGCCGCCATGGCGGCTGCCTGTTCGTGGGGGACCACCTGTTGCCCCAGGGCGACGCCCTCGTGCCCGAACGCTTCGACTGGACCTACGACTGGGACCTCCAACAGGCCCAGGCGCGGGCGCTGCTGGCGGAGCCCTGGAACCATGCCTTCCCGGCGCACGGGGCCGGCGAGCTGCCGCGCGGGTTCCTGCCTAAAGCAAAAGCGCGGCTCGAGGCCGCGCTTTCATCGGGAGTTCGGACGGGAGCTTAGCTCGCCTTCCGGCTGACTTTCACCAGCGGGTCCGCCGGCTGGTAGCCCGTCGGGGCGTGCTCACCGGGCCAAGGCGCCGGGAACGAGGGCTTGCTGCGGGCGCCCACTTGGGTGTCGTCGCCGCCGAGCTCGATCACCAGGCGCTGGTTGGAGCGGTCTTCGAAGACGGAGGGGCCACCGGCCTGGGTCAGGGCGAGGGCCAGGCGCACGCCGCCTTGCAGCGGGCGCTCCGACAGCAGCCAGTAGTTCAGGCTGGGGTGGAAGTCCGGGGCGAAGAACTGAACCGACTTGGTCTCCAGCTTGGCGGCCTCGAAGTTGATGTAGGCGAACTGGGAGCTGACCGTCTCGATGGTGTAGGCGGGCACCTTGCCGGTGAAGGAGATGTAGAGGCGCTGGCCGTCGGCCGGCAGCTTCACCGCCGACAAGGTGGTGGTCGGGGCGGCGGCGGTCGGCACCTGCTCGCCGGTGAGGCGGGGCTGGGGGATCAACAGGAGCTGCCGGCGGGCGGTGTCGACCGCGACCACCACTTCGGAGGGCCGGCGGAAGGTCATCGCCAACTGTACGGTGCCGGCGGCCGCGTCGGGGCCGACGCGCCAGGTCTTCATCACGGGATGTTGCTTGAACGACTGCTCCAGCTCGCCGGCCACGGAGGCGGCGCCCTTCACTTCCAGGGCGACGGAAGCGTCTTCCTGGTTGCTCCAACGGTAAAGCGGGATCTCGCCGGTGTAGGGGACCACGAGGCCGTGGCGCTCCTGGTCGAAGAACGGGCGGTCCAGAATGGTGGTGGGCTTGGCCGGGGCTTGCGCCTTCACCGGCACCGGGGCCTTGGCCAGCACCACGGTCGGCTTGGCAGCGGGCTTGGCGACGGGCAGCTGGGCGATCGGGGCCGGCTTGACGGCAACGACCGGCTTGGCCGCAACCGGCGCGACCACCGGCTTGGCCGCGACAGGCGCGACCACCGGCTTGGCGGCGATAGGCGCCACCGGAGCGGCCACGGGCACGGAAACGATCGGCGCGGTAACGACCGGCGCAACGGCGACCAGCGCTGCGGGCTTGGCCGCGACCACCGGGGCCGAAGCCTTCGGCTGCTTGGCAATCAGGTCACCCTGCGGCCGCACGGTCACCAGCAACTCCTTGCCTTCGAGCTTGACGTCGAAGTTCGCCGCGGCGCCCAGGGCGAACGACAGGCGGGTGGTGTTGCGATTGGGGCGCTTGGCCATCACCCAGCGCTGGAAAGTCTTGTCCGCCCGTTCCTCGAACTTCACGCCGGAGAAGTTGGGGATGCTCGCCGGGACGTCCAGGTAGGCCCAACGCTTGTTCAGCTGCACGATTTCGAGCCGCTTGGGATCCAACTCACCGCTGACCGGGATGACCAGCACGCCGCGTTTGGCGTCGTAGCGGGCGGATCCCAGCGAGGCGAACTGCGGGGCGGAGGCCAGGGGTGCCACGACGCCGGGCATCGCGAGACCGGCCGGGATGCGCGGCGCCGGCAGCACCGGCGCCGCGGCCTGGGCCGGAACGGCGAACGGCAGGTTGCGACCGGCCAACATCAACGGGAAGGGGGGCTTGGTGGCGGGCTTCACGGCCTGATGGGCCGCGGCGTGGTGCGTCGCCACGAGGGTACGGGCCGGTTTGGGGGCGGCGTGCGTCGCGGTGTTAAGCTGCAGGCCGACATAGCGCGGCACGTCGGAGCGAAGATGGCCTTCCGCCAGGTGCACCGGAACCGGCGCGGCGGTAGGGAAAGCCAGCTGGGACTTGGTCGTTACCTTGGGAAGCACGGGGGTTGTGCGCTTCACAGCGGCGGCCACCGTGGCAACAGGGCGCTTGGCCGCCGTCGTCGCTGCGGCCACCGTGGCGACCGGGCGGCCGCCGAAGGTCATCAGCATCACGCCGCCCTGCCGGACGAACCGGATTTGGGGATCGACGTCCTGGTTCAGCGTCAGGCGCAGCCGGACGGTCTGACCGGTGGGTGTCTCATCCAGCGACCAGCCGGCCAGCAGCGGGCCATGCATCCGCTGCCCCTGAACCTCCGACCGGGCCAACACACAGTTGCCCAGATCCGCCACGTACTGGTGCGGGGCCAGCCGGCGCACTTGCACCTTCGGCTCTTGCCCCGTGACGGGGATCGCCAGGGCCTGATGGGCCTGATCGTAGCTCACAGAGCCGACCTTACTGGGCTGTGCCGCCGAAGCGGAGCCAGGGACAACGCCCATGGCCATTCCCAATCCGAAGCAAGAAACCAGCAATTGGCGGTAAGCCAGGCGGTTACGCATTCGTTGTCGTCCTCCGTTGCACAGGCCAGGTCGATTTCCAGATCGCGGAAACTGCGGAAATCAGGCGCCTTTGTGTAGAATGATTGGCATCATTTTCCCACATGTACCCCAGCTTGTCATGACTTAAATCACGGGCGCGGCGCGGGTTTTCAGCAGCCGAACACGCTCATGACGCGCGTGGTGCATTGGCTTACAGGTCATCATAGAGAGGTTATGTCACTCATGGTCATGGCGCGGGAAATTTCGGAAATCCAAAAACGGGACGGACGGATCGTCGCCTTCGACCGCAGCAAGATCGTGGCCGCCATCATGCGGTCCGCCCAAGCCGTCCAGGGTTCCGACTACAACCTCGCCGACGAGTTGGCCCAGGACGTGCTGCGCCGGGTAGGCACCGACGCCTCCGGCAAGATCCCCACCGTGGAGACCATCCAGGACACGATCGAGAAGGTCCTGATCGAGCACGGGCACGCCCGCACGGCCAAGGCCTTCATCCTTTACCGTGCCCGCCGCAGCCGCATCCGCGAAGGCAAGAGCGAGTTGATGGACACCGTGGCGGAGATCCTCTCCAACGACGAGGCCCCGGCGCGCGCCGCCGGCAGCCGCTGGCGCCGCGCCGCCATCGGGGTGGCCGCTAGCCGCGAGTTCTACATGAACCGCGTGCTGCCCGAGGCCATGGCGGAGGCCCATGAGGCTGGCGCCATCCATCTGCACGGACTCGCGGACTACGCTCAGGCGCCCCACGGCTTCGTCGTGCCTTACTTGCGGCTCTTGCAAGATGGTTTCGCCAGCGGCCACGGCTTCATGCGGGCGCCGAAGCGCGCCGCCTCCGCCGCCGCCTTGACCTCCGTGATCCTCCAGGCCGCCCAGGCCGATTGCCATGGCGGCCAGACCTTGGCCACCTTCGACAGCGACCTGGCCACGGTGCTGCCGGCCCAGACCACGCCCGCCGAGCTGGACCAGGCCATGGAATCCCTGGTGTACAACCTCAATACAATGTCCGTTCAGGGCGGCGACCACTTGCCCTACGCGAGCTTGCAGGTCGGCCTCGACGTTAGCCCGCTGGGGCGTGAGGTCACGCGGGCCCTGCTGACGGCTGCCGGCCGGGGCCTGGGTCGCGGCGAGGCGGCCTTGCGGCCCCACGTCGTCTTCCTGCTTCGTGCCGGCGTGAACCTGAACCCGGGCGACCCCAACTTCGACCTGACGCGCCAGGCGGTCGAGCTGGCCTGCGACCGCCGGCTGGTGACCTTCGTGCATGACGGCGAAGGCGTGGCTTATGCGGGGCATGAAGCCCGCGTGGGTGCCGGCACCGGCGTCGGACAGGTGGCCCGCCTGAGCGTGAACTTGCCCCGATTGGCCCTCACGGCGCGCCGCGAAGCCACCGACTTCCACCAGGCGCTGGACGCCGCCATCCGGGTGGCCGCCCAACACCTCGTCCACCGGTTGGATGCCCTGGGCGCCCGGCCCGCGGCCGACTTCCCCTTCCTGATGGGCCAGCGCCTCTGGAACGGCTCTGCCGCCCTGACGCCGGAAGCCCCGATCCGCGATGTGCTGCGCGAGGGAACGCTGGCCATCGGGCTGGTAGGCCTGGCGCAGGCCCTGGTCGTGTTGGCGGGCGAACACCATGGTGGCTCGCCGTCCGTCCAGGCCGAGGGCCTTACCATCATCCGCCGGGCCGCCGCGCTCTGCGCGGAACTGGGCGATCAGCTGGGCGTGCGGTTGGTGCTGCAGTCGGCCGATGCTGACGGCGTGAGCGAGCGCTTCGCGCGCCTGGACCGACGCGAGTTCGGCCTGATCAAGGGCGTGACGGAGATGCCCGGTTACAGTGCGGGCGTGTCGCTGCCGGCGGATGCCGGGCTGGCCTGGCACGAGCGCCTGACGATCGAGGGCGCCTACGCGCCGCTGTTCGCGGGTGGCTGCGTCTTCCGGGACGTGCAGCCCACCACGTTGCCCGCCGAGCAGGCGATTGCCCGGGTGCAGGCGGCCGCGGCCGCGGGCGTGCGGGCTTACGCCCTGGACTTCCCGCTATCCATCTGCCAAGGCTGCGGCCACACGGCGGCGCCGGTGGCGGAGTGCGCGAAATGCGCGAGCCCCGGCGAAACCGCACGAGGGATCGTGCGTCGCCGGGGCTACTTGGAGCTAAGCTAGCTTCCCGCCGCCTCCCCCTGGTTGATCTCGGCGACCTTCGCCAACGTGACGTCGAAGTCGCGGTCGTCGCCGAGCGCGTTCGTCTGGATGTCGCGAATGACGCCATCCTTGTCCACGATCACGGTGGTCCGGCTGGGACAGCCCTTCTCCGCGACGCGGATGCCGAGCTGATCCACCAGGTGGCCGTGGGGGTTCCAATCCGAGAGCAGGGGGTAACCGAGGCCGCCAATTTCAGTGGCATAGGCCCGGTTCGTGTGAACGCTGTCCATGGAAACGCCGAAGACCTCGGCGTTGCGGGCGCTGAATTCCGATAACTTGGAATTCGCGTCCGGCAGTTCCCGCGTTCAAACGGGGGTGAAGGCGAAGGGGTAGAAGACCAACACGCGGATTTTGCCGGACGGATCGCCCAGGTTATAGCGCTTGGCTTCGCCGCCTTGGGTGCCTTCAAGCGAGACGCTTGGGAACTTGTCGCCAACGTTTAGCATGAGACCTCCTCCTTAAGGAAGCTTGGGGTGACGCCCCTATGCTAAACCGAACCAGCCGTCATGTCATCTGGCCCGGCAGCCCGCTTGCGGCCGCCGTTTAGGAGGCCAAAGCCGGCCTGTTCGCCCTGCGCGCCCATGGCGCCTGCGCCCGATTTCCCGGCGGCGGCCGTGACGATGCGTACGGGACCGGCCGTGAGGTTCTGGGCCTGCAGGATCGAGGCGATGTTGCCCATCTGTCCTTCCAGCGCGTGCTTGGCCTGGATGTTGGGCACCACAATCTGGATGCTCACGACACGGTCTTGCAGGCTAACCTCCAAGTTCACCGGGCCGACGTGCGGCGGGGTGATCTGAAAATCAAGCTGGGTGATGGCCTGGTTGTCCTTGACCAGTTGGCGCGCGGTGCCGGCCACGGCCTGGGGCAGCTGTGCCAGCGGCACGTCCTGGCCCGGCTTGATGGACTCGGTCGGCTGCACCGGGGGAAGCCCGGCTTCCACAACCACGTGGACCGGGGTGACGTCGGCTTCCTTGGGTGCGGTCGGCTTCACGGCCTCGAAATCGACCGGCTCCTCCGGCTTGCGACCGCGGGCGTTGGCGCCGTCGACGGGCCGCTGGCCCGCCAAGGAAGCGGCGAAGGCACGGGCGGCGGCACGCTCACCGGCGGACAGGGCGTTCGCGGCGCTGATGCCGGCCAGTTCCTCTTCGGTATTGTCGCTGGCCACGGGGGCTTGCGTCGCCAGCCAGGGCAGCAGCGGCGTGGGCAGGTTCTTGCCTTCCAGCGCCTTCTTCTTCTCCACTTCGTCGTGGATCAGCTTCTGGAAGTCAGCCTGCTTCTTGTTGGCCGCGATGGCGTCTTCGCGCCCGGTGTTGGGCTTCGGCGGCTCCGGGGCGGCGGGGGGCGGGGTGACGGCAAGTTGGATGTTCATGCTTAGTAGCCCTTCTTTTCCCGCTTCTCGCGCAGTTCCCGCAGCAGCCGCAGCTGTTCCATCTTCACGTCGCGCTCCGCTTCGTCGCGGGCGTTTTCTTCGTTGAGGGCGCGCTTCTTCATGAAGATGGTGCCGGCCATTTCGTCCATCTTCTTGGCGTCCTTCTTCTTCTCTTCCGCCTGCCAGATCTTGAGCTTCATCTCTTTGTGTTGCTCGATCTTCTTGCGCTCGCGGCGCGCGGCGGTTTGCTTCTCCGAGGCGGCGTTGACGACCGTCTGGGCGGCCTTCACATACTTCATCTGGGCTTCGGCCCGGAGGTTGAGCGCCTGGATGTAGTCGTTGCTGGCGGCGACGTCGGCCGTGGCGCCGGCACCCATCTGGGCGCTCAGGCCCTTCTGGGCGGCGTTCTTGCGCATATCGATCTCGTCGAGCTTGGCTTGCTCGATGTTGCGCGCGGCGGTGGCGGCCATGACCTCCGCGTCGATCGCTTTCTCGCGGTTGAGCATGAGGTCAAGGACCTTTTGCATCTGGTAGCGAAATGGCATGGCAGGCGAACCCTCTTGTTATGGTTATACCCCGCCAACCGAGCCGGGGAACGTGACGGCGGTCGCGCTCGTCGTCTAAGATAGGCATCACAGGAGGCATCGAACGATGAAGTTGGTACCCGCGCTGGCAGCCGCCACATGCATCCTGGGCCTGGCAGCGCCCGTCTTCGCCGCGGATCCCCCGCGCGCCACGCTGCGCGAGGGCAAGGCGGACTACCACGACAAGGAGCTCGCGCTCTTCTACGGCTTCGGCCCGGGCACGCTGGATTTCGCGTTCACCGATGCCATCAGCCTGGGCGTGTCGATGGACCAGGTCTTCGCGCCCCAGAACTGGGGTTACCGCGGCACATGGCGCCTGTTCAACAGCGAAGCCGCCGGCATGCAAATTGCGCTCAACGGCGGCGTGCTGCAAACGCGCGAGCGGCTCGCGGGCGACGTCTTCCAGCCGCCTGTCTGGGGCTGGCAGGGCGGTTTCCTGGTATCGCTCCAAAGCGAGGCGGGCCTGACCTTCCGCTGTGGCTTCCAGCTCTACGACACCAACTGGGGCACCCCCGACGGGCAGGGCGTCTTGATCTCGCCGGAAATCGCCTACCGCATGGGCCTGGTCGAGGTCAGCGTGATCCCGAGCCTCTCCTGGCCGCCGGACTTCAGTTGGGTTGGCCTGCGCCTGCGGATCTAAGCAGCTCCGTCAGCACCCGGCCACGCGCATCCTTGAGGGGCGGCAGGCCGATCAAGCGGGCGAGCGTTGGCGCAACGTCCAGGGTAGAGATGGCGGCCATGCGCCCCCGCGGTGCCAGGCCGGGGCCTATGACCGCCAGGAAGCCGGGCTCCTCCGGGCTGCCATCGCCGGCGCTGGTAGCCGGCGGACGTGGGCTGAACAACGCCTCGCCGGTGGGCTGGGCATCCATGTCGTAACCGGGCTGGAGCCCCAGGTACAAGACGCCGGCAGTGCCCGTGCCCGGACCGGGCGGCAAGGCCGCCCGCACCACGGGGCGGACGCCTTCAAGCGTCTTGACGCTGACCTCCAGCAACGCCCGCCGTGCCGCATTGACCACGGCGGGACCGCGCACCGGGTCCACGATGCCGCCGGGGCGATCCAGCGTGTTGATCAGCAGGAACCCCCCGTTGGTCGGACCGTACATGACCTCCGTGTGGGCCAGGTCGACCTGTCCCGTGCGGTCCAACGCCAGGAGCCCGGCCCGGCGCAAGGCCACGTTGGGGTGGAAGGTCCAGCGCGTCGGCGTCAGCCCGCGCTCGCCCACCACGGCAAACACGGCCCCAGGCGGCAACGCGTCCGCCAGCGCCCCGATGGTCAAATCCACGCCCTGGCAAACCTGACGCAAGCGCGGCCAGACGCGCACGGCCGCGGCCCCATCCGCCGCAGGCGTGCCGGGCACGACGATCCCCCACCAGCGGGCCTCCGCGCGCGCCGGCAGGGCCAGACTCACGGTGAAAACGTCCCATGACCGGGCCTTCATGGCCGCCACCACCGCATGGCGGTGGCGCGCCAGCCGCGTCATGATTTCCGCGCCGTACTGGTCATCCGGCAAGCGCTCATCCAGCGGCACCGCTTCCTCGATGGTCAGGGCAGCGGCGCCCGCGGGGCGCCAGGGCAGGTCGACCGCCACGACTTGCCGGCCGGCCGTGGCCGCCGCCTCGGGCAGGGAGGCCGCCGCCAGCACGTCGGCCGGGTGGCCTTCCAGGATCGAGCGGCCGGCCAGCGGCACGTACCCACCCGTTACGCCGCTGACGTCCGGCGCGGCGCCAGTCCATAAGGCGGCTCCGGCGGCCAGGCGACCCCGCACGAAAGGCGGCCGGGCCTCCTCGGCCACGGCGCCGCGGGCCACCAACGCGGCCAGGTGGGGCATGGCCCCTTCGGCCAGGAGGCGGCGCACCAGCTGGCTGCCGCCGCCTTCCCACTCGAGGACCACCAACTTCGGCGGCGTGGCCAGCGCCGCGGCCAACGCCCAGGCGATCAAGCGAGTGCCCCGACCAGGTCCTGGATGTCCTCCATGAGGAGGTCGGCGTGGGGCCGCAGCAACTCGGTATCGCCCACGCCGGACAACACCCCGACCATGAGGCGGGCGCCCGCGGCCCGGCCCATCATGAGGTCGATGTCGAGATCGCCGACCATCACGGCGTCTGCCGGCGCGATGCCGGCCTTTTCGCAGGCCAGGATGAACATGCCCGGGTCGGGCTTCCCTACCGTCACCCGGTCCGCACCGATCACCGTGCGGAAACACTCAGCCAGGCCCGCGTGGTGCAAGAACTTCCAGGCATCATCCGTTTGATCCGTGGTAGCGATCGCCAGCACCCATCCCGCGGCGTGGAGGGTGCGCACCGTCTCGACCACGCCGGGCAACGGTTGCGAGCTCTGGTCGAAGTCCACGTCGAAGTCCGCCTGGTCGAAGGCCATGCGGGCATGGCCGATCGCCTCATGCCACGGCAACCCAGTCTGGTGCACCGCCACGGCCGCGGCGACCATCGATTCCTGGCGCGAGGCGCCGGCGAGCAGGCCGCCCGGCAGGACGCGGTCGTCCGCGGTCAGCCCGAGCAAGGCCGTCATCACCTCGGGATCGACGAAGTCCGCCAGGGCCTCCGCGCGGGCGTGGGTGATAGCCGCCCAGCGCCGGTGGAAGTCCATCAGGACGCCGTCTTTGTCGAAGACCACGAGCCCCCGGGCCATGTTCAGTCCCCCTGCCCGTTCTTCGGTGCGTCCTGGATCTGGATCGGCGGCAAGCTGCTCGGCACGAAGCGCGTGTGGTCCAGTTGGAAGGCATTGGCCTGCACCAGCGTAATGGCGTAATCCAGCCGGTGCTTGAACTCCTTGCGCACGGCGTCGGGCCAGGGCGCGGCGTCCGCGAGAGCCTGGACCCCCTGGATCCGCTCGATCAGGGGCTGGTTCTGCCAATACGGCAGCTCGTGCAGGGGCAGCTGCACGCTGATGGCCACCAGCTCCTTGTGCAGCATGCGCGCGGTCGCGGCCGCCTCGAAGTCGCCTTCCGTGAAGACGCGGGTGAGGTAGTGGTTGGCTTGCACCAACACCCGTCGCGTGGCGCGAATCAGGTTCCGGTGGGGCACGGCGGCCGCTTCCCGGAACGGGCCCGCCTTGAGGTCATCCAGCAGGGTCATGTCGAAGTGGGCCAGCGCGAAGATCATGAAGCCGGGCACGTTCTTGGCGTGCAGTTCCACGATTTCATCGACCAGGTCCGAGCGCTCGTCCATGCGGTGGACGCCCAGGATCGGATAGATCAAGTTCGTGCGCGTGTGGTGATCGGTTTCCCAATCCAGCCACTTCACGAGGTCCTCGTTCTTGGGGGTGTAGAGCATCGGCGCCGCCCAATCGACCCACTGGTTATTCGACCAATGGCGCCAATGCTGCATCTTGGCCAAACGAGCGTAGCCTTCACCGCGGAAGATCGCGGCCCCAATGGGGAAGCGCGGGTGCTTCGCCCGCAGCATGCGCGAGAGCTCCTGCACGGCCGTGTTCACCTGTTGCTCGCGCCAGAGCTGCCACTCCACGGCGAGCTGCGAGTGCGGCGGCACGGGGAAGGTGGGCATCACGCCGTGGCGCGCGCGGTACTCCAGGGCGAAGCGGGTCTTGCTGGTGTCGTCTTCGGGGATTTCCTCGTCGTAGCGGATGTAATCCAGCAACAAGCCGTCGATGTCGTAGTGCTCGGCCAGCTCGTCCAGCAGCCCGAAGACGTACTCGCGCGCCAGGGGGTTGGCGGCGCTCAGGAAGCGCGTCTCCTTGCCGTCCGTGCTCGCGCCCAGGCCGGGCAAGCGCCCCAGCAACGGGTTGCCGAAGCCGGGCGAGCGGGCCCGGAAGGTCCAGACCCAGGGCTGCACTTCCATGCCGCGGACGTGGGCCTCGCGCACGAGGATCTTCAAGATGTCCGGGGCGTCCTTGAAGTCCGGATCGCGGTCCGTGAACGCGCTGGGGTAGATCGTGTAGCCGCGGCGGTAGACCTCCGGCACCAGCACGTTGAAGTGGGCGGCGGCGAGCTTGTCGAGCAGCTTGATCAGCTCCACCTCGGTCTTGGGCAGGCTGCCCGCGTCGATCAGCATGGCCCGGACCTCCGCCCCGCGGGACGGGATCAGGCTCATGCTCGCCTCCATGACGTAGCGCTCGCCCTTCCGCAGCCAGGACAGCACGTCTTCCGGCTTCGCGTTCATCACGATGCTCAGGTTGGCCGTGTCGAAGGCCATCTTCGCCAGCGACAGGCTGACGGAGGCCCGCGAGGTGGGCACGTCCAGCAGGGCGGCGCGCGCCTCCTGCAGCCGGGCGTCTGCCTTCCGCAAGGCCTGCCGATCTTGTTGCAGGCGTTGCGTCGCCTCGTTCTGCTCCTTGGTCGGCCCGGCGGCGAAGGCCGGGGCCGGCGCGAAGGCGGCGAGCAGGGTCAGGGCGGTGACGAGGCGGCGGAGGGTGGTGGTCATCGGGCCTAATTCAGGAGGTGGGTGGGGCAGAGGCCTTGAGGCGCTGGATGGCGCGGCTGGCGGCGAGCTTGGACATATCGGCGGGCGGCAACTCCAGCGGCTCGCCGGCCTGGCGGGCCAGCCGCGTGACGTAGCGTTGCTGGGCGGCGGTGGACGGCTGCTTGTCGCGCACGACGTCCTTCCAACGTTGGCGGGAGGCCTTCTCGCGTTGCCGTTGCTCCGTGACCCGCCCGGCCAGGGCCGCGGCCCGGTCGAAGCCCGCCCGCCAGCGCGGCGTCTCCAGCCATTCGAGGAACGGGGCCGGCCGCTCCTGGGAGGCCAGCCAGCGCTGTACCGTCTCGAACTCCTCGGCCACCGCGTCATCGCCCCAAGCGGGGTGATCGTAGCGCAGCACGCGGATCATGCGCACCAGCGCCTTGACCTGCTTGGCATCGAGCGGAGGGATCGGGGGGAAGCTGTTCACTCGTCGATCCTAGCGGTTCTTGCGCCAGAAAGAAAGCCCCGGACCGTTCGGTCCGGGGCCAATTTCGAGGAGCTTAGAGCGTGACGGCCTTCAGGGCGTTGATGCGACCGTGGCCGAGGCGCTCGGTCCAGTCGGCGCCGCCCATGTCGGGCACCTTGTCCGCGGTGCGCTCCAGCAGCGCCTTCACGTCGGCCGGCTTCATGCCGGGGTGCTGCGAACGGATCAGGCCGCAGAGGCCGGCGACCAGCGGGGTCGCCATCGAGGTGCCGCTCATCCAGGAGTAGTTGTTGGTGATGTGGCCGCCGGTGTTCTTCGTCAGCCAGACCGGGTAGGTCGGGGTCGAGGCGAAGATCTTGCAGCCCGGCGAGGCCACGGAGCAGTACTTGTTGTAGCTCGAGAAGAACGCGTGGTTGTCGTCCCAGTCGCTCGCCGCCACGGCGATCACGCCGGGGTAGGAAGCGGGGAACGAGACCGGGTTCTGCTCGTGGCCGGAGTTGCCCATCGCGGCAACGATCACGCAGTTCTTGGAGAGCGCGTACTTCACGGCGTCGCCCAGGGCGTCCATCGTGCCGGCGCCGCCCAGGCTCATGCTGATGACGTCGGCGCCGTGATCGGCCGCCCAGGTGATGCCGGTGGCAACGGACAGCAGCGAGCCGGAGCCCATGCCGGCCAGCACGCGGACGGGCATGATGCGGCAGTTCGGGGCCATGCCGACGATGCCGGTGCCGTTGTTGGAGATGGCGGCGGCGATGCCGGCGCAGTGGGTGCCGTGGCCGTTGTCGTCGGCCGGGCTGCCGAAGCCGAACAGGCCGCTGACGCCGGTGGCATTGTAGCCCTTGACGATCTTGTCCTTCAGGTCCGGGTGACCCAGGTCGATGCCGGTGTCCACGATCGCGATCGTGACCTTGTCGGAGCCGCCCTTCGAGGCCGCGATGGCCTCGGCCTGGTGGGTGTTGGCGATGCCCCACTGCTTGTCGCTCATGGGGTCGTTGAAGCCGGGCACGGGCACCACGGGAGGCGCGTCGGTGCCGAGGCCCTGGCCGGTCAAGGTGTCGACCGGGTCGGCCATCGTGAAGGTCGTGTTCGCCTCCACGTACATGGCGCTGTCGCCCAGCTCCTTCTTCAGATCCGCAACGGTCTTGCCCTTCGGCAGCGTGACTTCGTAGATGTCCAACGCGTCGATAGCGAGCTTCGACTTGGCGCCGGAGGCCAAGGTGGCGCCCAGGCGGGTGCGGCCCGGCTTCATGCGGACGACGGCGCTGCCTTCGATGGGCTTGCCGGCGACGACGGCGGTGGAGTCGCTGGGCTGGCTCACGCCGGCCACGAGGGCGGTCTTCGAGCAGCCGGCGAGCGCGGATACGACAACGCTGGCAGCCAGGGCCAACTGAAGCTTGCGGTTCATGAAGGGGAAGCTCCTTTCGGGGCGGGGGAGTCAAGGGAAGTGAGAGAGTTTAAGAGAAGTTTATTCAACCTTATAGTCATCTTAACGTTTCATTCGCAATATTGATAGCCCCTTGACAGGTTTTTTTTGAAATTTAACCTTCGAGGCCTGGAAGCCCGCTTGAACGGCGGATCGACCGGTGATCTGGTAGAATCATGACCATGACCTGGGACGTGATCGTGATAGGCGCTGGACATGCGGGCGTGGAAGCCGGCCTTGCCGCGGCGCGCCTGGGTGCGCGGACGCTGATGCTGACGCTGGCGCTCGACAAGATCGCCACGATGCCGTGCAACCCGGCCATCGGCGGCCCGGCCAAGGGCCACCTGGTGCGCGAGGTGGACGCCCTGGGCGGCCAGATGGGCGTCACCACCGACGCCACCTATTTGCAGATCCGCGTGCTGAACGGCTCCAAGGGTCCTGCGGTGCAAGCCCTGCGGGCGCAGTCGGACAAGGCGAAGTACGCCGCGTTTATGCGACGCGTGTGCGAGGAGCAACCCAACCTGACGCTGCGCGAAGGCATGGTCGACGTGCTGGAGCGCGGACCGAGCGGCCTGGTCCTGATCACGGCCGCCGGCGAGCGCTACGAAGCCAAGACCGTGGTCATCACCACGGGGACCTACCTCAAGGGCAAGTGCCACACCGGCCAGACCCAGGTCGCCGCCGGCCGCGCCGGCGAGCCCTCCGCCGAGAAGCTCTCCGACAGCCTGCGCGCGCTGGGCTTCGAGCTGCACCGGCTCAAGACCGGCACGCCGCCTCGCGTCGACGCCGCCTCGATCGACTACTCGTGCATGGAAGAGGAACGCGGCGACCTGGACGCGCCGCACTTCTCCCTGTTGGAGCCCGCCGCCCGCCTGCCCCAGCTGAGCTGCTGGCAGACACGCACCACCCCGGCGACCCACGCCATCATCCTGGCCAACCTCGACCGCTCGCCCATCTACGGCGGGCAGATCGAGGGCGTCGGGCCGCGCTACTGCCCGTCGATCGAGGACAAGGTCGTGCGGTTCAAGGACAAGGACTCGCACCCGATCTTCGTCGAGCCGGAAGGCCTTGACCAGGACGTGATGTACATCCAGGGCCTGTCCACCAGCATGCCGGAAGACGTCCAGGAGGCCTTCCTCAAGACCATCCCCGGCCTGGAGGCCGCGAAGATCCTCCGCTACGGCTATGCCGTGGAGTACGACTGCCTGCCCGCCACGCAACTCACCCCGACCTTGATGGCCAAGGCCGTGCCCGGCCTGTTCACCGCCGGACAGATCAACGGCACCTCCGGCTACGAAGAGGCCGCTGCCCAGGGCATCGTTGCCGGCATCAACGCCGCCCGCTATGCGCTGGGCCAGGCGCCGGTGGTCTTCCCGCGGCAAGAAAGCTACATCGGCACCTTGGTTGATGATCTTGTCACCAAGGACATTCGGGATCCCTACCGCATGCTGACCTCGCGCTCGGAGTACCGCCTGACCCTGCGCCAGGACAACGCCGATCAACGCCTCACGCCGCTGGGCTTTGCCCTGGGCCTCGTGCCGAGCGAGCGGTTCGAGCGGTTCGGCCGCAAGCTCGAGGCGATCGCCCGCGAGCGGGCCTGGCTACGGGCCCACCGCATCAACCCCGGCTCGGCCCAGGCTGCCGCCTTGCTGGCGGAAGCCGGCGAGGCCGTTGACCGCAGCCAGACGCTGGAGGAGCTGTTGCGCCGGCCGGAGCTGGCCATGGCCCAGCTGATGCGCGCCGTCGGGCGCGATCCCGCCGAGGTGGATCCGCTGGTGGCGGAGCAGCTCGCGATCGAAACGAAGTACGAAGGCTACATCAAGCGCCAGCAAGCGCAGATCGAGCGCACCCTCCGGCAGGAAGACCATGTCATCCCGGAAGACCTGGACTACATGGCGCTGGTGGGGCTGAGCCGCGAGGCCCAGGACAAGCTGACGCGGGTGCGCCCGCGGTCCGTTGGCCAGGCTGGCCGCGTCGGGGGGGTCACGCCGGCAGACGTGTCCTTGCTGATGGTCCACCTGGCTCTCCGCGAACGGGCTCTGACGCGCAGTTAGCGCCGTTCAAGCGAAGAATAGAAAAAGCGCATTGACATAATCACGATTAGTCGTGATGATGTGTTCGCTAAATATCTTCATAAAGTTTATTCACATTCGCCAAGTGCGAAGGGGAGGCTGCCATGTCCCACCTCATCGAACGCCTGACCGAGGACCACGTCGGCATCGTCTCCGCCTTGGAGCATGTGAAGGAGTCCGGCATCGCGTCGGTCGACGGCAAGCAGAAGCTGTTCTCCGTGAAGGCCCACCTGATTGCCCACCTGCGCCGCGAAGACGACGAGCTGTACCCCATGTTGAAGCGGGCCGGGGAGATGGACGTCAACCTCAAGCGTACGATCGACATCTTCGCCAAGGACATGGAAATCGTTTCCAGCCTGGCGATGGGGTTCTTCGACAAGTACTCGCAGGGAAGCACGGGCCTCGACCTGGCCCGCGACTTCGGCAAGCTGTACACGATCTTGAAGACCCGCATCCGCAAGGAAGAAGACATCCTGTACCTGGCTTACACCCAGGTCTCCTCCCGCGAGCCGATCGGGCTCTAACGCCCCCCGGGCATTCATCAAGGACACCGACCCCGCGGCTCAGGCCGGGGGCGGCATGCGCACGCCAAGACACGGAGGTTGAAATGGGAGAACCGACGATGACCCTCACGAACTGCATGGACCTCAAGGCCTCGATCGAGCCGATCCGCGACAGGCTCGTCCGGCACCCGGTCTATGCAGCGATCAAATCCATCGAGCACCTCAGGATCTTCATGGAGCACCACGTCTTCGCGGTCTGGGATTTCATGAGCCTCCTGAAGGCACTGCAACGCGACCTCACGTGCGTCACGCTGCCCTGGCGGCCCGTGGGCGATGCGCTCAGCCGGCGCCTGATCAACGAGATCGTGTTGGGCGAGGAGACCGACATCGAGAGCCCCCACACGCAGGGGTCCTACCTGAGCCACTTCGAGCTCTACCGCGCCGCGATGGCGCAGTGCGGGGCCAACACCCTGCCGATCGACACCTTCATCTGCCTGCTGGACCAGGGCGTGCCCGTTCAGGACGCCCTGCTGCGCGCCGGCGCCCCTGCCGCCGCCCGCGCGTTCGTCGCCACCACCTTCGAGACGATCCACGCCGGCAAGACCCATGGCGTCGCCGGCGCCTTCACGCTGGGACGTGAAGACCTGATCCCGGACATGTTCCGCAGCCTGGTGGCGGATCTGAACGCCAAGTTCCCGGGCCAGCTCGCGCTCCTGATCGACTACCTCGAACGCCACATCCAGCTGGACGAAGAGCACCACACGCCCATGGCGATGAGCATGCTGGAGGTCCTCTGCAAGGACGACCCGACCAAGCTGCGCGAAGCCGACCAGGCCATCCAGGCCGCCCTGCGTGCGCGCGTGGCGTTGTGGGACGGCATCAACTCGGCGTTCGGCACGCCGCAACCGGCCCGCGAGGTCTCGGCCTGGACCACGCAGACGCTGGCGTGAGCCGATGACCACCACCCCGCTCCCCCCGCTGTCGCGGGACCTCATGTACCGCGCCATCGTCCATGAAATCCGCACACCGCTGACGATCATCGCCGGCTTCTCGGAGCTCCTGGAAGACGGCACCGCCGGCGAGCTCACCACCCGACAAAAACTCTACCTCGAGCAAATCCGCGGCCGGTCCGAGGACATCGAGTTGCTGATCCGCAACGCGCTGGACTACGCCCGCCTGCAGAACGGCTACCTGACGCTGGCCCGCGAGGCACTCACCCCCGCCTTCTTGCTCTCCCGCCAGTCCGAGGCCTTCGAGGCGATCGCCGCCGCGCGGGGCGTCGACCTCTCCTTCCGCGCGGCCCCCAAGCTGCCGGATGTGATCGCCGACCCGCGCCGGCTCGGCCAGATCTTCGACAACTTGATCACCAACGCGTTGAAGGCCACCCCACCCGGCGGCAGCATCGTGCTCGGCGCCTCACCAGGAGCCGGCGAAGTGGCATTCGCCATCAGCGACACGGGCCCCGGCATCGCCCCGGACCGTTTGCCGCGCCTGCTGGACCCGGACGAGCCCGAGACCGGCCTGGGCCTGGTGATCGCCCGGCACCTCATCGAAGCCCATGGGGGCACGCTCTCCGTCGTGTCGGAATGCGGGACCGGGACCACCTTCACATTCACGCTCCCCGCCGGCCGGAGGTAAACATGCCCCCCCGTTCTCCCACGTCGAGGTCCCTCGACCCCTTGACCGCGACCGTGCCGTACGACGGCGACGGACGCGACGAAATCACCAAGCTGGAGGCGCTGCGGCGCTTCTCCGATGCCGTGGCCGACAGCACCATGCAGGAGGAGATCCTGGGCACCCTGCTGATCCACGGCATGGACGCCCTGGGTGCGAACCGTGGCGCGATCCTCCGCCACGGCCCGAACGGCGCGCAAGCCCTGCTGGGCCGGCAGGACGGCCTGATCACCTGGGGAGCCGGGCCCTTCGTCAGCGAGTCGCTCGTGCGCTTCTCCCTGGAGAGCGGCCAGGCCTACGTCCAGGTCCATGCCAGCGCGGAGACCGGCGAGCCGGAAGGTTCGCGCGCCATCATCTGCATGCCCCTGGAAACGGAGCCGGACTTCCTGGTCTTCTACGCCGACCGCCCCGCCGCGGCGGGCGCGACGTTCGGGCTGGGGCAGGTCTGGATGCTTCAATCGCTGGCACAGTTCGGCCGGGTGGCCATGAGCAACGCCCGCATGATCGAGCAAGCCAACGAGCGCAACGAGATGCTCCAGACGCTGAACCGCACCAGCCTGCTCGTGTCGTCCAGCCTGGACGCGGAACGCATCCTGGCACACTTGTTGGACCAGGTCTTGCGCCTGACCAGCGGCGAGGTCGCGCTGGCGCTCGGCACCCAAGACCGTGACCTCGTGATCTTGGCCGCCCGCGGCCCGGAGGCCGTCGAGCCCACCTACTTACGGCATGTGGTCGACACCGTGGTGGAAACCGGCGAGGCCCTTTGCGTTACGGACGGCGAGGGCAGCGGCGACTCCAGCATCATGTGTGTGCCCCTGGCCGTCCAGAACCAGCTGCTGGGCGTGCTCTACGTCAGCTCGCGCCTGTCCGTGAGGAACTTCCGCGACTCCGATCTCGCGATGATGCAGGCCATGGGCAACCATGCCGCGCTCGCCATCCACAACGCCCGCCAGTTCGTGCAGGTGCACCAGAAGCGCCTGATCGAGGCGGAGCTTGCCATCGCCCACACCATCCAGCAGAGCTTCTTCCCCAAGCAGGTGCCCCAGGTGGGCGGCCTCAAGGTGGTCGGCGCCTGCGAGGCCGCCCAGGAAGTGGGCGGCGACTACTTCGACATCATCCCGCTGGCCAATGGCCAAGTTGCCATCACGCTGGGGGATGTCTCCGGCAAGGGCATCGCGGCCTCCCTTTACATGGCCGTGGTCCGGACCGCCCTGCGCATGGCACTGCGTTATGGCCAAACACCCCGCGAGGTGCTGGTCGAGGTCAATTCGCGCATCCACGACGACATCAAGGACGGTAGCTTCATCACCTGCTTCCTGGGCGTCTACGACGCGGCCAGCGGGACCTTCACCTACGCCTCCGCGGGCCAAAACCTGGGCGTGTGGGTCACCGGCACCGGCATGCATGACCTGGCGGGTCGGGGCCTGCCGTTGGGGTTGGACCCCAAGCACTTCGAAACCGCCCTCGAAAGCCACCAGATCCAGCTGAGCGCGGGCGACCGCATCGCCCTCTTCACGGATGGCGTGATCGAGGCGCTCAGCCCCACGGACGAGGAATTCGGAGAAGACCGGTTCAAGGAGCGCCTCCTGGCCTCCGGCACGCTGCCCATCGAGGACGCCTTGGCGAGCCTGATGGGGGCGATCCGCGAGCACGTGGACGTGGCCTCACCCTGGGACGACATGACGCTGTTGCTCGCGGAGGTCGACGCCGTCGGCCCCCTCGTTGGGAAGGAGTAAGACCCGTGAAAATCGAAATCTTCGAGTCTCCGGAGCGCCTCACCGTGGCCCTGATCGGGGATCTGGACTCTTGCGCCGCCCAGGAGCTGGACACCCAGCTCGAACAAATCATCCCGCTCTGCAAGGGCGAGCTCACGGTGGACCTCGGCCAGCTGTCGTACCTGAACAGCACCGGCATCCGCTCGTTCATCCGCCTGGAGAAGCTTCTCGCGCCCGAAGGCAAGCGCTTCGTCTTCACGAACGCCACGGCCCGGCTGCGCCGGATCTTCCAGTACTGCGGGCTGGAATCGTACTTCAACTTCCTTGACGAGGACGTGGCCTGCGCCGGCACCGAACTCGCCGTGAAAGGGGCCTGATCATGACCGCGACCCTGACGCTTTCCCCGCCAGCTGCCGCCGAAACCCACAGCCTGGAGCTGTTCCTCACCAGCGACCTGGGGCGGATCGGCCCTTGCCGCCACCGTGCCCGCAAGTTCCTGGACGCCTACCTGCATGACACCGCCGACGTCGAGGACATGGAGGTGATCATCGACGAGGCGCTCACGAACATCATGCAGCACTCCTGCGCCCGCGAGCCGGGGCACCCCGTGCAGATGAAGATCGTGCTGGAAACCCTCAACGGCGGCCTGCTGTCGCTGTTGAGCGTGATCCTGGTGGACCGCGGGCCCCACGGCGCTAGCTACAAGCCCACGGAGCGCGTGGACCAGACGCGTGCCAGCCACGTGCTCGGCGAGCCGGCCGGCTTCGGCCTGGTGCTGCTCTACCGCCTGATGGACCAGGTCGACTACCAGACCTGCCCGCAAGGCGGCAACCGGTTGGTGCTGCGCAAGTGGTTCTGCCGCGAAGCGGGCTCGCTGGTCGAGCTGCGCCGGCTGATGACGCAGATCCGCGACATGGCGCCGGTGCCGTTGGCCGGCGAGACCCGCTTCGACGACCTCTGGAGCACCGGCCGCCGGCCGGAAGCGGTCAACCTCGTGCGCGCCTTGGAGGCGATCCTCGGCCATCCCGGCGAGGTAGCCTAAGGAAGGGCGGGCCAGATGGGCAAGATAGCACTCTTCGACCGCGACTCCACCTTCGCCGGCGCCATGGCGATGGGCTGCAAGCCTCACGGAGTCTCGATTTGCACCAAGCGAACCGGTCTGTCCGGCAAGGACCTGGTGGTGTGGAACCTGTCGCAGTACCCCTGCGACGTCGTCCACCTGCTCTCCGACCTCCGGCGGGCCAAGGGGGCCCCCGGGCTGATCGTCGTTTGGGAAGGCGAGAGCTGCAAGCCGGCCGGGCTGAGCGCCTTGAAGGCGGGCGCGGTGGCCGCGCTCTCCAAGGAATCCGGTGACCGCCCGATCCAGGACGCGGTGCGGCGCTACTTCGCTTCCCAGCGTCGGCCGCACGGCGAGGAAGCCCTGCTGCATGACCTGATCGACCGCAGCTACACGCTGTCGTTCGTGAACGAGCTGCTGGAGGGGCTGAACCGCTGCAACGGCTTGGACGACCTGGGCCGCCAGGTGTTGCCGCCCCTGCTCGAGGCCGCCGGCGCACCGAGGGGCCAGCTGGCGCTGCTGGACTGGGGCTCCGACGAGCCGCCGGCCTTCGCGGCGGAATGCCGTGACGAGCTGCGGGCACTGGCCGAGCGGGACGGCACCTACCATTGGAAGCTGGAAGGCCGCGAATACGTGGCCACCATCCCCCTGATCGCCCATGGCCGGCCCGTCGGCGAGGTCTGGCTCAACGGGCCGCCGGACGGCATCGACCGCCTGATCGACGCCGCGCCGCTGCTGAGCTCGCTGTGCGGGCAGGTGGCCATGGCGGCCGTGAACTTGCGTTACCTGGAGGACGTGAAGCAGCAGGCGCTGCGCGACGGCCTGACCGGGCTCTACAACCATGCCTTCTTCCAACAGCGCCTGCGCGAGGAAGCCGACCGCGCGCGCCGGTACCAGGGCGCCTTCTCCGTGATCCTGGTGGACGTGGACCGCTTCAAGCGCGTCAACGATGAGCACGGGCACCAGACGGGAGACCAGGTGCTTCGCCTGGTGGCGGACGCGCTGCGCGAAACGCTGAGGCAAAGCGACCTGGCCGCCCGCTACGGTGGCGAGGAGTTCGTGGCGCTGCTGCCCGAGACGGATGCCGAGGGCGCCGTCCGAACGGCGGAGCGCTTGCGCGAGGCCATCCGCGCGCTGCAGATCAACACGCTGGACGGCGAGTCCATCGGCACCGTGACGGCCAGCTTCGGCGTGGCCTGCCTGGAAGACCCGCTCGAGTCCCCCGCCAAGCTGTTGCAACGGGCCGACCAGGCCCTTTACCGTGCGAAGAACTCCGGCCGCGACCGCGTCTGCGAGGCGCAGGCGTTGGGGCTGGAGCCTCAGATCCCGGTTTTCGACGGCGAGCAGC
>JAQBPE010000012.1 GCA_028287685.1 Cyanobacteria bacterium RYN_339 | reverse complement strand
ATATTGGGAGTTCAATTTGTCGCCGGACGGGCACTGGAACGTTTACCGGTTCGAGGGGTACCGGAGCGGGATGCAGGCGGAGGAGGCGTTGTCCGCCTTGCGCTTCACCGTTTCGCGGCGGGAGGATGGCTGCGACATGGCGCTGGGGGTGGACCTGGCGCCGCTAGGGCTTGCGGCGGCGGCCTGGCAGGTGGCCGTGGCGGTGGTGGTTGCGGAGGCCGGAGGCCGGGTGTCCTTTTGGGCGTTGGCCCATCCGGGCGCCGAGCCCGACTTCCATGACCCTGGGGCTTTTGTCCTGCGGCTATAGGCTGCTTTCGAAGGTGGTCAACGTGAACGCGACGCCAAAGCTAGTACGGAAGGTCATCGCCACAAGTTGCGTGCTGGCGTTGGCGGGGCCGGCCGGGGCTGCCTCGGAAAACCACGACGAAGCGCGTGTCGGGCAAGTGGTGCTGCCCGACGTGCTGCAACTCACGAGCGGCAAGCGCGTGGCGAACGCGGACGAATGGCGGCGGCTGCGGCGGCCCGAGATCCTGCGGCTTTTCGAGACCAACGTCTACGGCCGCAGCCCCAGCGCGCCGCTGCAAGCCTCCTACCGGCAGCTCTCCCTGGATCGGAAGGCCCTGCATGGGCTCGCCACCCGGAAGGAGCTCGCCATCTCGCTCACGGGGCGGCCAGGTGGCCCCGAGATGCACCTGCTGGTATACCTGCCGAACCACCGGAAGGGACGCGCCCCGCTCTTCCTGGGACTCAACTTCCACGGCAACCAGTCCATCAACTTGGACCCCGGAATCCGGGTGTCAACGGCCTGGATGGGGTGGTCGGGTTCGAAGCACCGGGCGACGGCGGAATCCCGCGGCAGGGAGGCACGCCGCTGGCCGCTGGAAACGATCCTGGCGCGTGGCTATGGCGTCGCGACCGCTTACTACGGCGACATGTTCCCGGACCGCGCCGACGGGTTGCGCGACTCGATCATCCCCGTCATGGGCGCCGCGCGCGCCCCGGACCAGTGGGGCGCCATCGCGGCCTGGGCTTGGGGCCTGAGCCGGGCGATGGACTACTTGGTGAAGGACCCCGACGTGGAGCCCGGAAAAATCGCCGTGTGGGGCCACTCGCGGCTGGGCAAGACGGCGCTCTGGGCCGGCGCGCTCGACGAGCGTTTCGCGATGGTCATCTCCAATGACAGCGGCGAGGGCGGTGCGGCGATCGCCCGCCGCAACTTCGGCGAGACCGTGGCGGACCTCAACCGCGAGTTCCCGCACTGGTTTGCCGGCAACTACAAGGCCTTCGACGGGAAGCCGGACGCCTTGCCCGTCGACCAGCACATGCTGATCGCCTTGATGGCCCCACGGCCCGTGTACGTGGCAAGCGCATCGGAAGACCTGCACGCGGACCCGCGCGGCGAGTTCCTGGCCGTCCGCGAAGCCTCGCCGGTTTACGCCCTGTTCGGCAAGAAGACCTTGGCCGGCGCCCAGATGCCAAAGGCCAACCACCCGCTCGTGGCCGACCTGGGCTACCACATGCGCTCCGGCCCGCACGACACCACCGCCTACGACTGGGCGCAGTACCTGAGCTTCGTGGATGCCAAGTTCGGTATCAGCGCCGGGCGACGTGGAAGGTGAATATGACGGACGAAACAAGCCCGAGCCACATCTCGTTGGCGGTGAACACGCGCATGAACTCGCGCGGTGGGAGGTGGTCATGCGTGATGGTTTGCGCTGCGGGTACGGCCGCCAGCCCAGCGTAGCAGAACAAGCAGTAGCAAAACATCAAGGCCAGCGCCACGCGCCCGCTCCGTGGAATGGGCCGACAAAACGCCGGGATCGCGGCAAAGGGGTTGAGCACCGTAGCGGCGGCGCGGCCGAGCGGCACGTGCCGGTAGGTATACGCCATGCCCGCGAAGGAGGTCAGGCCGAGCAGCCACAGCACCGCAAAGGTAGAGGTGATGCCCCAATAGACCCACCCCGATGGCGCGGCAAATAGGGTGGCCGCGTGGGCGAAGACGGCCAACGTAAACCCAAGCCAGCCGGCCGCGATGAGGAGGTTGCGTAGCACTTCCGACGCCTTTCGTGTGGTTGTGGTGCCAGGGTCAGGTAGAGGGCCGCTCCACCCGTCCATCGGGGAAACGAGCGTGCCGGCCAGCATCCCGCGCATGCACTGGCCCCGCGTCCGGCCAGGTCCAGCCGCCGAAGCCGGTCGCCTGGTAGTCGGCGAACGCCTGCATGATCTCCTCGCGGGAGTTCATGACGAACGGCCCATGCTGGGCGACAGGCTCGCCGATCGGCCGGCCCTGCAAGACCAGCAGGCGGTTGCCAGCCGGCCCGGCGACGAGCGCCAGGTCGACGTCGGCGTGCACCTGTGCGGCGTTCCGCGCCGGCACCGGCGTGCCCGAGACCGTCAGGCCTTCGCCTTCGAAGGCGTAGAGCGTCCGCTGGGTGTCGGCGGCCGTGGCGGGCAGCGTCCAGGTCGCCCCCGGTGCCATGTCGATGGACCAGATGGCGAGGTCGGCCTCCGGGCGCGCGGCCCAGGAGTCGGGCGGCGGGTCCAGGGCCTGGCGGCCGGCCAGGGCGCCTGCCACGAGCAACACGGTGGTCTGGCGACCCGCGTCGTCCGTGAACGTCACGGTCGGCACCTCCTCGCGCCACAGCATCTTGAAGTGCGGCGCGGCCATCTTGCTGGCGCGGGGCAGGTTCAACCAAATCTGGAACAGCTCCACCGGGTTGGGGCCGGCCGCATCGAGCAGCGGGAACATCTCCGCGTGGACGATGCCCTGCCCCGCGGTGAGCCACTGCACGTCGCCCGGCCCGAAGCGCGCCGTCGCCCCCAGGGAGTCCGCATGGTCGATGTGCCCTTGCAAGACGATCGTCACGGTCTCGAAGCCGCGGTGGGGGTGCGAGGGGAAGCCCGGCACCACCTCGCCGTGGTACATCCGCCAGCCGTCGAGCCCGGCGAAGTCCTGACCGATGTCGCGGCCGGCCAGCGAGGCGGCTGGCCCGAGCTGGTCGTTGCCGGCCGGGTAGGCGTCGTCGTGGTGGACGCAGAACAGGTACGGGTCGACCGTCGGCCAGGGCATGCCCAGCGGCACCAGGGCGATCACGGGGGAAGGGGACATGGGAGACTCCATCTCGTTGCGGTCGTCGCCCCAGGATAGCCCCCATTCCCGGCCGGGACAAGCGGCGTTAGCTTCGGCTGTTTTCTTGCAGCACCATCAGCATGGCGCCCAGCACCGCGAACGGCGCGAGGTCGGACGGCACGTCCGCCACGTGGTCGAGCGTGTAGGTCGGCACCAGCAGGAAGCGCCCGGTGTTCAAGCGACGGACCATCGTCCCGTCCGGCAGGCTGATGGCATAGGTGGGGTTCAAGACCGCTGCCGCCACCAGGTCGCCGACCAGGGGGATGGCTTGGACGAAGGTGTTGGCGATGGCGGCGGCGGGGTTCTCTTGCGTGAAAGTCAGCAGCACCTCGCCACCCGCGTCCAGCCACTCGTACTGGGCTTGCCACGCGCCGCTGAGGCCGCCGCGCCGCTTGAAGTTGCCCAGCGCGCGTCCGCCCTCCCCGGTCACCGGGTACTCGGAATCCGAGCCCATCGGGGTGTATCGCAGCAAGTCCCGCCCACCGGCGGTGCGGACTTCGTAGAGCGATTGCTCTCCGTCCATGACCGACAACTGCAAGTCGTACGTGGACCGGTCGTAGACCGCCTTGACGTGCCAGACCGGCTGATCGCCGGCGTCCGT
>JAQBPE010000466.1 GCA_028287685.1 Cyanobacteria bacterium RYN_339 | reverse complement strand
GCTCTGGATCGTGTTGATTTCCATGATGGCGTTCTTGCCGTACAGCGTCGTGTACACGTAGCCAACCGGGCGGGCGCCCTGGGCCGACAGGTTACCGGCCCCTACCTGTGTGCCATTGACGTTGTTTCCGCCAAACAAGGTGCAGCCGGTGCTAACCAGGGCCAGAAGGGCAACGAGGGGAGTCAGGGACAGCTTCATGGGAATCGTCACCCTTTCATGCTAACAGAGCGCCTGCGCGAAAGCAGCCAATGGTCCTACGACGGTGTATAAGGAAATGTTTCGCCGCCTTGAAGGATACCACGCATGCCTGCTGCTGGGCAAAGCCTTAACCAACGCCAAATGTCCCCTTATCACTTGCTATACACGAACCGAAAAGATCGCGTGTCACGATGGGAGCCCTTCCCCCTCGGCCAGTCCAGAGGACACCCCCCTTGAGCTTCCTCGACGCCATCCGCCACCCGAGCAGCCTGCTGCCCTTCGCGCGGCCCATGGCCGTGCCGGCGGCCCCCAAGCCGACCTTCGCGCAGGACGTCTTCACGGGCGCCAGCGGCGACCCCGGCCCGCGCAAGACCGCCAAGGGACCGGGCTGGACCGTGGCCGTGAACCTGGCCGCCTCCTTGCGCGATCCGGACGGCAACCTGTCCGCCGGCGCCGTGGTCAAGCGCCGCGAGCTGATGGCGCTAGCCGCTTCCACGCGCGGCAAGGCCGTCACGTTGGTGGTGAACGTGACGCTGCCGGGCGAGGGCGAAGCGCCTGCGAAGCTCGAGCGCTACGTGATCCAGGACGGCGTCGCGACCAAGGACCCGGCCGTGACCACCGCCAAGGGCTACGCCGAGGACCTGCGCGAGCTGGTGGCCGCGGCCGGCAAGCGCCAGACCGGCGACCGCCTTGCCGTGGTCAGCCAGTCCCACGGCGACGCGACGGAGGGCATGCTGGGCGACGGCGGCGAGGCCACGCTGCAAGAACTGACCGCTGCGCTGAAGGCCGGCCTCAAGCAGGCCGGCCGCAAGACCGCCGACGTCGTCAGCTTCGACGCCTGCCTGATGGGCCAGGACGAGGTGCTGGGCGCCATGCAGGGCGTGGCCGACCACGTGGTCGCCTCCAGCGAGACGGAAGCCGCGGAGCCGGACGCCATCGAAGGCGGCGCCGACGGCCAGAACTTGAAGCAGACCCTGATCGAGCTGATCGCCCACCCGGAGCTGGATGGCAACGCCTTCGCCAAGAAGTTCGTGGCCGTGGCCGCCACCACCAAGCGCTTCGTGGACCGCAACCACGACGGCATCCCCGATGCCGACGAGCCTGCCGGCCCGCCGATGCCCGCGCCGCCTCCCCCGCGTCGAGGCGCCACGATCCAGGAGGTGAAAGACCTGCCGCCGGCCGAAGTCACGGGCACCCAGACCCTGGCCAGCTACGACCTCAAGGCGCGCGCCCGCTTCCGCCAGGCGCTGGACGGCCTGGGCGATCGCCTCGCCTCCCTCGCCGCCGACCCGGCGCAACTGGCCGTCTTGAAGGACGTGATCCGCCGCACGCGCCACTACGGCGCCGAAGGCGGTCCTACCTCCGCCGCCAGCCCGCAGGCGGACGTGAAGGATTTCGCGCGCGGCATCATCGACGCCCTCGACAGCGGCCGCCTGCGCGATGCCGGCGGGCTGCGAGCAGCCGCCCAGAAGGTGCTCGACGCGCGCCGCGACGTGGTGACGGCCTACCAGGGCAGCTCCCAGCAGGACTACGACCGCCTGGGCGGCCTGGGCGTGTTCCTGCCTGGCGACGCCTACTTCGACCTGGCCGCCAACGACCGAGGCTCGATCCTCAAGGCGCTGGCCCATGGCTTCGTGCCGGGCGGCTGGATCCACCACGAGCAAGACGGCCCGGACCTGACGGACGGCGCCTTCCTGGGCGAGATCGCCAAGGCGCTGCCCAAGCTCGAAGGCACCTTGCCACATGCGTTGGCCGCGGACGCGGTGCGCCTGAACCAGCTGGTCGCCGACGTGAAGGCAGCCAAGACGCCGCGCGAGAAGCAGCGCGCGGCCCGGTTGTTGCGCGCCGGCGCGCTGAAGCTCGAAGGCTCCGCCTTCGAGGCGTATCTCACGAGCCGTGGCACCCAGCTCACACGCGAGCGCATGGACAGCAGCTTCCAGCACGCCCAGGGCAATGGGCAGGGCGGCTGGAACCGCTTCACGCGCGCGCTCAAAGAAAAAGCGGCGCCGTTGCCGGCGCCGCGAGCTCCCCAAAGGGCGTAAGGTGGCTAAACGCCAACCTTCTGCTTGTCCAGCATCGCCTGCCAGGGGTGGTGCATGGGCATCTTGCGGCCTTCCTTGACGTACTGGATGCACATGTCGGCCATCGCGTTGACCACCCACTCGAAGTTCTCCGGGCGGATGGAGTAGTAGTCCATGTCCGGCGCGGGGTTCATGAAGTCGATGGCGTAGGGGATGCCGTCCTTGCATGCGAACTCCACGGAGTTCATGTCGTAGCCCAGGGCATGGCAGATCGTCTTGGAATCCTTGATCACGCGCTGCACCAGCGGGTCGTTGACGTCGGCGAAGCCCGGAACGTAACGCTCGTGGAAGTAGGCGCGGGGGTCGTAGCGGATGGGCAGGATGTTGTCCTTGCCGATGCTGAGGCAGCGGAAGTAGTCATCGAACTCGATGCACTCCTGCAAGATCATGACCAGCGTGCCGGTCTCCTCGTAAGCGCGGAAGAACTCCTGGGCGTTGTTCACCTTGTAGACGTTGCGCCAGCCGCCGCCGTCATAGGGCTTCATGATGGCGGGGAAGCCGATGTATTCGAAGACTTCCTTCCAGTCCACCAGCGCCTGGTTGCGGTACGACATCTCCGTGGTCCGCGGGAAGCGACGCTTCGAGGGGATCACCGCGGTCTTCGGGTGGGCGACGCCCAGCTTATCTACCAGGCCGGCATCGAAGAACTTGTCGTCGGCCAGCCACCAGAACGGGTCGTTGACCACGTAGGTGCCGGTGAGGACGGCGTTCTTCAAGAACGGCTTGTAGGTGGGGATCTCGTGCGAGATGCGGTCCACGATCAGGTCGTAGCCGCTGGGCTCGCCCATGCGGGGCGCGCTGGTCCGCACGAACTCGGCCACGACCTCGCCGTTGCCCTTCTCGTTCACCTTGTTGATGAAGGCGTGCGGGAAGCTGTCCTCGAAGCCTACGAGGAGGCCGATCTTCTTGGGGTTGGTAGCCATTTTCTCAGGTACTCCTTCGTATCAGTCGATAAGACGCGCGCCGACGGGCGCGGGTTGATGCAGGTCGACGCCCGCCACGGTTTCCTCGATCATCCAGTCGACGACCTTCTTGAGGTCGCCGGTTTCCTGGTGGATCGCGATCTGCCGGTGCGCGCTGGTGCCCCGTTCCAGGATGGTGTTGATGTGCTCGATGTCCTTGCGGCTGCCCAACTCGTCGACGACGTCGTCAACGAACTCCAACAACTCGCGGATCAGCGTCCGGGCGGGCTTCTCCGCCTTGATGCCGAAGTCGATCAGGTTGCCGTCGAGGCCGTAGCGGTACGCCCGCCACTTGTTCTCCTCGATCAGCGCGCGCTCGTACACGCGGAACCCCTGGTTCTGGGTGCGGAGCACGTAGAGCTTGGCGACGATCGCCTGGATCAGCGCGACGACCGCGATGGTGTCGTCCATGCTGGTGGGCAGGTCGCAGATCCGGAACTCGATCGTGTCGAAGAAGGAATGGGGGCGCAGGTCCCACCAGATGCGCTTGCCGTCGTCGATGCAGTGCGTCTTCACCAGCGTGTCGACGTAGCTCTCGAAGTGGCCCCAGGCGCGGAAGGGCTCGGGCACGCCGGTGCGCGGGAAGGCCTTGAAGATCGAGCAACGCGTCGACATCAGGCCGGTCTTGCGGCCCATCCAGAACGGGCTGGAGGTCGTCAGCGCCAGGATGTGCGGCAGGAAGTAGCGCGCCTCGTTGTAGAGCTCGATCGCGAGATCCCGGTCG
>JAQBPE010000465.1 GCA_028287685.1 Cyanobacteria bacterium RYN_339 | reverse complement strand
CGTTGAAAGCGAGATCACGTCCATGCATCGTCCAATCACCGCCTTGCTGACGGCCTGCCTGCTCCTATCGTCCTGCGCGGCGACCTCGCCGCCAGGCGCCCTGCCCGGCTCGTCGAGCGGTCCCCTGGGCCAAGCTCACGGCCCCTTCGGCGGCTTGCGGCAAGTGGACATGGGTTACCCGTCCGGGGGACGCATCGCCCTGCGCTTTCCCACCTCCGTCACCCAGAAGCCAGGCTACAAGCTGAAGCAAGTCTCCACCAGCACCGACGTGGATCGCTACGTCATCCGCCTGAGCCGCACCACCGCCGACGAATTGGGCGGGCTGAGGGTCAACCAGCAGGTGGTCACCCAACTCGATGTGCTGAACGGCACCGCCGGTGTCTACTTCACCAACGTGCAGCCCGGTGACTACCTCGTCCAGCTGGCCGTCCTGGCGGCCGACGGCACCCAACTGGCCCAGGAAGTCTCCTTTGCCGCCCCGCCTGGCTCCGGGCTGAGCGTCAAGCCGGGTCATCCCGACGGAGACCCCCTCTCGGCCGGTCTGTTCGTGGATGCCAACACCATCCCGCCCGAAGGACCCGAGCCCTCCGCGGTGGACACCCTCGCCACCTTGAACGTGGACGTGCTGCTCTACACCAAGGTGCTGCCAGAGAACGATGTCCCCGACATCGACCGCCTGAACGCCAACGTCACCATCCACGACCCCGTCCAGGACAACCAATTCCTCGAAGGGGGCTCCTCCGCACTGCTCCAGTGCGCGCCCTTCACCAACATCGTCTCCACCCTGGCGGGCACCGGCACCGCTGGCTTTGCCGACGGCGCCGGGGCTACCGCCCAATTCAACAACCCGGGAGGTGTGGCCGTCGATACGGCTGGAAACGCCTATGTGGCGGACCAAGACAATCACCGCGTCCGGAAAGTGACCGCCACGGGCGTGGTCAGCACACTGGCGGGCAGTGGGACCGCTGGCTTTGCCGACGGCGCGGGCGCCACCGCCCGATTCATCTCCCCGTTCGGCGTGGCCGTGGATACTGGTGGAAATGTCTATGTGGCGGACTTTGACCTCCACCGCATTCGAAAGGTGACACCCGCGGGCCTGGTAAGCACCCTGGCGGGCAGCGGGACGCAGGGCTATGCCGATGGCGCGGGTGCCACGGCCCGATTCTCCACTCCAACTGGTCTTGCCGTTGATATCAATGGCAACGTCTATGTGGCAGAGGTAGGCAACAACCGCATCCGAAAGGTGACCTCCGCAGGCGTGGTCAGCACGTTGGCGGGTGACGGGACAATTGGCTTTGCCGACGGCGCGGGAGCCACGGCCAAGTTCGCCTTTCCTATCGGCGTGGCCGTCGACCTTGGTGGAAACGTCTATGTGGCAGACTCGGCCAATCACCGCATCCGAAAGGTGACGAGTGCGGGCGTAGTCAGCACGGTGGCGGGCAGCGGGATCGCCGGCTTTGCAGACGGCGCGGGCGCCACCGCCCGATTCTCCAACCCATATGGCGTGGCCGTGGATACCGGTGGAAATATCTATGTAGCGGATAAGGGAAACCACCGTATCCGCAAGGTGACGAGTGCGGGCGTGGTCAGCACGCTGTCGGGCGACGGCACCAATGGCTTTGCGGACGGCGCGAGTGCCACGGCTCGGTTCAGTTTCCCTTCGGGCGTGACAGTCGACGCGTGCGGCAAGCTCTTCGTGGCCGACCAGTCCAACCAGCGAATTCGCCAAATCCAGTAGCCATGTCGAGCGAGGCCGGGGACCGATGCACGACCGTCGGTCCTTCACTTGCCTAGGTAAGTACCCTCAAATCGACGTAGCGGTGTAATCTAGCTGAACCATCTATTTGGCAGATGCAGGCAATGAATAGGATTGCAGCCTAGTTCTGGTCTGGCCTGATTGCAACACCGTCAGCCGGCACATCGACCGGACCTTCCAGGTGAGCTACCACCGTGGCGATGGCCAAGTCTCCCGTCACGTTCAGCGTGGTCCGGCACATGTCCAAGATCCGGTCCACGCCCAGAATCACGCCAATCCCGGCGCCCGGCACCCCCACGCTCTGCATGATCACCACGATCATCGGCAGCGAGCCCCCCGGCACGCCAGCAGTCCCGATCCCGCCCAGGATGGCCATCCCGACGACATAGAACTGCTGCCCCAGCGACAGGTGCACCCCGAAGAACTGGGCCAAGAATAGGACCGTAATGCCCTCGTAGAGCGCCGTCCCGTGATGGTTCAACGTCGAGCCCACGGTCAACACGAAGTCCGAAATCGGCTTCGGCAGCTTCAACTGCTCCACCGCCGTCTTCATCGCCGTCGGCAACGTCGCCGCGCTAGAGCTCGTCGAGAACGCGGTCAGCATCGGCTCGCGGGTATCCGCGAAGAACTTCAGGGGCGATCGCCGCGCAATCAGCGCCACAGCAGCCCCATACACGATGAACTGCTGGAACGCCAACGCCCCAACCACCACCAGCGCATACTTCCCGAGCATCACCACCACGTCCAACCCCAGGGTGGCCGCCACGGCGAAAATCAAACCGCCCACGCCGATCGGCGCCACTTTCATGGCAAACCCGATGATCGCCAGCATCACGGCGTAAATGGACTCCAACACGCTCTTCAACGGCGCGGCCTTTACCGGGCCGACGGTGAGCATGCCCACCCCCATCATCAGCGCGAAGAACATCAACGGCACGAGGCCGCCCTCGAACGCATTCACGGCCTCGAAGAAGGGGTTCTTGGGGATGAAGTCCAGCAGCACCTGGGCCAGCCCCTTGGCCTGGTGGGCTTGTTCCACCTTCAGGGCGGCATCCGGCATCTGCAGCGCGGTCATCAGGGCCTTGCGCGCCTCGTCTCCAAGGCCGATGCCGGGCTGGAAGAGGTTGGCGAAGCCCACGCCCACCAACACGGCGATCGAGGTGAAGAGCAGCGTGAAGAAGAAGACCTTGAGGCCCACGCTGCGGAACTTGCTGAGGTCACCGATATCGGCCACGCCCAGCGCCAGGGCGGAGACCACCAGCGGCACGACCACCATGAAGATCATGCGCAAAAACACCTGCCCCAAAGGCAGGGCGACATTCTGGACGATCCAGGTCAGCGTGGGACCGGGTCCCAGGCCGTAACGGGCGACCAGGCCGAGCACGAGGCCGGTCAGCATGCCGATGAAGATGCGGGTGTGAAGTGGCACGCGGTCTGTATTCCCATGAAAAACCTTAAAAGAACCTTGGTGTGGAAACGACCTGGCGCCCCCGATAACCTCTGATGCCTCGCATCGCCCCCACCCCAGCTCCCAAGACCGCGCTCCGCGTCTCCGCCAAGGCCCAAGGCCAGCCGGACCCGCTCGAGGACGGCCTGGCCGCCGCCACGCCCGACGCGTACCAGCGCGCGCTGATCCGCGAGGTGGGCGGCGCGGTTGACCTCTTCAACAAGCTGGAAGGCGCGAAGCAGCGCTACCAACTGGGCCAGGCCACGGCCGGTGACTTGCACGCCGCGGAAACCGCGATGGAAGGCGAGTACGCCCGCCTGGAGCGCCTGCACGACGCCGGCAAGGGCAAGGTAACGAACCTGGACGCGATGTGGCGCGCACACGGCCTGCCGCTGCCGCTGAAGCCTTCCGACGGGCACGCGGGCACGCACAAGCTGCTGATGAATGCGGCGATGGGCACCTCGCTGGCCGTGACCATGACCAGCATGGCCGCGCTGTTCATGGTTCCCAGCGCGATGACCTTCATGATCGCGGGCCCGATTGCCCTGCTCTCCGGCCTGCTGGGCGGCGTCTTGGTGACGATCCAGGCCAACGGCCTCATGCACCAGGGCGAGGCCCCGGCGGCGGGCAAGCGACTCACCAGCGACAGCGGCTACGGCCTGGACTCCCCCGAAAGCTACAAGACCGCCCTGATCTACCTCACGGCGCGCACCAAGATGGCGCAGCAGCAGCTGGCCGCCCAGAAGGACCCGGACATGATCCGGCTGGCGAAGCAGGAGCTGATCGAGGACCAGCGCGCGCTGTGGGCGCTGCGCAACGGCCTGGGCGAGACCACCAAGGCGGCCTGGAAGCTGCAAGGCTTCGACGTCGACGCCGCCTGGAAGACCTACGGCACGGAGCTGCCGTCGCTGGCCTCCTTGAACCAGCAGGCCGTGGTTCCCACGCTGGACCCCACCGCGCGGCGGTTCATGCAGTACTTCGCCGGCCTGATCGCCATCGTGGGCGGGGCGATCGGCGCCGACCTCTCGAATGCCGGCCGTCTGAGCAGCTTCGCCTTCCGCGGCATCGCGGCGCTCTTCCGCGTCCACGTGGTGCTGGGCATGGCCGCGATGGGCCTGGTGGGCTTCTTCGCGGGCGGGGCGATCGTGGATGGGCTGAACAAGGTGTTGGGCACGCCAAGCCGCGCCAAGTAGGGTATGAAGGAACAGACGAGCAAGCGACCTCGTTCCCTTCCAGAGGACCCCGAATGCGCCAGATGATCCCTTGCTCGGCCTGCGGCCGCCACCACCATGGTCACGAGGCCGCCTGCCCGCACTGCGGCGCCAAGGCCACGCCGGCGCAGGGGATGGGGCTGGTGCGCAACCTCAAGATGGGCGCGCTGCTGGCCTTCACCGCCGCCACCACGGCGGCCTGCTACGGCGCTCCGTCCGTTTCAGGGCCGGTGTCCCGCCCCTCCGTCGAGAGCCCGTCGGAGAAGGTGCCCAGCAAGAAGGGAGTCGCCTACATGTTCGTGACGCCAACCGGCGGGGCGACGGGCAAGGACGCCCTCCAGATGGAGAAGGCCAAGCTCGATGGCACCCGCCTGACGATCGCCTCCGTCACCGTGGACGTTTCCACTACCATCGAACTGCCGTCGCTGGACAAGCTCAAGAGCGGCACCACGATCGACCTCAAGGACTTGAAGTACCTTTACGCCAAGGCGCGCTACTTCCAGGACGGCGACGCCGTGCCCACCTCGCACGATTTCATCGCCACCGTGCCCGGAACGGATCCCGTTACCGGCTCCCTGGCGCTCACGGAAGTAACCAGCACCAGCATCAGCGGCACGCTAACAATGAACACGTCGGCAGGTAAAGTCGTGCTGTATTTCGCCTGCGAGCGCTGAGCCCCAAAACTACAAATTTACAATAATTCCCAAAGCAAGCGGGGTACAAAGCTAACTGTCAGGCATGACGTATCTCATGGAGGAGGAACGCATGGCCCCGGTGGAGATCTTCAGGACGCGCTGGTCGGCCAAAAAAGCCACCAACCAGAAGCGCGGCGCCCTGACTCCCCCGGTAGACAACCTCGCGCGGCTGTTGGCCCAGTTGGCCCAGCGCCAGGGCTATGACCTGTTGGAGGACGAACAACGCGTCCTGCGTGCTTGCCTGGTGCTGGCTGGCGGCACCATTCCGTTGCGGGGTTTCTGCGACCTGGACTTCTTCGTGGCCCTCGACCGCTTCCAGATGGAACATGGCACCAAGGGCGGCCTGTCGCCGGCGGCCATCGCGCAGATCCTCGCCGCGGCGCGCCATGTGGTGGGCGCGACCGGCTTCTGGGGCCGGGCCCGCGGTGCCTGGTTCGATGCCTTCGACGCGCCCGCGCTGCTGGCCGAGGTCTCCAGCATGGCGCTCTTGATTCGGGCCCTGCGCCGCAGCGCCTAAAGGGCCATGGCATAATGGCGCCATGGACAAGCTGATCATCACCTGCGCGCCCCTGGGCGCCGAGGTCACCAAGCAAGACAACCCCGCCGTCCCCTACGGCCCCGCGGAGGTCGCCGCCAGCGCGATCGCCGCCGTACATGCCGGCGCGAGCATCATCCACCTGCACGCGCGCGACAACGACGGCACGCCCAGCCAGGACGCCGCGCGCTTCCTGGACCAGTGCCGCCGCATCAAGGCCGCCTGCGACCCGATCTTGCAGATCTCCACCGGCGGCGCCGTCACGGCCACCACGGAAGAGCGCCTGGCCCCCCTGGACGACCCGGAGCTGGTCAAGCTCTTGGAGATGGCGTCGTTCACGTGCGGCACCGTGAACTTCGGCGACGACGTGTTCATGAACTCGCCCAGCTTCCTGTCGGCCCTGGCGGCCAAGCTTACGGCGCGCGGCCTGAAGCCCGAAATCGAGGTCTTCGAGCCGGGCATGATCGCGAACGCCATGCGGCTGATCAAGAAGCGCGAGCTGCAGCACCCGCTCCACTTCGACTTCGTGCTGGGCGTGCCGGGCGGCAGCCCTGGCGGCATCAAGGACCTCCTGCACTGCGTCGACAGCCTGCCCAGCATGTGCACCTGGTCCGTGGCCGGCGTGGGCAGCCGCCAGCTCCCCCTGGCAACGGTCGCGATCCTGATGGGCGGCCACGTGCGGGTGGGCCTGGAAGACAACATCTTCTACCGCAAGGGCGAGCTCGCCGAGAGCAACGCGCAGCTGGTAGAGCGGATCGTGCGCCTGGCCAAGGAGCTGGGCCGCGAGGTCGCCACGCCCGACGAGGCGCGCGCGATCCTGGGCATCGAGCGCCGCGTGGAGGCCACGTAGATGGAAAGCCCCTTCGGCGTTCACCGCGTCCTCGAGCCCGCCGGCGTGTTGCCCTACCAGGCCCAGCGCCTGGACCCGCTGGCCCCGCTACACCCCCATGAAGCCCGCATCGCCGTCGAAGCCCTGAACCTGGACTCGGCGAGCTTCCTGCAGCTCAAGCAGTTGGTCCATGGCGACCTGGAAGCCGTGAAGGAACAGGTCATGGGGATCGTGGCCGCGCGCGGCAAGATGCACAACCCCGTCACCGGCTCCGGCGGCGTGCTGATCGGCAACATCAGCGAGGTGGGAGCAGCCCGCACGGATCTCGTGGTCGGCGAGCGCGTGATCACGCTGGTCTCGCTCACCACCACCCCGTTGGCGCTGGACAGCCTGGGTGACGTGGACGCCGCCAGCCACCAGATCCAGGCCAAGGGCACCGCCGTGCTGTTCGAGCGCAGCCTCTACGGCAAGCTGCCCGGCGACCTCGACGAGAAGCTCGTGTTGAGCGTGCTCGACGTGTGCGGCGCGCCGGCCCAGGCACACCGCCTGGTGAAGCCCGGCATGCGCGTCGTGATCCTGGGCGCCGGCGGCCGCAGCGGCTTGCTGTGCACCTGGATCGCCGCCCAGCAAGTGGGCCCCGAGGGCCAGGTCGTCGCGCTGGAGTTCTCGCAGGCCGGCCTCGAGAAGCTGAAGCAGGTGCCCGGGACCGTGATCATCCGCGAAGCCAACGCCACGGACGCCGTGGCGACCCACCGGATCGTGGGCGAAGCCACCGGCGGCGCCTACGCCGATCTGGTGATCAACTGCGTGAACATGCCCGGCACGGAGATGGCGAGCATCCTGGCCGCCCGATCGCGTGGGATGGTGTACTTCTTCAGCATGGCGACCTCCTTCCAGGCAGCGGCCCTGGGCGCGGAGAGCGTCGGGCAGGACGTGGATCTGCTGATGGGCAACGGCTACGCCGAAGACCACGCCAACTACGCATTGGACGTGGTGCGCGCCAACCCGGGGCTCGCCGAGCTGCTGGGTTAACCCGCCCGGCGCAGGGGTACAAAGCAAGCGGTGCCTGCGATACGGGGCGCCGCTGTATGGGGCGTCCGCATGAAGTTGAACCTGCTTCCCACCCTCGCCGTGGCCCTCGTGGCCGTCGCCATGGGCTGCACCACCGGCCCGGGCACGGCCACCGCGCCGATCGCCGTAAGCGAAGGGCGCGTGGCCACCTCCGGGAATTCCGGGGGCCAGCCCGCCGCGGTAGACACCACGGTCACGCAGTCGATCGGCGGCGCACCCACCGGCCAGCGGGTCACCACGCCCGCCCAGCCCAACACCGCGGTGGCGGTGACGGCGGCCCCCCAGGTCGTCGCACCGGCCGTCCAGCCGCCCAAGGCGGACGGTGGCGTCGCCGTCAGCGCCCCCGCCGGCACGGATCACGTGGGCCGCACCGTCGCGCTGCCGCCCGGCGAGCTGCTGACGCCGCACCTGGACGACGTGCCCTCGCCCACGCCGGTGCCGTCCCCGACCCAGCCCAGCAACTCGACCGCCGGCACCACGCAGCCGGCCGCCAGCCCCACCACCTTCGCGGCGCTGACGTTCAACCCGATGCGCGTCTTCAACCCCACCGCGGCGATCCAGGTGATCGACTACGCGCGCGTCGTGGCGATCGACGGCACCACGCTCTACGTGACGACGGACGCGGGCGCCAACTGGACGGTCTACGACAACGTGGGCCGCCAGTCGCTGCGCTGCCTATCCTTCATCAGCGAGTCCAGCGGCTGGGTGGCGGGCGAGAACGGGGCGCTGCTGCAAGTCTCCATCACCAACGGGACGCTGACCTACAAGGTGCTGAACTCCGGCACGTCGTCGCGCATCCCGGCGCTGCACTTCGCGCCGGCCGCGCCGCAGTTCGGCTACTACGCGGACGAGAACGGGGGCACGCTGCGCAAGACCGCGGATGGTGGCCTGACCTGGGGCGCGGCGATCGCCGACGGCACCACCGTGCCCGTCAACCAGAAGTCCGGTTTCCGACCGGACAGCGCGGACGGCGCGCTCTACTTGCCGAACGACCCGATGAAGAGCCCGGGCGCGTTTACGACCTTGTACCAGTTGCAAGGCGGGAAGTTCTTCGCGCAGCTGTCGGCGAAGTCCAAGCAGAGCTTTTCCAGCCTGACGCAGTACAGCCCGTTGGTCACGTTCAAGGACGCCGCCCAGCCGTCTTCCACCTGGTATATCACCAGCGACTGGAAGACGTTTGGCACGTTTTCTTCGGACATGCTGACGCCGACGCAGTTGCTGCGCGGTGGCTTGGCGGATGCCGCGATCCTGGACGGCACCACGATGGTGGGCAAGACGACGGACGGCAAGATCGCGATTTCGCAGGATTTGGGGCAGAGCTGGTCGGACCCGTTGGCGCCGAACCGCTCGTTGACCTGGTTCAAGCCGTTCAGCACCACGCAGATGTGGGGCTATGACGCGGGGCAGAACACGCTGTATCGAGCGGGAATTTACCCTTAAGGGCTAACCCCCTCCGCCTGCCGGCACCTCCCCCGCGAGGGGGGAGGAATCTTGCGGCCATGCAGGCACGAAGTTTCCTCCCCCATTTCGGGGGAGGTGGCGGCAGCCGGAGGGGGTCCCCGCGTCCCTAGTAGATCTTCCGGATCCGGTGGTTCTTCGAATCCGCCACATACAGGAACCCACGGCGGTCCAAGCAAATCCCCGCCGGCGCCGCAAACGCGGCCCCGATCGCCGGCCCGTCGGTATACCCCGACTTCGGCCCGGCCGTCGAAGACGCCGGGTACCCCGGGATGAAGCCCGCCCACACGATCGCGTTGCCCTGCCCATCGATGCGGCGGATCAAGCTGTTGCCGTAGTCCGCGACGTAAACCAAGCCATCCGCGTCCACGCACATCGACCAGGGGTCGTTGAACGCCGCGGCCTTCGCCGCCGCATCCGCCCAGCCCGGCGTGCCACTGCCCGCGAGCGTCCCAACGGCGCCATCCGGCGACGCCACGCGGATCACGTCGTTGCCGTAGTCCGCCACGTACA
>JAQBPE010000460.1 GCA_028287685.1 Cyanobacteria bacterium RYN_339 | reverse complement strand
GTGCTCGACCGCCTGCCGGCCAGCTTCTTCGTCTCCGTGGCCTACAACTGCTGGGCCTACCGCCGCCTGGGCGTGCTGCTGGATGCGGGCACCGGCGACATCTTGGAATGGCAGTACCGCGTGGCGGCCAGCGAGGCGGCTCCCATGTCGAGCGCCGGCGCAACGGCCGGCACCGGCCGCCAGATCACCCTGGAAGCGCCCATCTCCGAAGCCCAGGTGCGCGAGCTCAAGGTCGGCGACGTGGTCACGATCAAGGGCCAGATGCACACCGGCCGCGACGCCATCCACAAGTACCTGATGGACCATGACGCGCCCGTCTCGCTGCAGGGCGGCGTGCTCTACCACTGCGGCCCGGTCGCCGTGAAGCGCGACGACCAGTGGCAGATCCTGGCCGCGGGCCCCACCACCAGCATCCGCGAGGAGCCTTACCAGGCTGACATCATCAAGAAGTTCGGCGTGCGCGTGGTGATCGGCAAGGGCGGCATGGGCGCGAAGACGCTCAAGGGCCTGCAAGAGCACGGCGCCGTCTACCTCAACGCCATCGGCGGCGCGGCCCAGTACTACGCGCGCTGCGTGAAGCAGGTGGAAGGCGTGGACCTGATGGAGTTCGGCATCCCGGAGGCCATGTGGCACCTGGATGTGGACGGCTTCCAGGCCATCGTGACCATGGATGCGCACGGCAACAGCCTGCACGCCGAAGTCGAGGCCACCAGCGAAGAGAAGCTCAAGGAGCTGGCCGCCCCGGTCTTCTAGGCCTTGAGTCGGATCTCGTACGCGCAAGCGTGCGAGCCCGCCAGCATATGCTGCACGCGCTGCACGTCCGCCTCGGGTAGCGCGCGCCGCAGGAAGTCGATCTCGCTGCTGCAGGCGTGGCCGAAGCGCTTGGCCACGCCCAGCACCATGCAGTTGTGCTCCCGTAGCCGGTAGCTGCCGTCCGGCATCGCCTCGAAGTCCGCGAGGTAGCCGTCCTCGTCGAGGATGCGGGCGACCTCCGCCACTTTGGCGCCGAAGGGCTTGTCCTCCAGCCGGCCGATCGCCCCCTGCAAGCGCCGCTCGGCCCTCCGCTCGAACAGGCGCCCGACCAGCTCGGCGTCTTCGTCGTCGGCGTAGTCCAACAGCTCGTTCGTCAGCTCCGCGTAAGCCCGCGGGAAGAGCGCATCGGCCAGCCCCGTCAACGCATACAGATGCTTGGGCCGCCCCGGGCCCTCGCGCAGCTCGCGGTGTTGCACCAGCCCGTCGCGACCGAGCACGGCGAGGTGCTGCCGCAGGCCGCTGGGCGTGATGCCCAGGTGGCCGGCCAGCGCGTCGGCGCGGGCCTCGCCATGCATCTTGAGGTACTGGAGGATTTCGCGCCAGGCCGCCGGCATCAGCGCCAGCGCGGGGGCGGCAGGGGTGTTCATAGCCGCATTGTACCAAACGCGATCGGGGTTTGGAAAATAAAACAAGAAAATACTTGTTTTTCTGCTTAAACCGATCTATGCTCCTGTCATCGAAACGCTTCCCCCCCTCCGATGCAAGGAGACCTCTATGTCGAACCCCACGATCGTTATCACCGGTGCTTCGCGCGGCCTGGGCCGCGCCCTGGCACGTGCCCTTGCCGCTCAAGGCTGGCAGCTGATCCTCACGGCACGTGGCGCCGAGGCCCTGGAAGCCGTGCGCGCGGAGCTGGATGCCACGACCCGCGTCGCCACCCTCGTTGGTGACGTCACCGACCCCGCCCACCGGCGGGCGATCGCCGAGACCGCGGCGGCCTTCGGCGGCGTAGACGCCCTCGTCAACAACGCCAGCACGCTCGGCGCCAGCCCGTTGCCCGCGCTGCTGGACTTGCCCATCGCCACCTTCGAGGCCACGTTGCAGGCCAACCTGGTCGCCCCGCTGGCGTTGATCCAGGCCCTGGCACCGCACCTGAAGCCCAATGCCCGCATCCTCAACCTCTCCAGCGATGCCGCCGTCAGCCCCTACGAGACCTGGGGCGGTTACGGCAGCAGCAAGGCCGCGCTGGACCAGCTCTCGAACGTGCTGGCGGCCGAGCGGCCGGACTGGCGCGTCTACGCCGTCGACCCCGGCGACATGCGCACGCAGATGCACCAGGATGCCTTCCCCGGCGAGGACATTTCCGACCGACCGGCGCCCGAGGCCAGCGTCCCCGGCTTCCTGGCCTTGCTCTCGGGCCGGCTCCCCAGTGGCCGCTACGCCGCCCGTGCCCTGCCCGTCGCGGCACGGGAGGTGTAACGTGGCACTCGATACGCTAGATTTCACGCTCACGCCCGAGCAGGAAGCCGGCGAGCCGCCCGAGGCCCGCGGCCTTGCGCGCGACCAGGTGCGCCTGATGGTCTCCTCCCGCACCGACGACCGGGTGGAGCACCGCCGCTTCCACGAGCTCACGGAGGTGCTGCGGCCCGGCGACCTGCTGGTGATCAACACCAGCGGGACGCTCAAGGCCTCCTTGCCCGCCCGCCGGCGCGGGGGCCGGGCGCTGGAGCTGCACCTCTCCACGCGCCTGCCGGCAGATTTATGGATCGTGGAGGTGCGCGTGCCCGATGGGCATGCCTCCACGCCCTACGGCCACGTCTGCGCCGGTGACGTCTACCACCTGCCCGGCGGCGCCCGTGCCGTCTTGCATGCGCCCTACGACCACGCCGGCCGCCAGGTCGACGGGCCTATCTGCGGCGGACGCCTGTGGGTGGCCTCGCTGAGCCTGCCGCTGCCCTGGGGAGCGTACCTGGAACGGCATGGCGAGCCGATCCGCTACGCCTACGCCAAGCAAGCCTGGCCCGCCGCTTACTACCAGACGGTCTACGCCACGGAACCGGGCAGCGCGGAGCTGGCCTCCGCGGGGCGTGCCTTCACGCCGGAGCTGATCACCCGCCTCGTGTCGTCCGGCGTGCAGATCGCGCCGTTGCTCCTCCACGCGGGCGTCTCCAGCCCGGAGGAACACGAACCGCCCTACGAGGAGTTCTACCGCGTGCCGCTGGAGACGGCCCGCGCGGTCAACGCGGCCCGGCGCGAGCGCCGGCGCGTGATCGCCGTCGGCACCACCGCGGTACGGGCGCTGGAAACGGTCACGGACCTGGACGGCGAGGCCCACCCCGGCGAAGGCTGGACGCGCCTGGTGATCACGCCACAGCGTGGCATCAAGGCCGTCGACGGGCTGCTGACCGGCCTGCACGAGCCCCGCGCGTCGCACCTGGCCATGCTGGAGGCGCTGGCCGGCCGGCCCCACCTGCGCGTGGCCTACGACGCCGCCCTGGCGCACGGCTACCTGTGGCACGAGTTCGGTGACCTGCACCTGATCCTGCCCTGATGGGTACAGGGGGACCATGACGGAGCCGACCCCGGAACCCACCGACGTGCGCGCCGTCCTCGCGGTCGAGGCCACGGGCGGGATGGACACCGCCCGGATCGAGACCCTCGGGGACGGCATCTTCGCGATCGTGATCACGCTGCTGGTGCTCGAGCTCAAGGTGCCCGAGGTCCCGCATGACGCCCTCCCCGCGGTGGTGCTGCCGGGCCTGCTGTTGGCCATGGGCCCCAAGTTCGTGAGCTGGCTGCTCAGCTTCGTGATGGTGGCGGTCTACTGGCAGGCCCACCATGTGCAATACAACCTGATCCGGCGCGTGGACCGGCCGCTGATCTGGCTGAACATGCTGTTCTTCCTGGCGGTCGCGATCATCCCGTTCACCGCGGGCCTGCTGGGCTCGTACCCTTCCACCCAGCTGCCGGTCGTGCTCTATGGCGTCAACTTGATCGTGGTCAACCTGAGCCTGGCCTGGCACTGGCACCACGCCTCCAACCGCCACTGGCTGGTCGACGAGCAGCTGGACGATGCGGCGGTGGAGACGGCATACCGGCGCATCTTGCTGCCGCCCGCGGTGTATACGGTGGCGATCGCCTTGTCCTTCCTGGACCCTCGCCTGGCGATCGTCCTGTATGCGCTCATGCCGATTGCTTACATCATCCCCACACCCGTGAACCGCTTCTTCAACGCGCCTTACGAGCGCCAGCCTAAGGCGCCCCCTCACACCCCTTGAGCTCGTCGGCCGTCGGCTGCCAGCACGGCAGCGGGCGCGCCGAGCCGAACTTGGCAGGATCGAAGGCCTTGATCTGGGCCAGGGCCGTGGACTTGGCCCCGTTCTGGTCGGTCACGAAGGCGATGCCCAGCACCGCCTCCAACGCCGAAGCGGCCGCACTCAATCGGACGGCCTGGTCGTCGGCCACGCCTTCGGGCCGGCGCGCCCCCACGTCGTCAATCACGGCGCGCACGCGCGGCAACTCCCCGTTGCGGGCGGCGGCCAGGTACTCCTGGACGATGAAGGCGTTGAGGTCCGTGGCCTTCGCGATGACGTAGGTCCCCGGCTTGCAGCTGTTGCCTTCGACGATGTACGGCTTGGCCGCGAAGGCATTGGGATCCTGGGCCAGCTGACGCGCGGCTTGGTCCCGGACATGGCGCATGACCTCGACCATGGCGGGGAACATGGGCTCGGCCCGCGGCAGGCCCGGGTATACCTCCGGCGTCATCATGATGGCGCCCAGGTCGAGGTTGGCGAGCACCGTGTCGCCCATGGCCAGCGCCAGCGCATCCGCCGCCGGCCCCGGCTTCACGCCGGCTTGCAGCGCGGCCGCGTGGAGCTCCGAGACGGACTGTTGCAGGGCGGCCTTGATCGCCGGCGGGAAGACGTCCGTGTTGCCCACCTCACAAAGCGCTCGCGCGGGATCCTGCGTCAGCTGCGCCCCGATGCGGCCCGCGATGGCCACCCGCAGCAACGCGGAGACCTGGGCCGTGTCCTCGTCCACCAGGGCCGTCGTGGTCGTCGCCGTGGCGGTGACCAGGCCGTACTGCAGGCGCTTGTCGGCACTTCCGGGCACGGCGGCCTGCACCAGCACGTTCCCCTGCTCTTCCTTCGGGATGTAGACTTTGACCTCGCCCTGCAAATCCGTGGTGGTGGTGAGGACGGGCTGGCCTGCCGCGTCCATTCCCAACGTTAGGGGCTTGCCCGTGCGCAACGACGTGACCTGTACGGTCATGCCCGCCGCGGGCAGCAGCTCTTGGGCGGCGAGGACTCGCCGGCTGCCGGCGTTGTTGCCGATCAGGCCAGCGCCGTGGTCGCTGATGACGCCGCTGCCCTTGTCGCTGATCAGGCGCGCGTCGCCCGTCAGCAAGACGTTGCCGCCGTTGTTGGCGACGATGTTGCCGCCGCCTTGGGCCACTATGTAGGCGGCGTCCACCACCACCTTGGCGCGAAGTTCAACGGTCGGCGACCCCGGCCTGGCCAAGATCGGCGACACGGCCGGGGCCTTGCTTGCCTTGGCAGTGGTCGTGGGCGCCACGCTGGCAACGGCCGGAGCCGCCCCATGTTTGGCCATCGGTTCGCCAACGTTCTGGCAGGCCACAACGAGCAAAGGGAGCCAGGCTAGCAATCTACGCATAGGGGAGATCTACCCCCGTTTGCGCGTTACGGAACGACCGTAATCGTCCCCTTCATGGCCGTGTGGAAGCTGCACTGGTAGCTGGCCGTGCCGGCCGTTGTGAATTTGATGGATTTGGAAGTGCCGGCGGTGATGGCGTCGGTGTCCTGGAATGCCAGCCCACTCACGGGAGAGACCGTGTGCGAGGTCACGCCCTTGTTGGTGAACGTCACGGTCCCGCCAACCTTGATGGTGAGCGCGTTGGGCGTGAAGGAGAAGTCCTTGATGTCGACCGTCGCCGTCAGCCCCGGCGTGGGCGTGGCGGTCGGGCTGGCCGTGGGGGTGGCGGTGGCCGTTGCGCTGGCGCTCGGCGTGGGGCTGGCGCCCGTGCCGGTAGTGGCGCTGGCGCTGGGGGAAGGAGACGGGGTGCCCGTGCCGGCGCTTGGGCTGGCGGTCGGCGACGACGTGGGGCTGGCGCTGGCCTTCGTGGTGGCCGTGGCCGAGGGCGACGGCGAGGCCTGCACCGCCGGTGTGCTCGACGCCTTGGGCTTGGTGGAAGCCTTCACGACGGGCGCGGTATTGTTGGGGCAACCGGTCAGCATGAGCACGCCGACCGCGAACCAGAAGCCAGGCGCGCGCATCAACCCAACGCCTGCTTCTCGTTAAAGCGGCGCTGTTCTTCGAGCACCTGCTGGAGCTGCTCCATGGTGCAGTATCCCAGCTTGATGATCAGGTGGCCCAGCAGCAAGCCGGTGCGCTCGTGCTCCTCCATGGCGTTGTCCAGCTGGTCCGGCGTCAGGTAGCCCTTGCGGATCAACAGCTGGCCGAGGCGCATGTCCGTGTACTGCTGCTCGAGCAGGTCCTCGAGCTGCGTGAAGGTCAGGTGGCCGAGGCTGAAGAGCACTTCGCCCAACCGCAAGAAGGGCTTCTTGCGCTGGACGACGAGGGCCTCCTCCAGCTGTTCATCGGTGATGACGTTCTGCGTCAACAACATCGCGCCGAGGCGCTCGTGCGTAGGCTTGCGCATGGTTCTCTCCTGGAAGGTTGCGGCCCCATTGTAAACCATGCGAGCAAGCGCATCGGTGACGGGTCACCCACATGTGGCTGTGGTGCGGGACTGGCTTGACTTTGGCAAGCTTGCCACCTTAGAATCCCTCGTCCACTTAGGTAACGGAGATCCTCGCCATGAATTCCACCCAGCCC
>JAQBPE010000458.1 GCA_028287685.1 Cyanobacteria bacterium RYN_339 | reverse complement strand
GCTGCTGCACGCCACCTCGCTGCGCACCCACGAGACGCTGCCCCTGGGGGTGGACGACCAGGGCCAGCCCGTCTACGCCGTTTACACCAACCTGGCCGGCGGCTTCAAGGTCTACGTGCCGGCCAGCGAACAAGGCAACGTCCTGCTGACCGCGGAGGTGCCGGCCGCGGAGGATGACCGCCTGCGCTTCGCCGTGCTGGCCCCCGCCAACGCGACGGCGGCCTTGCTGGTCGACGAGGACGCCGCGGTGTCGGCGCGCTACGTGCGCCAGGGCCTGATCGGACGGCTCATGGACATGCTGACGCGGGACCCGGCCCAGTCGCTGTGCCTGATCGGGGCCTCCGGCGCGTTCTCGCCGGCGCTCAAGGAGATCTTGCGCACGACCGTGACGGACTTCCACACGCATGCCGTGGCCGTGGGCATCCGGGAAACGGACCACGACAAGCTGGCGGTCTGGGCGCTGGCGGAGCGCTGCGCCGACACGATCATCGCGGAGGTGGATCTGCGGTCGATCGTGCTGGACACGCAGGGCAACGTGGACTGGGGCACGCTGCCGAACGAGGGGCCGGAGCCCGCGCTGGCCGCCCTGGGCGATGTGCTGGGCAGCATGCGCGACGCCGCCGCGGCCCGGCTCGCGCAAGACCCCAAGGCCTTCGAGCAGGCGCCCTCCCTGCTGGCGGCCAATGGCTGTGCGCCGGGCCGCTACCAGATCCTGAAGGGCTCCGACGTGGGCGCCTTCATGGTGGACGAATACCTCTCGCGCACGGCGCGGGACGTCTTGAAGGACGCCGGCAACCTGATCGTGGCGCTGGGGGTCGATAACGCCCCCAACGGCGTGTCGCGCTCGCGCCGCATGAAGGCGACCGTGAACTCCGTGGGCCAGGCGCTCTCGCAGGCCTTCGTCTTGGACACCAACGGCGTGCGCACCCGCATGGTCGAGCTGATCCAGGCCTACAAGGCCACCTACGTGCCTATTCCGGGCGAACCGAAGCCCAACGTGCTGCCGCCCTCCTGCATCTTCCGCGAGGAGTGCATCCTGCGCTAGCAGCGCCGGCGGGGTACAAGGGAGCAAGCATCGAAAGGAGCTGCCGCCATGGGGATCGTGTCGACGCGGCAGCAGCTTGGGTTCCTGGTCCTGGCGGCCGTGGCGCTGGGTGCCTGTACCGGCACGCCGGGGCGCCCCGTCACGGCCACCGCGTCCCACGGCGCGGGCACCCCGCCGGCCGCGGGTCCCGTCCTACCCGCCGGTTCTCCGGCCGTGGCGGCCACGACCGGCCCCAGCTCGGCTCCGCCCACGCCGGTGGCCAAAGGCGGGGGCATCATCTCCGACAACGGGGCCGGCCTCGTCGGCACGCTGCGGGCGCCGGCCACGTTGATCGGCAACAACGGCGGCGGCATCGTCTCCAACCACGGCGGCGGCTTCGTCCCCGACCGGGCGGCGGGACCAGGTCCCTACCGGCTGGCGGAGGCACCGGCGGAGGTGCCCTATGCCGGCGCCGACGTGCGCCTGGTGGACGCGGCCGGCAACCCGGTGCTGGGCGCGGACGGGAAGCCGCTCGCTACCACGTCCGATGCCGGGGGCAACTACGCCTTCCCGCCGGTGGCCTTGCCCCACAACACGCTGGTGGTGGCCGCCCTGCCGGGGGGCCGCGGCCAGTTGTTGGCGATCGCCCCCCAGGGCGCCGCCCAGGCCACCGTCGACGTGGGGCTGGCCAGCTCGCTCACCACCGGCTACATCCTGGAGCGCTACGTGAAGCCGCAGACCGGGCGGGACCCGGTGGCCGTGTTGGACAAGCTGCCCGCGGACGTGGAGCGCGCGACGCGCCAGCAGGCCGTCGAGGCGCTGGCCTCGGGCGCCGTGGCCCTGCCGGCTTCGCTCACGCCCACCCCGGTGCTCGCCGCGGTGGAGGCCCTGCGCCAGCAAGCCCCTGGCCTGGACACGCAGCTCGAGACCGTGCGCAAGCTGCTCACGATCGGCAGCACCAGCGCCACCGTCAGCGACGGGCCGGCCCTGCAGGCCCAATTCCATACCCCTTGCGCCACGGCCGCGGACGCCTTCGGCAACGTCTACGTCGCGGACACTTACAACAACCTGATCCGCAAGCTCACGCCCGACGGCCAGGTGGGCACGCTGGCCGGCGCCGACACGGCCGGCAACAAGGACGGCAAGGGCCGGGAGGCCGCCTTCAACCACCCCGAGGCGCTGGCCATCGACCCCATCGGCAACCTGTACGTGGTGGACAGCTACAACGCCGCCGTCCGCAAGGTGACGCCCGCTGGGGTCGTCAGCACGGTCGCGCGCGACCTGACCGGGGTGATCGGCATCGCGCTGGGCGGCGACGGCACGCTTTACGTGGGCGTGGACGGGGGGAACGGCCACATCGTCAAGGTGGCCCCGGACGGCACCCTGACGACGCTGGCCGGGGGCAACGGCCCGGGGCACCGGGACGGCCCGGGGGCCACCGCCTCGTTCGGGCGGCCCGGCGGCCTGGCCGTGGGCCGCGATGGCACGGTCTACGTGGCCGACTCCAACAACCACCTCATTCGCATGGTTGCGCCTGACGGCGTGGTGAGCACCCTGGCCGGCAGCAGCAAGGCCGGCAAGGCCGACGGCCAGGGCGCCGCGGCCAGCTTCTACTGGCCCATGGGCGTCGCGCTGGACCGGGCGGGCAACCTGATCGTCAGCGAGCTTTACGGGCACGTCGTGCGCAAGGTGACCCCGGCCGGCCTGGTCAGCACGATCGCCGGCAATGGCCAGCAGGGCAACGCCGACGGCAGGGGCGCGGCGGCCGGCTTCTACGAGCCGCGCGGCCTGGCCGTGGCCGAGGACGGCGCCATTTACGTGGCGGACTCCGAGAACAACCTGGTCCGCAAGATCGCGCCGGACGGCAACGTGACCACCGTTGCGGGCAACGGGAAGAGCACGGCGCGCGACGGCATCTCCGACCAGTCCCTGTTCAAGACCCCCGAGGGCGTGGTGGGTGACGCCGCGGGCACGCTCTACGTGGCGGATGCCGGCAACCGGCTCATTCGCATGGTGGTGCCTGACGGCCATGTGACCACCCTGGCCGGTAGCGGCAAGTTCGGGCAAGCCGACGGGCTGGGCGTGGCCGCCTCGTTCCAGGACCCCGGCGGCATCACGCGGGCGGTGGACGGCACGCTCTACGTGGCCGACGGCAGCACGATCCGCAAGGTCACCCCCGCGGGCCAGGTCACGCTGTGGGCCGGCGGCGCCTTCGACCTGAAGGACGGCCAGGGCGCGGCGGCGCGCTTCGGCTCCGGCCTGGGCCTGGCGGCGGACACGCATGGGAACCTCTTCGTGGCCGATGCGGCCAACAACCTGATCCGCAAGGTGGACGCCACCGGCCTGGTGACCACCTTCGCCGGCAGCGGCGTGCCGGGCATGATCCCGGGCACCGGCAACGCCGGCAGCAAGGACGGCGTGGGTGCCGCGGCCTCCTTCTTCGGCCCCACGGGCGTGGCCGTGGACGCGGCCGGCAACCTCTACGTCAGCGACCTCTCCAACCGCCTGATCCGCAAGATCACGCCCGCCGGGGTCGTGACCACGCTGGCCGGCCAGGCCGGGCAGAGCGGGTCCGCGGACGGCCAGGGCCCGGCCGCGCGGTTCAAGACGCCGGGAGGCATGACGGTGGACGCGGCCGGCACCGTGTACGTGGCGGACGGCCTGAACAACGCCATCCGCAAGATCACGCCGGACGGGACGGTCACCACCCTCGCCACGGGCTTCCCGCTGAACAACCCGCGCGGCGTCTGGATCGATGTCGAGGGGCACCTGTGGGTGGCGGACACGGGCAACAACGTGCTGCGGCAGGTCTCACCCTAGCCGGTCAGGCGAAGGCGCGCCCCGCCAGCACCAAGGCGGCCAGCGTGGCCACCCGCCCGGCCCAGGCCAGGCGCTGGCTGGGGGCGATCGACGGGCGCGGGACCCAGCGGAACTCCTTCTCGAAGAAGCCCAACGAACGGTCCAGCATCGCCACGGGCACGGCGCCCTCGCGCTTCTTGACCGCGGCGGTCCAGCTCTCCACGAAGGCCAGCTCCAGGAAGATGGTCTTGGGGTTGGCCTCGGCCAGCAGGGTGATGATTTCGGTCATCTCCTCTTCGGGCATCACGAGGCCCACCAGCCCTTCAGGGTCTGCCGCACGGTCTCCATCCGGCCGAACGCGAAGGCCGTCAGCACGCACTGGTCGGCCTGGTGGTAGACCACCATGCCCCAGGTGCCCAGGCGGCTCCAGTGGGCCAGCACGTAGGGGCCTTGCACGGCGATTTCCCAGCGGCGGCGGCCGCGCGCCAGCTCGGGGAACTGCGCGAAGACCAGGGCCAGGTGCTCGTCATCGGCCTCGGCGGGCGCGAGGGCGTCGCAGGCGGGGCAGGGGCCCGCCTCGCCCTGCGAGCAGGTCAGGCAGCTGGGCGTGCAACACGTGGGGCAGTCGACCATCTCCTGCACCGCGAACTGGCCCTGGCAGCAGGGGCAGGTCTCGGCCAGCTTGGGGTGCATGGCGCGGCCGCTCAGGACGCTGTAGACCGGGTCGGGCCGCACGAAGAGGTGCTCCACGCCGGAGTTCTCGGCGGCGGCCAGCAGGTCGGCCAGCGAGCTGTCGGTGGGCTCGGCGCGCTCGCCCAGCACGGCAGCGGCCAGCATCACGGTGGCCGGGCGCGGAGCGGGCACGGTCTTCTCGATCGCCCTGGGCGCGGGCCTGGGCGCTTCGATCGGCACGTGGCGATCGCAGGCCGTGCGGCCCGAGTGCACGTCCAGGCGGGCGTGGTGCTGGCAGAGCGCCTCGTTGCAGGCGTGGCAGTGGCTGGCGCAGCGCACGCAGACGGCCGCCTCGCAGGTGGCGCAGCCCTGGGCGTGCTCCGTGCAGGACACGGCGTCGCAGTGGGTGCAGCGCGTCTCGCAGCCGGTGCACGTGGCGCCGGCGCAGACGTCGCAGGGGGCGCCCGTGAGCCCTAGCGAGCGGGTGCCGCAGCCCTTGCACGCCGCCACGCAGGCGCCGCAGGCGAAGCCGCCGCCGGCGATCGAGACGGGGGCCACCAGCGCGTGGCCGCAGGCCTGGCAGGCGGGCAGCTGCAGCTCGCCGCTGACGGGCCAGTAGCGCAGCACCCAGTTGGCTTCGAAGCCGTCGGGGCTGGTGACGGTCGCGCGGTAGGTCAGCACGTCGTAGCTGGCGTGGCAGAGCGCCACCAGGTCGGTGGTGGCGGTCAGCTCGTGCTTGTCGCGCTCCTGGCCCAGCTTGGCGTGGCAGGCGGACTCGACGGTGCCCAGTTCGGCCTCGCGGTTGGCGCGGGCGTACTCCAGCTGGCGGGCCAGGCTCTCGCCGTCCTGGCGGTAGCGGGCCACGGCTTCCGGCGTGCGGGCCTCGGCCATGCGGCGGATCGTGCCGTCGAGCTTCTCCGCGAGCTGCACCTCGCGCTGCAGCACGTTGCCCAGCTGCTGCTCGAAGTACTGGTTGGTGCGCTTCTCGGCTTCGGAGAGCATCTCCGCCAGCTCGCGCTCGATCTCGCGGCCGCGGGCGTCGGACGCCTCGTCGACGGCGGCCAGCGAACGGCCCAGGAGGCCCTGCACGGTGGCCTCGTCGGGCAGCCGCTCCGGGCGGATCATGATGCAGGGCAGGTCGTAGAGCTTGCTCTCGAAGCTCGTCAGGCGGCGCTCCTCGTTCACGTCCCACAGGTGGTGGTGGATCACCTCCGTGCAGGCGTTCAGCGCCGGCGAGTCGAAGGTGACGCGGTGGGTGAGGCCCACGGCCACGCGGTTCTCCGCGTCCAGCAGCTTGGCGCTCGAAACGGCCCAGCCTTCGGGCATGGCGGCTTCCAGCGTGCGCGCGGGGCGGGCGATCGCCCCCGCGGCCAGGTAGCGGTAGCTGACCGCCACGTCGGCCGTCAGGTCCTCCAGGATGGCGCGCCACTGCGGGCTGGTCGCCGTGAGGGGGGCCTCCGCCTCGTGGGCGAAGGTCACCTTCAAGGCGGCGCCTTGGGCTTCCTGGATCTCGAACGCCTCGTCGGCAAGCTCGCGGATTTCCGCGCCGCGCTTGCGGTAGTAGTCGAGGGCGAAGGAGCGGATCGAACGGTCGGACATGGGGGTACCTATGGGTCGCCGAGCGGGATGTGTTGGCTTAGCGCTTGGTCTTGGGAGCGGGCTTGGCCTGGACGTACCAGACGCCGTCGCGGTAGCTGAATTGGCCGATTTCGAGCGGGCTCAGCGGGCCGGTCTTGGGGGCCTGCTTGGCTTCGGGGGTGCGGATCATGAAACCCTCCTTTCCTCCACGACCGGCTCCAACGCGGAGAGGTCGAGCAACGACAGCGTCTTGGCGTCGAACGCCTTGATCTGGTCGGCGGCCTGCTTGGCCATGGCGAGGGTCTCGCCGAAGGCCTCGAACTGGTAGCGCAGCTCCTTGGGCTCCTTGGCGGCCGCGATCATGTCGATCACGGCGCGCTCGAAGCTGTCGAACCCACGCAGGTTACTCAAGATCAGGTCGGTCTCGCCGACCGCGTTGGTGAAGAGCTGGATCTTCTGCTCGAGCAGCTGGAGGATGTACTCCTCCACGGTGTCGCGGATGGCCATGTTCAGGATGACCACGTCGCGCTGCTGGCCGATGCGGTGCACGCGGCCGATCCGCTGCTCGACGCGCATGGGGTTCCAGGGCAGGTCGTAGTTCACCAGCACGTGGCAGAACTGCAAGTTCACGCCTTCGCTGCCGGCGTCCGTGCAGACCAGGATCTGGCCGTCGCCCTCGCGGAAGCGCGTGATCGCGGCGTCCTTCTCCTGCCGGTTCAGCTTGCCGGAGAACAGCACGACCTTGTAGCCCGCGGCTTCCAGCGTGTCGCGCAGGTAGTGCTGCGTCTCGTAGAAGCTGGTGAAGACGATCGCCTTGTCGTCGGCCTGTGACAGGGCGGCCAACAGCGCCTCCGTCTTGGAGTTGGTCTGGACCTCCTGCGCGAGCGCCAGGATGCGCATCAGGCCGGCCCCGTCCACGGCGTCCGGGCAATCTTTCAACATGCCGCGCACGGTGGCGGCCAGCGCCTGCGGGCTGGAGGCCATCATGCGGCTGAGGCGGATGTAGGTGAGCGTCTTCATGCCACGGCCCGTGCCGGGGGCGGCCCCGCCGCGCACGAAGTCCAGCACGGCCTCGTGCAGGGCCATCTCCGCGGGCGAGCCCTCCAGCAGGACGGTCTCGACCAGGCGGTTGGCGAAGGTGATGCCCACGTCCGCACGGCGGTGGCGCACCATCACCTTGCCCAGGAGCGCGCCCAGGCGGTCGTTGTTCTTCAGCACGCGGCCGTTCTTGTCGGCGACGAAGGTGTCGCGGAAGTGCTCGGGCGTGCCCAGCAGCCCTTCCTGGACCAGGTGGACCAGGTTGTAGAGCTCGAACAGGCTGTTCTGCACCGGCGTGGCCGTGAGCATCAAGAAGAAGCGGCTCTGCAGCTGCTGCACGAACTTGTACGCCACGGTGGCGTTGTTCTTCAGGCGGTGCGCTTCGTCCACCACCACCAGGTCCCAGTGCTGCTTCAGCAAGATTTCGGCGTTGGTGGCGTGCTTGGCCGTGTCGAGGCTGACGATCAGCTGGCTGTGCTGGTCGAAGCCCAGGAAGCCCTCTTCGTCGTCCTTGTCGGCGATCGTGAAGTACTCGCCGAACTTGTGCAACAGCTCCCCGCGCCACTGGGTGGTCAGGGGGGCGGGCGTGAGGATCAAGACGCGCTTCACCAGGCCGCGGGCCAGGTACTCCTTGATCACCAGGCCGGCCTCGATCGTCTTGCCCAGGCCGACCTCGTCCGCCAGGATCGCGCGGGTGCGCATCTTGTTGATCGCGGTCATGACCGCGTTGATCTGGTGGGGCAGGATTTGGATTTGCTGGCGGTCCAGCGCGGACACCGCCAACAGCTCGTCGATCTGTTGTTGCAGGCTCAGGTGGTGCGCCTGGACGGACAAGGTCTGCCACTCCGGGTGGCAGTACTCCTTGTTGACCAGGCGGCGAACCCCTTCGCCCACGTTGCGGTAAACCTTTTTCATGCAAAACCCCGGTACGGTGGATGAACTTCTTCATCCTAGTCCGACCGGGGTGCAGTTGTTAGTGACCCTAGTTACAAGATAGTTGTGATGCGCGTTTCGGGTTCACTTATGTTGGTGAGCGGCGTTACAGCGCGATCTGGGAAACGCCTAACCGTTGAGCGCCGAAACCAGCTCCACGACCACGGCATCGGCCTTGTCGTTGTCGACCTGGCAGGTGCCCGCGTTCATATGGCCACCCCCGCCGTACTTCAGCGCCAGCTCGCCCACGTTGGCCTTGGAGCTGCGGTCGAAGATCGACTTGCCGATGGCGATCGCCGTATTCTGCTTGCGGAAGCCGTCGATCACATGGAGCGAGATGGTGCACAGCGGGA
>JAQBPE010000399.1 GCA_028287685.1 Cyanobacteria bacterium RYN_339 | reverse complement strand
CGACCGGTGGCGCCACCGGGGCGGCGGCCGGACCGATCGGCGGCGGCGGCGGTGGGGGCGGGGCAACGGGTTTGGGCGGCGGAGGTGGCGCCACCGTGGGCATGGCCGCGCCCGGCTTGAACGAGCTGGGCGGGCCCTTGGGCGTCCAGGCGGCCTCGGGCACCGGGTCGACCGGCACGGAGATCCAGCCGTCGCCTTCCGGCACCTGCTTCATGCGCACGACCGGCGCCGCGCCGGGCTCCGCAGGCAGCTCACGGGCGGGGCCCTCGACTTCTTGCGGCCAGGGCGCCAACCCGCTCGCGGCCGCGACGAGGTCGCGCACCCGCACGTGGCGGTCCAAACGCGGCCAGTGGAGCGCGTCGCCACCTGCGATCGGCTCCACCAAGGCCGCGTGGTCGTCGGGAGCGCCGGCCAGCGCGGCAAGCCCGGCGGCAGGGACGCGCATCGTGGTGCCGGCCTTGAGCTCGATCACCAAGACCCGGTTGGCGGCGTCGAAGCGGGCCGCTGTAGCCAGCGGCCCGGGCGGGGTCACCGCCTTGGGCAGGCCGGCCGCCCACAGGCCCAGGCAGCGGTCGCGGTGCTCGTGCACCAGCGCCAGCGCCGCGTCCCGGTCGGCATCCGCCAAGTCGCGCATATCCAGCAGCGCCACCTCCGGCAACAGCTGCACCCGCGCCGTGCCGCGTCCTTTGAAGACGTGCACGACGGCCGGCAGCACCCCTGGATCGTGGACGCCGAACTGATATCCCTGGTCGCGGAAGGTCGTGGGACCCATGCTTCTCCGTCTCCCCCGTTGGCCATCATACAACAATAATTGGCCCGCCCAGCCTGATTGTCAGGGCGGCGGACCCACCACCAGGCGCGTGACCATCAACGGTCCTTCGAAACCGATGCCGCGAGACGGTCCCAACCGCCGCCCCGCAACGGCCAGGCGGCCGTCGAGCCACGCCTCCAAGCTGGCCCCCCGCGCCACCAACCGGACCCGGTGCCGGCCGGCCGACCAACCGGCCCGGCCCTCCCACCGGTCGGCGGTGCGCCCATAGGCCAGCCGCACGAGCACGGGCGGGCGGCCGACCGTCCAATCCAGCGCGACGCCGGAGAATCTGGCCGCCTGGACCTCGGCGTCCACCACCAAGCGCCCGTGGCTGCCTTGCACGAGCGCTTCGACGACGTAGTCACGCCGGGCCCGCGGCCACGGTGCGAACACGCCCGTGGGGCCCGCCTTGCCCAGGTCCAGCCACCCGTCCACGTTGCGTACGGCCGGCGCGCCGCCCGCCGGCCCGAAGTCCCAGCCCTCGAAGTCCAGCCGGCGCCGGGGCGTCAGCACCTTGTAGGGCGTGACCCGGCCCGCGGCGAAGGGCCCGGGGTCGACGCCCGGCGCCAGCGGCGGCGGCGCCGCGGGCACGGCCCGGAAGGAATGGAAGGCGGCGAGCAGCGATGCGGGAGCCGGGTGACGGGCATCGTAGAAGGCCAGCACGTTCGTCAGCGCCCGGCCACCGGCCACGCGCACCTGGGGGTCGGCAATCGCCCGCGAGGTGCCGCCATCGAGGTTGAGCGCCTGCCAGGCGCCCAGCGAACGCATGATCTCCGCCTCCCGGCGCAACGACACGGGTGCGCCGATGCTCGCCACCACGAGGGTCTTGCCCGCATCGTCGAAGCCGATGGCGGTGCGCGTGGCCACCCCCAGCACCGCGGGGTCGTGGATGCCGCCGGCCTCCAGCGTGATGCGCCCATCGGTCAACAAGCGCGGCCCCCCGGCCAGCGACAACCAATGGTTCCGCCAGGATGCCTGCCCGGCCGGCACCAGCTCGGGCCGGTTGCCGGGTCCCAAACCGAATGTTATGCCCACCGGCCGCCAGGCCACGTGGTTGGCCAGGATCCCGGCCGTCACCAGCGTGCCCATGGTCGGCCGCCCGGGCGCCAGGCTGAAGAAGGTCCCGTTCACCGCGACGGCCGGCCGTGCCGCCGCCAGGAACGCTGCGAAGGGCGCGTCGCCCGCGGCCGGCACGGGCGGGTGCAGGGCCTCTCGCTGCCCGGCCAGCCAGATGACACCGACCGCCGCGGGATCGCGCAGGTCGATCCGCGCCACCCACACCGGTGTCCCGGCCATCGATACCAGCTCCATGTGCGCTCCAAACTCCCTGTTGCCATCGTGCCGATTTAGTGGTAACTTATTCTCAGCTTAACCGCAAGTTAACCACCGCCTCGCGAAAGGACGGCCCTCGATATGAAGTTGCGCACCCGCATCTCGCTCCTGGCGCTCGCCGCGCTGACCGCCGCTGGTTGCGGCCGCGCTGCCACCACCCAGCCCGCCGTCCCCGTGAGCGCCCAGGCGTCGCACGTATTGGAAGTGGCCGGCCAGAAGCGTCAGCTGGGCTACAACGTCGAGCGCTACCAGGCGGTCCTGGGCCCGAAGGCCCACCCCGTCCACCTGACCAACCGCGGCCCGCTGCCCGCATCGGTCGACAACCGCCAGTTCTGCGCTCCGGTTGCCAACCAGGGCCAGCTGGGCTCCTGCACGGCCTTCTCGATGGGCAAGGGCCTGCGCGAGTACTTGCAGCGCAAGAACGGCGAGAAGCAGACCCCGATGTCGGCCCTCTGGCTCTACTACCAGGAGCGCGTCCACATGGGCGCGGAGTACATCAACCAGGACTCCGGCGCCAACATGGCCGACGGCATGTACGTGCTGGGCAACCAGGGCTGCGCCACCGAAGACAGCTGGCCCTACAGCACCCCCAAGTTCACCGTGAAACCCCCGCAGTCCGCCGACGACACGGCCGCCGCCTGGAAGGTCAAGAACGTCCAGGAGCTCGCCAGCTTCGACGACGTGAAGACCGCCCTGGCCCAGGGCAAGCCGGTCGCCTTCGGCTTCACCGTCTACTTCCGCTTCCAGTTCATCGGGTCGTCCGGCGTCATGTCGATGCCCTGGTCCTTCGAGCCCAAGATGGGCGGCCACGCCGTCATGGCCGTCGGCTACGACGACGCCAAGCAACTCCTGACCGTCCGCAACAGCTGGGGCAGCGGCTGGGGCGACCATGGCTACTTCTACATGCCGTACAAGTTCGCGCAGGACAAGGACAAGGCCATGGAGTGGTTCACGGCCGAATAAGCCCCCGACCCCTTCCCGAACGCCCGTCACGCTCGTCGTGGCGGGCGTTCAGCCGTCAGCGGTCCAGAAATCCATGGTCATGGCGCCGTCGCGGATGAACGCATACGGCATGTAGAAGTAGCCATGGTCCCCGTACGTCTCGCCCCAGCTGTTCCGGCAAATCACCTGCTGCTTGGCGTCGTCGTACCCGACCGCCAACACGGCGTGCCCACCCAGCAAGCGCTCGTTCTGCCCGGGCATCGGCATGATGCCGTCGGCCTTCACGGTCTTGATGCTCTCGTAGGCCTTGAACCCGAAGGCCACGGCCTGGCCGTTGCCCAGGAACAGCTTGGCCTCGTCCCAACCGCCCAGCCATTGGGGCCGGCGCAGGCGCCAGCGCTTGGCGCCGTCTTCGGCGTCTTGAGAGGGCGCCACCGCGAACTGGGGCGCGAGGTAAGGCCAGGCGGCCTCGGTAGGGGCGCCCAGGTTTAGCATCACCCAGGCGGCTTCGGACAACGTCGAGCCCGAATCCCGGGCCACGTACTCCGCGCCCATGTGCAGGCGCTGGTGGTAATACAGCCACAGCGGCGAAAGGGCCGTGGCGCGCTCGCCGAAGCGGCGTTGGTTGTATTCGCGCAGGCCCCGCACCATGGCGAAGGCCGTGCAGGCTTGCAGCTTGCCCTGGTTGCCTACGGGCGCGCACCACTGGCGGTTGTCCGCCTTGGCCGGGGCGTTGGCGGGCGGGATGGCGCGGGCGCCCAGGTGCGGAACGCGAGCGGCGCGCTCGAAGTCGAAGCCGAACGTGCGCTCCTGGCCCGCAATTGCCACGCCCTGAGCCCGCACCGGCGAGGCGGCCGGCAGGGTGCGACCGCAACCCACGAGGGCGACGGCAGCGATCAGGAGCGCGAGCGGACGGTGCAGCAAGAAAAGCCCTCGGTGGTTAACCGTGTGTTAAGCCTGACGCAAGATAACACCATCCCGGAAACGGGCGCCAGGCCTAAAACAGAGCTTTGTGGCAGATTTAACGCGCAGCCAACAATCGCTGTAATTCCGTTAACAAACCTAATCCGGCAAGGTCAACATCTCGGCCGACGCCAGCGGCTGGCTGCCCGGGTTGCCGCCGGCCATGTAGACCACGGGCCCTTCCGCAGCCCAGGCGAAGTCGCTGCGAGCCGCGTCCAGCCCCATCGCGGTGCGCACGAAGGCCCCCGGCACGTCGCCCGTTTGGACCGGGGCGCGCTCGATCGAGCCCTGGTACCCGCCGTCGGAGATGCCACCCACCAGGTAGATCGCGCCCGTGCGCGGCACCAGCGCGAAGGATGCGCGCGGCACCGGCAGGCTGGCGAACGACGTGAACGCGCCCAGCGAACCGTCCTGGTTGATCGGCGCGCGTTCGATGCTGGCCAGCACCCGGCCGCCCGCGTCCTGGCCCCCGACCGCGTAGAGGAACTTGCCCAGCGCGATGCACCGCACGCCGGTGCGTGGAACGCCCAGCGTGGCGCCCGGCACGACCGTGAAGGCACCGAGCGAGCCGTCGTCGGCCAACTTGGCGCGCTCCACGTCGCCCAGCGTCTCGGTGCCGCTGCGGCCGCCCACCACGTAGACGAAGCCGCCGGCGAAGGCGATGCCCTGGTTCTCGCGCGCGCGAGTCAGGCCGATTTTGGACAGCGCCGGCTGGCCCAGGCTGTTGTCCATCGTCACCGGCGCAGCCGCCACGGTTAACAGGCCCGTGCCACCGATCATGAAGAAGGTGTCCAGCATCGTGAGCGCCCCGTAAAACGCCCTCGGCTGGCCACCTGTGAAGCCAAACGCCTCGGAAAACGGCTGGAAGCCGCCGCCGGACTTGGGAGCCGTCACCTCCGCCGTCGTCAACGGCCCGTCCTTGGAGGCGCCCCCCACCACGTAGAAGGCTCCGGCGATCAGGGTCGCGCCGGCGCCCGCCCGGGCCGTCTTGAGCGGCGGCAAGGCCACCCCCCGGGTCGTGGCCGCCACCGCCGCCTGGTCCGCCGCCGTCGGGGCGGCCGGCCGCGACGTGACGGTGCCGCCTCCGGCCACGGGTTTCGCCGTGATGTCGGGGACGGGAACGGAGCGGGCACCAGGCACGCTGGTGGAAGCCGGTGGTTCCGCGCAAGCGGTCAAGAGCCCCAGGCAAGCGAAGATGGCAACGGTTGGCTTCATCGGGCGTCCTCCAATTGACTTAGTGTACTTTGTACACAGGAAGGATGCAAGCGCTTGATCGTTTACGCGTCCTTCCACCGTTGTTACCATGCCCCCCGGAGGACGCCATGCGCTGTGAAAGTTGCCACCAACGCGAAGCAACCGTGGAGTACCGCCGCAACACGGAGGGCGCCCACCAGGTTTACCAGCTCTGCGAGCGCTGTGCGGCCAACCTGCCCGACGGCGACGAAGTGGCCCGGGCCCCCGGCGAGCTCCTGGGCGCGCTGAGCGAGGACGCGGACGAGGTGCTGCAGGCGGCCGCGCAACGCGCCGTTGCCCGTGGCGCCGCCGTGATCCTGCCCGAAGACCTGCTGGCCGGCATCCTGGACACGCCCTGCGCGGCCCAGGACCTCCTGCGCGAGGCTGGCATCGGCCTGGACGACGTGGAGCGCCGCCTGCCCCGGCCCGTGGAGGGCGAACTGCTCCAGCGCCGTCGCGCCAAGCTGGCGCCCGCGCTGAAGCTCGCCCTGGAGCTCGCCCGCCAGGAGGCCAAGGCGGCCCGCCTGGCGACCGTCTCGCCGGGGTTGTTGCTGTTGGGCTTGCTGCTGGAGGGCGACAGCGCGGCCGCCAAGCTGCTGCGCGACCATGGCATCAAGCCAGATCTCTTGAGAGAGCGCGTGCGGCAGGCGCCGCCGTTTGGCCTGCCGCCCCGCCGCCAGGGCGTGACGCGCCTCCCGCGCCACCTGGCCAAGTACACCAGCGACCTCACGGCCGCGGCGGCCGCCGGAAGGCTCGACGCCGTGATCGGGCGCGAGGCGGAGATTGGTCGCCTGATCCGGATCTTGGCGCGGCGCTCCAAGAACAACCCCGTGCTGATCGGCGAAAGCGGCGTGGGCAAGACCGCGATCGTGGAAGGGCTGGCCCAGCGCATCGCAACGGGCCGCGTGCCCCAGGGCCTGCGCGACAAGCTGCTGCTGTCGCTGGATCTGGCCGGCATGGTCGCCGGCGCCCGCTACCGGGGGGACTTCGAAGAGCGCCTCAAGGGCCTGCTGCGCGAGATCCAGGGTATGGGCGGCCGCGTGCTGCTGTTCATCGACGAGCTGCACACGGTGATCGGCGCGGGCACCGCGGAGGGCTCCACGCTCGACGCCTCGCATATGCTCAAGCCGATTTTGGCGCGGCGCGAGCTCCAATGCATCGGCGCCACCACCCTGGAGGAGTACCGCAAGCACATCGAGCGCGACGCGGCCCTCGAACGGCGCTTCCAACCGATCCTGGTGGCCGAGCCCACGGTCGAGGCCACGATCGCCATCCTGCGCGGCCTCAAGCCGTCCTACGAGGCGCACCACGGCGTCACCGTGACGGACGAAGCCCTCGTGGCCGCGGCAGAGTTGGCGGAGAAGTACGTGCAGGACCGGCTGCTGCCCGACAAGGCGATCGACCTGCTGGACGAAGCCTGCGCCGCCCGCCAGCTGGAGGAGCGGCCGGGCACCGCCGTGGGCCCGGACGACATCGCGGAGGTCGTCTCGGAGTGGACCGGCGTGCCCGTGCGAAAGCTGCTCCAGGCCGAAGGCACGCGCCTGCTGGAGATGGAGCACCACCTGCGCCGGCGCGTGATCGGGCAGGAAGAAGCGGTCGAGGCCGTGTCGGAGGCCGTGCGCCGCGCCCGC
>JAQBPE010000382.1 GCA_028287685.1 Cyanobacteria bacterium RYN_339 | reverse complement strand
GCATCGGGTCGGACGGCCTGGCCATGCTGGAGGCCCGCCTCGACCGCGCGGATCGCTCCACCTCGCCCGCGGCGATCGCCGCCGCCGAGGCCGAGGCGCAGGCCATCGAGCGCGCCGTGGACCGGCTGGCCGAACGCATCACCCGGAACATTTCAACGAATTAACACACTATTAACCCTTTTTTGCTTCAGCCTGGGGCGCGGGGGCGGGATAACCTCCCAGCACCCCACCGGAGGAAGCCATGCCCCAGGACAACACCACCATCCGCCCGATCGGCCTGGGCAATGTGCTGAAGATCCTGGGCCAGTACCGGCCCGCGGCGCCCACGACCGCGCCCGTGGCGCCGCCTGCGGACACTTACGTTCCCGTGCGCGGGACCTTGAAGAACAGCCGCTTCGCCGGCAACCCCGGCCTGGAGGCGATCGCCTCCGGCCGCGCCGTGATGGGCCCTTACACCAACGCCGAGGCCCTCAAGACGGTCCAGCAGGCCCTGACCGACATGGCCTTCTTGGTGCCCCTGGGCGTCAGCGGCATCTACGGCGGCGGCACGGTCAACGCCATCAAGAACTTCCAGCACTTCGCGGGCCTGAAGGCCGACGGCTCGCTGGGCCCCAAGACCCTGGCCGCCCTCGACCGCCTCGCCCCCGCCGCCGGCGCCACCAGCTGGGACCGGGGCCAGGATCCCGGCCCCGTCCCCAGCCCCGACCTGGGCTACGGCAAGCAGGCCCGCGTGGTCATCAGCACCAGCCAGCACCGCGCCTTCATGTATGACAAGCAGGGCAACCTGACCAAGATCTACGGCGTGCGCACCGGCCGCGAGCAGGTCGACGCGGAGGGCAAGGTCGGCCACGCCACCCAGGCCGGCGTGAAGGTCGTGAACGGCAAGAACAACGACCCCACGGAAGTCTCCACCAGGCTCTGGCCGGAGTCCGAGGGCCGCGCCTTCGGCACCCGCCTGATCGATCTTTCGGACTACGACCCGGCCACCGGCGCGTCCAGCAAGGGCGCGTACAGCGGCCAAGAGCTGCACGGCACCTACCAGGACAACTCGATCGGCCGCGACTTCTCGCATGGCTGCATCGGCCTGCGCAACCAGGACATCGAAGAGATCTTCGACAAGGTCCGCCGCGGCGACCTGATCAAGATCGAGGACTAGAAGCCGATCTCCTCGGACGGCAAGACGTTCACTTCGAGCACGCGCTGCATGAGCCGCAGCGCGTATTCGTTTTCCCGTGGATCGATCGAGGCCACGCAATCGCGTGGGATCACCAGGTGGAAATCGCGCATGAACGCGTCGTTCGCTGTGAACAACACGCAGCGATCGCCCGTCAGCCCGGCCAACACCAGCGTGCGGCAGCCCATGTAGTCCAACAGCACGTCCAGCGTGGTGCCGAAGAAGGCGGAGTGCTTGGGCTTGACCACGTAGTAGTCGTCCACGTCGGGCCGCAACAGGCGCACGACCGGCTCGCCGCGCACGCCGTCCTGCAAGCAGTGGTCCAGCTGGGCGGACTGGGCGGAGCGCCAGCGGCCGAAGTTGTCGTTCGCGTAGATCACGGGCACGCCCGCGGCCACCGCCCGGCGCTTGAGCTCGGCCAGGCGCTCGGCCATCGGCAGGGCCTGTTCCAACAAGAGATCGCCCCCGTCGAACTCCAGGTCGTTGATCACGTCGATCAACACCAGGGCGACGGGGGCGTCATCGGGCACGTTGCCGTGCAGGTCGCGGTTCTTGGCGGGCATGACGCCCACCAGTATAGCCCTACTTCGTGAGGATCCCCACCGCCGGAGCGACAGTCTCCGTTGGCGGTACGGCGCAGTCGTTGATCTGCTGCTTGTAGAAGCTGCGGGTGGGGCGGCTGAAGCGGATCACGGTGCCGGTCTCCGCGTCGACCATGCCCTGGGCGGAGTTGTTGAACCAGCCGCTCTGCTCCTGGAACTTGGGCGTGCAAGGCGCGGGCTTGGCGGTGTCGTTGCCGGCGCCCGCGGCCACGATCATCGGCTCGCTGGCGGGGGTGGCGACGCCTACGTTGGTGGTGACGCCCTCGTAGGGCGCGTAGTAGTTCATCTGCCAGACCAGCTTGCCCATGATCTCCTGCAGGCTCACGTTCCAGCGCGCGTTGGCGGGCACGTCGTAGACCACCTCCGTGCGCTGGTAGTCGCCGTCCCACTGGCCGGTCTTGGGTTGGTCGAAGGGGAAGCCCAGGAAGTAATCCTTGCCGGAGGTCTCCTCCGCGCCCTTGAAGCCCTTGTCCTTCACGGCCGCGATGATCTTCTTGACCGCCGAGGTGCTGTCGGCGCTGACGCGCGCGGGGTCCAGGTTGAGGGGCTCCCAGCGCATGCGCACCACCGTGGTCTTGGCGGGGGTGACGGTGAAAGAGAGCACCTCCGTGCGGCGGGTGGAGGCGTAGGTCAGGGACCAGCCGGTGGGGTCGCCGTAGCCACCATAGATGGCGGAATCCACCGCGATCATCTTGCCCATCATCGGGCCGCCGCCGCCGTTGTTGGCGTCGGCGGGCAGCAGCGCGCCGTCGTTGCCGACCATGGCGCTGGAAGACACCAGCCGGGCATCGGCGGCCCAGGCCTTCACGATCGGGGCGGCCGTGGTGCCGATGACGTCGGCGAAGCCGCCCTTGTTGCCCGGCAACTCGGCTTGCTGCATCGAGACCAGCGCCATCTGCTGGTCGCCGTAGCCACCGAAGTAGCCGTTGTAGCCGTAGTAGCTCCAGACGTTGCCGCTGTAGGCGCCGCCACCGCTGGCGGTGTCCTGCGGGGGCGTGTTGGCGACCAGACCGCCGCCCCCGTTGCTGACGATGCCAAGGCCCGTGCTTTCGCCGCGCGCATCGGAGGCGATCGCCGCCGAGGGGGCCGCCGCCGACTTGGCCGAAGGCGCCATCGCCACGGCACCGCTGGCGTTGGTGGACACCGCGTTGCCGCCGCCGGCCGCCACGATGTTGCCACCGCCCGCCGCCACGATGTTGCCGCCGCCGGCCGCCACGATGCCGCCGTTGTTGGCGATGAACTTGGAGGTGCCCGCGGTGATGGGCTTGAACTCGATGCCGTTCAGCGGCTCCAGCGGCAGGTTGTGCACCGTGCCGTCGGTCGTCACGCTGGTGCCCGTGGTCCCGGTCGTGCCGGTCCCGCCGGTGGTGCCCGTGGTGCCCGTGGTGCCGGGCTTGGTGCTCGTACCGGAGCCCGTGGGCAGCTGGGTGACGGAGCAACCGCTCAGGATCAAGGCCAGCGCCAACGTGGTGGCCGCGACGCGGGATGCACGGAAGGTCATCGTGATCTCCTCTTGCTGGGGTTCACCAGCATAAACGAGTTATGTTTTTCTCCGACTTGTTTTCTTTTCCTGTATACTAATCGAGGTATACGCGGATGTCAAGCGGAAGATCACGTTTTTAGTACCCGGCGGACTCGCCCCCGTGACGCGGATCCGAGTAGGCTTCCAGCTGCCCGTCCGGGTGGCGCAGCACCACCTGGGCGTCGCCGATCGGCACGCGCTGCTGCACATGGTGGCCCATGTGGACCAAGCCCACGCGCAGATCCAGCGGCATGGCCTCGGGCTCGAAGAAGAGCAGGTCCGGCTGGTCCTGCTGGTGCACGCGCGGGGCGGCGACGGCCGCGTTCAGCGGCAGGTGGAAGTCCACCAGGTTGGACAGCACCTGCGCCACCACCGTGATGATGGTGGGGCCGCCCGGGGAGCCGATCGCCATTTCAAGGTGCCCGGCCGGATCGAGCACGATCGCGGGCGTCATGCTGGAGAGCGGCCGCTTGTGGGGCTGGACCGCGTTCTTCTCGCCCTGCACCAGACCGAACTGGTTGGCCTTGCCGGGCTTGGCGGCGAAGTCGTCCATCTCGTCGTTCAGCACCACGCCGGTGCCCTTGGCGACCATGCAGCTGCCGAACAGCCCGTTGAGCGTGTAGGTGCTGCTGACGGCGTTGCCCCACTTGTCGATCACGGAGAAGTGGGTGGTTTGCTCCTTCTCCAGCCCAGACACCACCTTCTTCGACGGCGTGGCACGGTCCGGCTGGATCTGGGAGCGGCGCTTCGCGGCATACTCCTTGCTGATCAGGCGCGAGACCGGCTGGTTGGGCACGAACTCCGGGTCGCCCAGGTAGGCGTTGCGGTCCGCGAAGGCGCGCACCTGCGCCTCCGCCACCCAGTGCAGGTGCTCCGGGCTGCCCCAGCCCATGGCGCCCAGGTTCACGCCTTCCAGGATGTTCATGATTTCGGCGAGCGCCACGCCGCCGGAGCTGGGGGGCGGCATCGAGTAGACGCGGTGGCCGCGGTAGGTGAACTGGATGGGCTGGCGCCACTTCACCTGGTAGTGCGCGAGGTCGGCCATGGTGATCAGCCCGCCGTTCGCCGCCTGGTCCGCCGCGATCAGTTGGGCCGTGCGGCCCTGGTAGAAGCCCTTGGCGCCCTGGCTCGCGATCAGCCCCAGCGTGCGGGCCAGGTCCGGTTGCTTGAGCTGCCAGCCGTCTTGCGGGAAGGTGTGGCCCTGCAGGAACACGCGACGCGTCTCCTCGAACCGGAGCAGGGAGTCTTGCGCGGTGCGGAAGGAGCCCGCCAGGTTGGCGTTCACGATGAAGCCGTCGCGCGCGAGGGCGATGGCGGGCGCCACCAGTTGGGCCCAGGGCAGGTGGCCGAAGCGCTTGTGGGCGGCCTCCATGCCGGCCACCGTGCCCGGCACGCCCACGCTGAGCGCGCCCACGCGGCTGGCAGGCGTGAGGTTGCCGTTGGGGTCCAGGAACATGTTGCGGCTGGCGCGGCCCGGCGCGGTCTCTCGGTAGTCCAAGGCGGCCACCTCGCCGTTGGCGTTGCGCACGATCATGAACCCGCCGCCGCCCAGGTTGCCGGCGACCGGGTAGACCACGGCCAGCGCGAAGGCAACGGCGATCGCCGCGTCCACAGCGTTGCCGCCCTTCTCCAAGATTTGCACGCCCACGCGGCTGGCCTGGCCGTTCACGCAGGCCACGGCGCCGTGCTTGGCCTTCACGCTGGGCCCGGGGTTGCGCCAGGCCCAGCCCGGCGGCATGGCGAACGGCTTGGCCGGCTTGCGCGAAACGACGGGGCGCGGCGTGGGCGTGGGCTTGTAGGACGGCTGGGCGAATGGCTTGTAGGTGGGCAGCGGCCGCGGCGTGGGCGTGGGCTTGCCGGTGTGGCGGGGCTCCGTCTGTTGCGGCGAGAGCGACGGGGTGGCCGAGGGCTCTGCGGGCCGGTGCCAGGGCTCGTTCGGCGGGGGCGTGCGGTTGGGGCCGCTCCAGGGGCCGGTGGAGGTGGTGCCGGTGTTGGGATCGCGCTGGACCTGGGCGTAGCCGGGCGGCACGGCCAGCAACGACAACATCAGGACCGTGGACAGGGTGTGGCGCATGGCTTCCTCCGTGGCTGGGACACGCTATTATAGGGGATGCGCATCGGCATCGTCTCCGACACCCACCTCCCGCACTTCGGCGGGCTGCCCCGCGCCCTTGTGGCGGGCCTGCAGGGCGTGGACCTGATCCTGCACACGGGAGATTTCACGGGCGACGAGGTGCCGGCGCTGTTCGAGGCGATCGCCCCTTTGGAAGCCGTGGCCGGCAACAACGATGGCCCGGGCCTGGTGCTGCGCTACGGCCGCACCAAGGTCGTGACGCTGGCCGGCGTGCGCATCGGCCTGACCCACGGCGACGACCGCCGCCACCCGGCCCGCGCCGTGGCCAGGCACACCTTCAAGGACGTGGACGTCGTCTGTTACGGCCACAGCCACGTCCCGGAGTGCACCCAGGAAGCCGGCGTCTGGTACCTGAACCCGGGCTCGCCCACGGACAAGCGCCGTATGCCGGACTACAGCTATGGGATCCTGGAGCTGGCGGACGGCCGGGCCACGCCGACCCTGTATCACTTCACGAGGTAAGCCATGCGCCTGGTCATCTCCCTTGCCGCGGTCGCGCTGGCCTTCCTGACCGGCGCCGCCGACGCCGTCACGAAGGCCGCCCAGACGCCGTGCTTCTGCCAGAAGGATCCGAGCTTCGAGAAGGACGGCGCGAACTACTGCGCGCCGACCGCGGTGTCTGATGGCCTGATCTACCTGGCACGGGCGCGCAACCTCGTGGGGCTCGTGCCGGGCACCGACCATGCCGGGCAGGTTCAACTGATCAAGGCGCTCGCGGAGCACATGGAAACCGATCCCGACGATGGGACGCCGCCCGGGCGCGTAATCGAGGGTCTTGAAAGCTACGTCGAGGCGCGGGGTTACAAGCTGCGCCAACTCGAGGTAGCCACCTGGCGCCCCGTGGGCGACCACGCCAAGATCGCCGCGAAACCGGACCTGGACTGGATGCGCAAGGTCGCCGCGGCCCCGGACACCGTCGTGATG